>NZ_JBBEWN010000001.1:0-381766 GCF_038739695.1 Zongyangia acetica | reverse complement strand
GGAAAGATGGACGAGCAAGACCTGATCCAGAAGGCGAGAGAAAAGATCATGGAGATTGAGGCCCGTGCCAGGAGCAACACCCACCGCTTGGACGGCTTAGAAGCGTGGAAAGACGAAGCGGAGAGAAAACATGATGAATATGGCCAGAGGATCACCAAGACGGAGTCTGACGTGACCCATTTGACCAAGTCCATGTCGGCGCTGACCAAAGCCCTATGGGGTATTGCCAGCGCCATCCTGGTAGCCTGCGTTACATTCTTCATACGGTAATGAAAAAAGCCCTGTTCCCACCTCTGTAATAGAGGGAAGGAACAGGGCTTTCTTGTTTTCATAAAAAACTATAAGAGAAGTAGTTCTGGATCAAATTCTTTAGAAACATTTCCCCTAACGTAAGGCGGAGCGACGCTAAACTTAACAATCTCATCTTTTGTGTTGAGTTCAAAAGACATTTCCATAAGACAACTGGCACCGGGAGCAAGTGTTGTTGTTGTGTTTTCCTCATCTATATAGGTGCGTTTTAGCTCCTTTCCGCCTTGAGTGGCTTTGGTATGCAGATAGATTAGGTCTTGGTTTTCATCTGAAATATTAGTGATGTTGGTTCCTATGATAATAACGACTTGATCTAAAATGTTTTTCTCAATGCGAGCGGAACCAATGGAAATATCCAATCCACCCAGCTCTCCACTAGGCCCCTTTGAGCAAGAAGCAAGGCAAAGAATGCAGGATATCGCCAAAATAAGACTGATTATTTTCTTCATAAAAATCCCCTCCTTTTCCTTAAATTATACTAGTATTTGGATTTTAAATAAATGATTTGTCGAAATATTTGTGTAGAAAAAGGACAAGAAGATTTGTAGCGTATGACAAAATAAAAAGCAGGGACTTAATCCCTGCTAAAGATACAGCCGAACAAACCGTCGATAAAAATATAAACAACAGCATTGTTCGGACTGTGTGTGTTTTGGTGAGCCATCGGAGATTCGAACTCCGGACCCTTTGATTAAAAGTCAAATGCTCTGCCAGCTGAGCTAATGGCTCATCTCACCGCTATTCTGTTTTAGAACGCTTAATTATTATACCAATAAAAATTCCAAAAGTCAACACAAAATTTCAGTTTTTATTTTTATTTTTAAAGTGCCCAGAAAAGGGCATTCTTAGTATATACCGAAAAGAAAAAATAATAACAGGCCGGAAAAATTTCCGGCCTGTTATCGATAGAAATGCTTTTCTTATTTTGCTTTGGTCTCAATTTCCCGCTGCGCCATTTTAATGAAGATATCGGTGGGGATAGCGCCCAGGTCGCCTTCTTTTCTGGAACGGACAGAAACTGTACCGGCTTCCGCCTCCTTGTCGCCTACAATGAGCATGTAGGGAACCTTTTCCAGCTGTGCTTCCCGGATCTTGTAGCCGATTTTCTCGCTGCGTTCGTCTAACTCTACCCGCAGACCGGCAGCCCGCAGCTCCTTGAGGATCTCACGGCAGCGATCCAATTGCCGCTCACTGATCGGCAGGATTTTTGCCTGGACCGGAGAAAGCCACATGGGCAGAGCGCCTGCATATTTCTCCAGCAGCATGGCAATGGTCCGCTCATAGCAGCCTAAAGAAGTACGATGGATAATATAGGGATATTTCTGGGTATTATCTTTGTCGGTGTAGGTCATGTCGAACTGCTGCGCCAGCATCATATCGATCTGGATGGTGATGAGGGTATCCTCTTTGCCATGGACATTCTTGGTCTGAATATCCAACTTAGGACCGTAGAAGGCGGCTTCACCCTCAGCCTCGGTATAATCCAGCTCCAGATGATCCAGAATCTGACGCATAACAGACTGCGCCTCATTCCACATCTCGGGAGTTCCTTCGTATTTTTCACGATCGTTGGGATCCCATTTGGAGAAACGGTAGGTCAAATCATCGATAAGTCCCAGGTCGGTCATGACCTCTTTGACTAGTTTTAAGCAGTTTTTGAATTCTTCCTCCAACTGGTCAGGACGGACGATGAGATGGCCTTCAGAGATGGTGAACTGGCGCACACGGATAAGTCCGTGCATTTCTCCGGAGGCTTCATTGCGGAAGAGGGTGGAAGTTTCACCATAGCGCAGGGGCAGATCACGGTAAGAATGCTTCTCACTGAGGTAAATTTGGTACTGGAAGGGGCAGGTCATGGGACGCAGGGCATAAACCTCCTTGTCCTTTTCCTCGTCTCCCAGAACGAACATGCCGTCCTTATAGTGATCCCAGTGGCCGGAGAGCTTGTAAAGGTCAGATTTGGCCATATAGGGGGTTCTGGTCATAAGATAACCATATTCGTATTCTTCTTTATCTTGGATATAGCGGTTGAGGATTTGGAAGAGCTTGGCGCCTTTGGGCATCAGCAAGGGAAGTCCCTGGCCAATAATATCAGAAGTGGTAAAGTATTTCAGCTGGCGGCCAATAATGTTGTGATCCCTCTTTTTAGCCTCTTCTACAGCGGCCAGGTATTCTTCCAGTTGGCTTGCCTTGGGGAAGGCAGTGCCATAAACCCGGCAGAGCATGGGCAGATTGGAATCACCATGCCAATAGGCTCCGGTGGTGGAGGTCAATTTAAAGGCTTTGACCCGGGAGGTGTCCGGAAGATGGGGGCCTGCGCATAAGTCCACAAAGTCTCCCTGACGGAAAAAGCTGATGGGTTCCCCTTCAGAGGCGTGTTTTTCCACAAGCTCCACTTTATAGGGTTCGTTTGCTTGTTCCATCATCTTCTTGGCTTCGTCGGGGGAAAGCTCAAACCGCTCCAAAGGCAGAGCCTCCTTGACGATCTTTTTCATCTCCGCCTCGATTTTGACCAGATCTTCCTGAGAAAAGGGCTTTTCTACGTCGAAATCATAGTAAAAACCATTGTCAATGGCAGGACCGATGGCCAGTTTGGCTTCAGGGAAAAGGCGCTTGACCGCTTGTGCCAGGATGTGGGAAGCGGTGTGCCGGAAGGTCCATGCACCGTCTTTGTCATCGAAGGTAAGCAGTTCCAGCTTGCAGTCTTTGGTAAGAGGGGTGCGCAGGTCGGTGAGGACACCGTCTACATGGGCTGCGCAGCAGGCTTTGTAAAGGCCCGCGCCAAGACTTTTGGCAATTTCCATCGGCGTAATACCGGCGTCGAATTCTTTGACAACGTCGCCTTTGAGCATTACTTTGATCATTGTGATCCACTCCTTTTTCTATCTTTCCATGCATCATGATGTGTGAGGGTAACAAAAAAGCTTCATCCCAGTCTGAAATCTTCAGCAGGGATGAAGCTTGCGTATCATGTCGCGTCTCCACGGTTCCACCCAGTTTGCGCACCTTGCGGTACGCCACCTTAATTGAGCCGTAACGAGACTTCACGGCGCACTCGGAAAACCTGATGCGCATTCCAAGGGTGGTAATTTGCCCGCTCCCACTCAAAAGCGCTTGCAGCCGGTGACGCTCTCTCTCTCTGCCAGGGGAAATAGGGACAAACCTTCCTTATCAACATGTTGTTCTGTATATAGTTGTAATAAATTCTGAATAAAATAATATTAGCATGATCAAAAGCCAATGTCAACACTACAAATTTCTTGACATAGTGCCTGAGACGGATATAATATAAATATATAATGTATAAATTTGTACTTTTATACTTTTTGGTATTTTTTCCATACAAAAAGTGATATTTGTATCGTTTTTGTGTAGATTTTTTACGCAAAAAATAAAAGGTTTCCCGGTAGATCTCCGGGGACTTTCGGCGGATATGATCCGTAGAGAGTGGAGAACGTGTTTGCCTGTGAAGGATTTATCACAGGAGGAAGAAGAAGTCCGGCCGACGTATGATTCTTGGCGAGGCATGGCTGAAAAATTCACATGGTTCCGGTACTGCCCGGGAATTTGCAAACATTATACATTACAAAATTTTGATGATGAAAAATTTATTTGCAAAGGAGGTTCAATGTAGTTTCATGGATGTCATAACAATCATTGTATGCATTGTTGTTGCTGTTGTGGTTGGTGTTGCCGCCTTTTTCCTGGGCGTTACTTATAGACGCAAAGTTGCAGAAGCCGAGATCATGTCCGCGGAAGACGAGGCGAAACGGCTGGTTTCCGACGCGATAAAAGCAGCAGAAAGCAAGAAAAAAGAAGCTTTGGTGGAAGCCAAGGATGAGATTTACAAGATGCGTTCCGAGGCGGAAAAAGAGGTCAAGGACAGACGTTCAGAAGTCCAGCGTCAGGAGCGCCGTATCAATCAAAAGGAAGAAAACCTGGACCGGAAGCTGGAAAACTTCGAAAAAAAGGAAGAAGCCCTGCAGAAAAAGATCCAGGATGCCCAACATCGCCTGGAAGAGGCAGAAGAAGTCAAAAAGCGCCAGTTTGAAATGCTGGAGCGGATTTCTGGCTTCACTATTGAGCAGGCCAAAGAGTACCTGTTGCAGAACCTGGAAGACGAATTGGTACATGAGAAAGCTGTCCGCATTGATAATATGGAGTCTCAGCTTAAAGATGAGGCCGATCAAAAAGCGCGGGAAATTGTTTCCCTGGCCATTCAGCGTTGTGCAGCTGAGCATGTATCCGAGGCTACCGTGTCGGTAGTACCGCTGCCCAACGATGAGATGAAGGGCCGCATTATCGGCCGGGAAGGCCGCAATATCCGCGCTCTGGAAACCCTGACCGGCGTGGATCTCATTATCGACGATACTCCGGAAGCCATTACCCTTTCCAGTTTTGACCCGGTGCGGCGTGAAATCGCCCGCCTGTCTCTGGAAAAGCTTATTACAGACGGCCGCATTCATCCCACACGTATTGAGGAAATGGTGGAGAAATCCCGCAAGGAAGTGGAGGCCAAAATCAAACGGGACGGCGAACGTGCCGTTATGGAAACTGGCGTTCACAGCATCCATCCGGAGTTGGTCCGTTTGTTGGGCCGGATGCGTTACCGTACCAGCTATGGACAAAACGTGCTGGATCATTCTATTGAGGTTGCCTATATTGCCGGCATGATGGCGGCAGAGTTGGGGGCCGACGTGAATACAGCCCGACGTGCAGGACTGCTCCACGATATCGGAAAGGCGCTCAACCATGAGATGGAAGGCTCCCATGTGGATATCGGTGTGGACATCGCGAAGAAGTATAAGGAAAATAACGAGGTTATCCACGCTATCGCCGCCCATCATGGGGATGTGGAGGCCAAAACCATCGTGGCCTGCCTGGTACAGGCGGCTGATGCGATCAGCGCAGCCCGTCCTGGCGCGCGACGCGAGAATTTGGAAAATTATATCAAACGGCTTGAAAAACTAGAGGAAATCGCCAGCTCCTTTAACGGAGTTGAAAAATCCTATGCCATCCAGGCTGGCCGTGAGATTCGCATTATGGTCAAACCCGATGCTGTCAACGATGACCAGATGGTTCTGATGGCCCGGGAAATTGTGAAAAAGATTGAAAGTGAACTGGAATACCCTGGACAGATCAAGGTCAATGTGATCAGGGAAAACCGGGCAATCGAGTATGCGAAATAATTTGAGCAGGAAAGAGGGCCGGGTTTTCCAGCCCTCTTTTTATTTGACAATAAAGGCTGGGCTCGCAACCGGCATTCAAAAAGGTTGGGATAAACATGAGGATACTAGCGGTTGGTGATGTAGTCGGCAAAGCGGGCTGTGAGTTCTTCCGCTCCCAGATCAGCAGGTTGCGGCAGGAATATGCCTTGGATATGGTCATTGTCAATGGAGAGAATTCGGCGGAGGGAAATGGTATTACGACACCTTCGGCTAGATTTCTCTTTTCTTCCGGTGCTGATGTAATCACCACCGGAAACCATGCCCTGCGGCGCAAAGAGTGCTATGAAATTTATGAACGGCGGGACGGCGTAATCCGTCCGGCCAATTTCCACCCGGATGCCCCGGGAGAGGGCTACTACATTTTTGACGCTTTTCCTCATTCGGTGGCGGTCATCAACCTCTTGGGTCAGGTGTATATGGATGCGGTGGAGAGCCCTTTTGACTGCGTTGACAGGATTTTGGAGAAAATAGACACTCCCATTATTTTGGTGGATTTTCATGCAGAGGCCACGGCGGAGAAAATTGCCATGGCCTACCATTTAGACGGACGGGTGAGCGCTGTATTTGGCACCCATACCCATGTGCAGACAGCGGATGAGGCCATTTTCCCCAAAGGTACCGGCTATATTACCGACCTGGGGATGACCGGCCCGATTCACTCCGTTTTGGGTGTCAAACCCGAAATTGCGTTGTACAAAATGCGCACACATCTTCCCGTACGCTTCGAAAATGGAACTGATCCGTGCAAATTAGGCGGTGTAATTTTCGAAATTGATGAAAAAAACGGCAAAACAGACAAAATTTTTCGACTAAACATTCAATAATTAACGATTATTTCCTCGAACTCTTGCAATTTGCACGAAAATACGCTATTATTTAATTGCGGATTTGTATAACAGCTATAGCTACGGCAAGGGGGATTATTATGGAAATTCTTAAAGTTTCAGCAAGATCCATACCAAATTCAGTTGCAGGTGCGATAGCGGGTGTCATTCGTGAAAAAGGCGCGGTGGAAGTTCAGGCAGTTGGGGCTGGGGCTTCCAACCAGGCGGTCAAGGCGGTGGCAATTGCCAGGGGTTATTTGGCTCCCGCCGGAATCGATTTGATCTGTATTCCAGCTTTCGCCAATGTGGAAATTGATGGGGAAGAACGGACCGCCATGAAGCTTATTGTTGAGCCAAGGTAGGACGAAAGACCGAAAATCATCCTCTTGCAAGTGAAGAGAGCATCAAAAAAGAACAGAAAACAAGGGTGGGGAATCTTTGATTCCCCACCCTTATTTTATAAAACTTTTTATTGTTCTTTCATTTTTTCATTACGGATTGTCCGCATAGCGATGGCGACCTCCAGCGCCTCCTTGGCTTCCTGCAAGGCATCTGCCCCCAGTTTGACGCCAAAATAAAACTCCATCATGGCCAGCTGCTGCTGATAGAGCATCCCTTTGCCGCTGACAGTGGGAAGCCCCTGCCGTTTCGCTTCCTCCAGGAAATCGGTGGTGGGGTAGAGGACATCGGCCGCAATGCAGTTTTTAGGCAGGCGGGAGATAAAACCCAGGTGGGGGAACTGGCCCCAATGGGAGCCTCCTCCCAGACAGGTACATTGGACAGCCAGGGAGATTTCTGGGGCGACGGAGGAGAGAAACTCTTCGCTAAAGGGTCCAAAAGAGGTCTCCACACCGTAAATATTCCGGAGGGTGTCGGCGACATATTGTGCTTTTTCCAGGGTGCGGTTGACGATGGTAAACTTTTTAACCCCTCGGCTGCATAGGTCGGCGGCAATGGGGCCGGCGACCGCTCCGGCTCCGATAATCAATGCGTGCCGTCCGGAAATATCCCCCATCTCGTATTGAAGGGAGAGCCCCATTCCCGCTCCATCCAGCCCAACGCCGATAAGACGTCCATCGGCAATTTTGACGTGGTTGACACATTTAAAGGCACGGCTCGCCGGGTCGCATTCGTCCAGAAAGGGGATGATATCGGTTTTGTGGGGCATGGTCAGGTCAAAGCCTGCGGCATGGATAGTCTTGGCGGCTTTGACAAAATCGCCAAGGCCTCCTTTAGGTACGGGAACAGAAAGGTTGACAGCGTTGATATTGGCAAATTCATATAAGGCATTATGCAGATAGGTGGCACAGCATTGGTCCAACGGGTCTCCGATCTGGAACAAAATTTTGGTGTCCACATCGTATTTAAGACGCATGGTAAAACCTTCCTCTCTCATCAAGAATAATTTCTGCAAAAATCCTATATACAGAGCATACCTTCATTATAAGGCAGAATTTTTATAGGCACAAGGCGGAAAAAATAGATGAAATGGAAGAATTCTCCTGTGAGCAATTGATTTATCTGCAAAAAGTTGGTACAATATATAAGAATATTTCCGCAGTATTTTTATGAAAATTCCCCATCTGGAATCAAATGAAGTGAGGAGGGGCTTTTATGATCAAAATTGAGAATCATCTGGGAACCATTGAGATTTCCCAGGAGTTTATTGCCAATTTGGCAGGCAAAGCTGCTTCGGAATGCTTCGGCGTTGTGGGCATGGTCAACTCTACGCCATCCCAAGGGTTCCGCTCTCTGCTGAGCAAAAAAGACGCGCCGGACAAAGGAATTCGGATTCGCCAAAACGGCGGCAAATTGACCATTGATATGCATATCATCGTGACCTACGGACTGAATATTGCCGCGATTGTCAAAAGTATTGTCAATAAAGTCAGATATACTGTTGAGGATGCTACCGGATTGGATGTGCTCAAAGTCAACGTCTATGTCGACGGTATGAAGGCTGAATGACATTAGGGAGAGGAAATCGGACTGAATTTAAAGGGAGTGCTGATCACGGTGATAACAGGCCAGATATTTCGAGATGCATTGCTTTCGGCATCTAATCATATTGTCAATCAAAAACAGCAGGTGGATGAACTGAATGTATTTCCCGTGCCCGATGGGGACACAGGAACCAATATGTCCATGACCATCTCATCGGCAGCCAGGGAACTTGCGGTGATGGATCGTCCTGACGCCATTGGTGAGGTGGCCTCGGTGGCTTCTTCCGCCTTATTGCGGGGCGCGAGAGGGAACTCCGGCGTCATTTTGTCGCTGCTTTTCCGCGGCCTTTCCAAAGGTCTGCGCGGAAAGACGGAGGCCGACGGCCGGGATTTGGCCGCTGCGTTAGATCAGGGCGTCAAAGCGGCGTATAAAGCGGTGATGAAGCCAACGGAGGGAACCATTCTGACGGTGGCCCGGCTGGCTGCGGAACGGGCTGCCCAGGCGGCGGAGGAAAACGATGATCCGGTGTATGTATGGCAGGAAATATGTTCTGCGGCTGAGGACGCTCTGGCACAGACGCCGGAAATGCTTCCGGTATTGAAAAAAGCCGGTGTCGTGGATGCCGGCGGCCGGGGACTGGTGATCATCTTTGAGGGGATGATGAGCGTCTTCCGGGATGGCGTTATCATCCCTTCTAAGGAAGAGGAGAAAAAGACGTCCGCATCCAAGGCGGAAGCATCCAACGCCATTGGCGATTATGAAGGGGACATCACCTATACCTATTGTACAGAGTTTATCATCAGCAAAGAGAATCAGAATGAGCCTTTGGCGCTGCGGGCCTACCTGGAATCCATTGGCGATTGTGTGGTCGTAGTGGATGACGATGATATTATCAAAGTTCACGTCCACACCGACAATCCAGGAAAGGCATTGCAGCATGCCTTGGGCTATGGAATGCTTACCAATATTAAAATCGATAACATGCGTCTGCAATTTGCCGGCAAGAAGGCGGCCGCCAAAAAGGAACAGGAAGAGGACACCTATGTGGCGGTGGATCCTGATACTGAGTTTGGCTTTGTGGCGGTAGCGGTAGGAGATGGAGTCAGTCAGCTGTTTTCTGACCTAGGCGTCAATCAGGTGGTCAGCGGCGGCCAGACCATGAATCCCTCTACAGATGACATCCTCAAGGCCATCCATGCCACGCCGGCCAAGAATGTGTTTGTCCTGCCCAACAATAAAAATATTATCATGGCTGCGGAACAGACCATCAAGCTCGCAGATCGGAAGGTTTACGTGCTGCAGACCCGGACCATTCCTCAGGGTGTGGCCGCAATGCTGGCGTTTGACCCGGATTTGAATGTGTCAGACAACCAGATGACCATGATGAAGGCATACGAAAGGGTAGAGACAGGTCTGATTACCTTTGCGGCCCGGGATTCCGATTATGACGGCCACAATATCAAAAAGGGCGACCTGTTGGCTCTTGATAATGGAAAACTGGCCTTTACCGACAAGGATCTGAGCCATGCACTGATCAAACTGACCCGGGCCCTGCTCCATCGGGATTCCAGCTTTGTCACCCTCTACTACGGCGCTGATGTCTCCGATGAGCAAGCCGAGGAGGTGCTGGAAGCGCTGAAGGCCAAGCTTCCCGACGACATTGAGGTGACACTGATTAACGGCGGTCAGCCGGTGTATTACTACATGATTTCGGTGGAATAACCACTTTACCTATCAAAAGGAGGGGAAATCCCCTCCTTTTTTGCTCAAGGGGGGAAAGGATGCAACCGCATAAAGATATCCGCTATCTGAAGGGAGTGGGAGAAAAGCGGGCCAAGCTTTATGAGAAGCTGGGGATTACCGATCTTGCTACTCTGCTGGAACATTACCCACGATCCTATATCGATCTGACCCAGCCTGTCTCCATCGCTGGGGCGCCCCGAGAAGAGGCAGTTCCTGTCCGCGCCGCTGTAGTTTCCAAGACTGGGGAGCAGCGCATCCGCAGGGGCCTTTCCCTGTTCAAGGTGGTGGTCACCGATCACAGCAGCGACATGGTTATCACCTTTTTCAACACCAAGTTTACGGTGGAAGGGCTGAAAATCGGTGAGGAATACATTTTTTACGGCAAGGTAGAAGGGACTCTCACCAAGAGGACGATGGCCTCTCCCTTGATATTCCGCTTGGGAGAAGGGGAGGGCCTCATTCCCATCTATCCGCTGACCGAGGGGCTTTCCTCCAAACTTATCAGAGAAAATATCCGCCAGGCGCTGGATGAAACGAAAGGGATGCTGGAAGACCCTCTGACAAAAGACCTGCGGGAGAAATACCACCTTTGCCATAAATCCTACGCTGTCCAGAACATCCATTTTCCGCCAGACCGGGAGGCCATGGAGATTGCCAAAAACCGGCTGATCTTTGAGGAGCTTCTTTTTTGCCAGCTGGCCTTTCTGCAGGTGCGCAACCGCAACCGCAGGTTAAAGACCCGGCCCATGCAAGAGGTTTCTCTGGCGCCATTTTATGAGAGCCTGCCCTTCACCCTGACGGGAGCGCAGCGCCGGAGCATCGAAGAGGCCTGCCGGGATATGACCACAGGGGTGCCAATGAACCGGCTGGTCCAGGGAGACGTGGGCTCGGGCAAAACCATGGTAGCGGCGGCCTGCATCTATTTCGCGGCCAAAAACGGGGCTCAGTCGGCTTTGATGGCGCCGACAGAGATCCTGGCCCTCCAGCACTATGAGACCCTTGCTCCCGTACTGTCCGGCTTGGGGCTTGTGGCGGAGCTGCTCACCGGCTCCACCAAAGCGGCAAAACGCAGGGAGATTCAGGAGCAGCTCAAAGCAGGGGAAATCCACCTCTTGATCGGTACCCATGCCATCATCGAAGACACGGTGGAATTTCACCGGCTGGGACTGGTCATTACCGATGAGCAGCATCGGTTTGGCGTGGCCCAGCGGGTACGCCTTATGAATAAGGGGGATCATCCCCATGTACTGGTCATGTCCGCGACCCCCATTCCCCGGACACTGGCCCAGACGATCTACTGTGATCTGGATCTGTCCGTCATCGACGAACTGCCTCCAGGCCGGCAGAAGGTGCTGACCTATTGTATAGGTTCCGATAAGCGGATGCGGGCTTTTGGCTTCATCAAAAAACATCTGGATGCAGGGCGTCAAGCCTATATTGTATGTCCACTGGTGGAGGCCAACGGGGAAAGCGGGTTAAAACCAGCCACGGATTATGAAAAGCTTTTGGAGGAGCGCTATTTCAAAGGCTATCGGGTGGGGCTTCTCCATGGAAAGATGAAATCCAAGGAAAAAGAGGAGGCCATCACCCGGTTTAAAAACGGGGATATGCAGCTGCTGGTTTCTACTACTGTCGTGGAGGTGGGGGTGGATGTGCCCAATGCGGTGATTATGATGATCGAAAACGCAGAACGGTTCGGCCTGTCCCAGCTGCACCAGCTCCGCGGACGGGTGGGCCGCGGCAAAGATCAGTCTTACTGCATCCTGCTCAGTGACGCCAGGGGAGAGTTGACCCGCCGGCGGCTGGAAGTGATGTGCAAGACAAACGATGGCTTTGCCATTGCCAGGGAGGATCTGAATCTGAGAGGACCTGGCGATTTTTTCGGGGTGAGGCAGCATGGCCTTCCCACCCTAAAACTGGCCGACCTGCTCACCGACACCATAGTGCTTCAGAGAGCCCAGGAAGCCGCACGGGAAATCCTCTCTGCTGATCCAGACCTTTCCCTTCCGGAACATAAACCGCTGCTTTCCAAGGTGGAAAAGATGATGCGGGAAGTGGATTAAAAAGAAAAGCGCTTCGGATGACCGAAGCGCTTTTTTACTTTCCGATGGATTTACCGTACCGGCACATAGTCGATGGCGGATTCCTCATCCGTCGCCTCTAGCTTCATGATGACCGGACGCAGGCCGTCGTTACAGCTGCAGATGGCAACGCCAGGCTTTCTGATCCAGTCGCCGTAATAGAAAAGACCGTCTCCAGCGCCATGGGCCAGAGCGAATACATACTGATAGATGGCTTTCCAGGCCTCATCGCAAAAGCCGTCAGGCTTGGCGTAATCCGCATAAAAAATCTGGCCTTCCTTCATCATGGGACATGGGCCCAGCCCTTCCACGCCGTATTCCAGCGCCAACTGCTGATCCAAGGTGGTTTTGAGTATGGTGATCTTCACTTTCTTCATAAAAATTCCTCCCGCGGATGTCCAAAGATACCTGTGAATCCTATGGATAAGAAAAACACGCTTTCATCAAACGAGAAAGCGTGTTTTAACGCGGCAGATTGCCGCTGGTGGAGTACAGGACTTCAAATCCGAACCGAAAGCCGCAGAAACGTCCGCCAACGACACTGTTTGGGTTCCGTTTTTGTAATTGTAGGTGAAAACCAGCCGGTCGTCAAATACATAGATGCTGTTGAGAAAAATATCGATGATCTGCCGCTGGTATTCCTTGTTGCTTGGGTCGCCATATTTGAACCGGCTGATCCATTCGATAATGTCTTCCCGGCTGTATTTTGGCCTTTCCAGTTCTGCCTGTAAAATGCTGGCCTTCAAATCTTCCCGCAGCTTTTCCAGTTCCTCCAGCCGCTCTTTGGTACTGTTGGTCAGTATCCCTTGCTGAATGGCATTAAGCATATTCTCAATCCCACGGTTGGTGTCTGCAAGCTGTTTGCGCAGCAGAGGGAGAGTATTGTCCTCTGTGTTCTGCAATTCCACCAGCTTGTCCGCAATTTGGGCGATCAGTTCATCCTGAAAGACACGCTGTATTGTGTACTGTACAGCAATACACTCTATCCAGTCTTTCTTCACCGCTTTCTTGCGGCAGCCCAGCTTTCTCTTGGCTCCGCTGCATTTGTAATAGCGATAAATCGCACCTGTGTGGGATTTGCCGCTCTCGCCAATCATCATCCGCCCACAGTGGCCGCAAAACAGCTTGGTGGTCAACAGATATTCTTCCTCAGCCTTGGCCCTTGCCGGAGTCCTTTTGTTCTTTTCCACTCTCATCTGCACCCTTTCAAACAAATCCTTTGGGATAATACTCGGTACACCGTCAGGGATGATGATGTCTTTGTACCGATATTCTCCGATGTATTTCCGGTTACACAAGACACTGTGAAGGCTGTTGGGACGGAATGGCTTCTGTTTTTGCGTCAGGATATGCCGTTCATTCAGAGAAGTGATAATGCTGCGAACCGTTTCACCCTCTGCATATCTCTGGTAGATCTCCCGCACAATCGGGGCGGTCAATGGATCAATTCTGAGATGTTGGTCGTCGGTCAGTTGATAGCCGAGCGGAATCCCGCCGCCGTTGTTTTTTCCCTTCAACGCATTTTCCGTAAGGCCCCGGTTGATTTTCTGCGCCAGCTCCGCTGAATAGTATTCCGCCATTCCTTCCAACATAGATTCCAGAATAATGCCCTCCGGCCCATCGGATATGTTTTCCGTGGCAGATACCACCTTGACGCCGTTTCGTCGGAGCACGGCTTTGTAATGGGCGCTGTCGTAACGGTTACGGGCAAACCGATCCAGCTTCCACACCAGCACAGTGTCGAACAGTCCCTTTGCGCTGTCCTGCACCATCTTCTGAAATTCCGGGCGGTTGTCTGTTTTGGCCGACAGCGCCCGGTCAATGTAACTGCACAGAATCGTAATCCCGTTTTTATCGGCGTATTCTTTGCATTCCCGAAGCTGCCCTTCGATGCTTTCCTCCCGCTGATTGTCGCTGCTGTATCTGGCGTAAATCACCGCCTTCATCCACATCACCTCCGTTTGTCTGTTTTAAGGGGTTTGGGTTCTCCCAAGGTGCGTTTGGTGGATATCCAGACGCTATGCTTGCGAAACCAGTCACCGGCTGGAAAACCGTTTTCCCAGCACCACACACTACCACAACTGCTGCCAGAAAGCTATCACCAACCCATACAAATTCCGGCCTCAAATCTATCAAAAAAGTACCGGCTGGGAAAGAAAAACTCTCCCAGCCCGGCGGGAACTTTCAACTGTGCCGCTCCCTTTCTTCATGCCATTCTTTCAGCGTCTGTTTGCCTTGTTCGCTTTCAAAAAACGCCTGCATCTGGGGAAGCAATGTGCGGGCAAGGCTTTCCACCGCTGACTGTGGTATTGATCCTGCCTTATTTTCTAAAACTGCTCGATTACCGGACACCCCTCCTTTTCCGTAATACTCTTTTTCTTTCCCAGCTGGTAAGAGATTTGGGGTGGGAAGCGTCAGCTTGCCGCCCCCTGTAGTCCCCCTCCAAGTAGGAAAGATTGTATGCCGTAGTCTAACACGGGAAGCTTGCCATTTCAAGGTTTTTGCAGTATAATATAAGAAATCATAACTTGTAAAATTATAATTCCCATAAGAAAGAGAGAAGCCATGGAAGAATATCGCTTTGAACATAAAGAACCTTTGACTCAGCGAGTAGTCTTAGCGTTGAGAGTCAATACCAAACAGCTGAAGGAACATTTGTGGCTGGGAACAGAATACGAGGTAGGGACCGCTTTGCGTAGTTTGGATAAACCCTTGTATCTTGCCCAAACCCGCCCGCTGGGGGCGTTTTGGTGCGAGTTCGGGAAAAGCTCCGCCGAGGGCTGGACAGAAGCTGTTTGGGCCCTTTGTGAGGCACTGTCGGCGAGGAAAACGGTAGAGCGTGACGAGCAAGAGCAAAAGGCGGCAGAGCTTCTCTCCCGGCTGACCGTTGGAAATGCCGCCGCCCTGTATGCTGCCATTCAGATTTGGGAGATGTACCTGCGCTGCTGTCGAGGAAGGGACAAACATAAAGCGGAAGCAGCCCTGCGGGATTATGCGCAGCTGCTGATCTTGCCCTTTGGGGAATACTCGCCGGAGATGGCTAACTGGAAATGGGGAAAGACTGTCGTACCCGTGTGGAATGCTCGGGAAGACGCCAAGCTGGAGATTTGGTATCCCCATGGAGAAGTTCCCTTTGAATGTGCGGTGGTAAGCGGTTCCCTGCGGCCGGCTCTTATCTATTACCGACAGCGGATACTGGATGCCGGCATGGTCATGCGCACCTGCAACCAATGTGGGCGGGTGTTCTTCGCCCCGGATGCCCGCAGTAACTTGTGCAGTGAACGGTGCCGCAAGGCCAGTAAAAGGGCGGCAAGAAAGAGTTTTGACCGCAAATCCAAAGAGGCGGAGTATGAGCAGGCCTACAAGCGAGAGTATATGTTCTGGTACAACCGCGTCAAGAAGCTGGAAAAGAACCATGTCTCAAGGGAGCAATTGGAGAAAGCGCAAAGTGCGCTAAAACAATTCCGAAAGGAAGCTGGCCAGCGCAAAAAACAGATTCAGAACGGGGAGTTATCTACGGTACAATTTATGAACTGGATGATTGGGCAAGAGGCTATTATTCAGGAAATTTGCGGCGGGTAAGAGGAACAGACTATCCACATGGATAGCCTGTTCCCGTTTAAATGTATTGGATTTGGATGGTTGGATGGCCAGGTGGATAGCCATCCAGTCTGATTCTTTCCTTGCGTTACGGCACAAAATGGACGTGCAATCGGTCCAGGCTGTGCCGGTATAGAGTTCTCCTCTTTTTCGAATCCACATCTTGACCAGTTGCCTACGGCTAACTATAATAAAGAAAGAACTCCCCTCCCAGCGCAGTTAAGTGGGATGGCGGAATACTGGATACTAAGCGCATATTGGTTAGCGTATACTAACTTATAAGTGAAAGGGGGATGTATATGAACTGGATGCGCACCATCTTGGACGGGTTCGCCATGGCGGTCTATTTTAACCTGTTCGCCGCGGCGGTGGCGCTGTATAGGCCCCGGCTGATGTTTCCCTGCTATCCGCCCGCCATCATCAAGGCGGCAAAAGATCCGCCGACAAAGGCCGAAAACCGTTTTTACTGGCTTTGGATCTGCTTTGGGGAGTGGCTGCCCCTCCTTCTCTATGGTGCGGTCAGCACTGTGGAGGGCGAGACAACCGGCTTCTGGCGTTTGGCCCTGACGGGATATATCCAGTGGATGGTCGTCAATGTCTGTGATCTGCTTTTTCTGGACTTCTGGCTGATACAGAAAAAAGCAAAACGCCGTTTTATCATCTCAGGAACCGAAGGGCACCCAGGCTATGGGTTCAAAGCCTGGATGAAGGAATACGCTCTGCCGGAGCATCTGCTCCAGTGGCCGCTCTTGCTGTGCCCCCTCATGGCGGCGGCCCAGGCGGGATTGTGTCTGCTGCTGCAAAAAATTTGATAATAAGGAGATGGTTCAAATGAAGCAAAATCAAGTTCAGCAAAAAGAAATCCGCCTTGGGACGCATGGGGAACATTACGGGAGCTGGATGTCAAACCCTGTTTTCTATGTGATAGGCGCCCTTTTGGCGTTGTCTGTGGTACTGGCGGTACTGTCCTTTGCGGTGTTCCATATCACGGCGCTTGGTGTGGTGTTCGTGATTGCCGCAGTGATTCTGCTGGCGCTGCTCCTGTGGTGCGCCTGGATACGGCGGCAGTATGCCTTTGGGGGCGGCGGCATGATGGATCGGACCCACCTGGTTGTCCTCTCCCATCTTAATTTCGACGGCCAGGGCAGCCTCTTAGAGGTGGGCTGCGGCTCCGGGGCGCTGAGCATCCGGGCGGCGCTGACCTGGCCGGATGCTGAGGTCACCGGCATCGACTATTGGGGCGCGGCCTACGGCTACGGCCAGGCCATGTGCGAGAAAAACGCCGCAAGCGAGGGCGCGGCGGCCCGGTGCGTATTCAAGCATGGGGACGCGAACAAGCTGGATTTCCCTGATGAGAGTTTCGACGCCGTGGTGAGCAACTATGTCTACCACAATGTAATGGGTGCGGACAAGCAGGCTCTGCTGTTGGAGACCCTGCGGGTGCTGAAAAAAGGCGGCGTGTTCGCCCTCAACGATGAGATGAAGCCCCACATGTACGGGAACATGGAGGCCTTCGCCCAGGAACTGCGGGACATGGGATATGCGGATGTACGGCTCATCGACACGGCCCAGGAGGCTTTCGGTTCCCGCCGCCGGGCGGCCATGATGATGCTGGGCGACTCCCGGATGCTGGTGGGGCGGAAGTAAGACGGAGGTTTGTCATGAACTATACATATTGTGAAAGGCTGATGTGGGTTGCCATCGCTCCTGCCGCATTTCGGTATCTGGCAAGGCAGGAGTTGGGATGGGATATTTCTGCGTTGAAGCAGCTCTCTAAGCAGATTTACCGGCAAATGGTATCCCGTACCCCGGATATTGGCTCCATGATGGAAAACCCGTTGCGGGTCTGCCTGACTGGTGGAATTCTATGGCTGTCTATCTATAAGGCGGCAGAAGAAAAAATGAGTGAAAAGTGCTTTGAGGGCATGGTAAGTGCCAGTATGCGTTCTCCTCTGGTTGTGACCGCCTTCCGGGGCAAAGCCAAGACTGCATTTACATTGAAGGCTCAATATAAGCGAGCAGCGACTGCATCTTTGGCGGATGCAGATAGGAACCCCTTTCAGTGGAATGCCGAGGTCATCTTCGGCCGGGATGCAGAGGAATATACGATCCTTTACCACCAGTGCGGTCTGTGTGCCCTGGGCCGACAGGAGGGCCTTCCTCATCTGGTTCCCTATCTATGCGCTCTGGACACGATGTCCGTCGACTGGATGGGTGGGCGGCTCTACCGTACCAAAACGCTGGCTGCCGGCGGTGACTGCTGTGACTTTTATATCTGCAAAAAGGGTTCCCGTTGGGACAAAGAACGGCAGGGAAAATAGAAAAAGGAAGATTTGATGACGCTTGCAGAATTTCGCCGGACTTATCCCGCCGCCACCTTCACGGTCAGCAGCGGGAAACTCTTTACCTATCGCTACTATCAAAATCCCCAGGCCAAAGCCACGCTGGTCCTGCTCACGGGCGGCATTGGGCTGTCCGACCTGTTTTATAAGCACTTTGCCCGGTTCGCCAGGGATTTTTCGGTGCTGACCTTTGACTATCAGCTCCAGTTCGGGGACAACGGCGAGTTTGCCGATGCCGTGGCTGAACTACTCCGCCACCTGAAGGAAAAGGTCTGGCTGGTGGGACAGTCCCTGGGCGGCGTGGTGGCCCAGGTCATCGCCTCCCGCCACCCGGAAGTGGTGGAGGGGCTGGTCCTCTCCAACACCTGCTCGCTGTCCGGCAACATGAGCAAGGCCGGGTATCAGGATCTGATGAAGATAATCGAAAGCCAGCGGAAGTTCAAAAAATGGCTTGCCTTCCTGCCGTTTCCGCTCATCAAGCGGATGATGAGATGGGCGGTGATGAAAAAGAAAACCGATGGCTTTACAGCCCAGGAAAAGGCCGCTATGGAGGAACTGTGCGGCGCTATGATGGAACTGCTCACCAAGCCCTATGAACAGCACATGATCGACTTCCTCTGTGACGCAGAACACTACTTCGGCATGACCCGCGACGACTTTGCCCCGTGGGAGGGGCGGGTGCTGCTGATTTTGTCCGAGGACGACACCACCATCACCCCGGCCTGCCGGGAGGACCTGATCGCCCTGATGCCAAGTCCCACGGTGGTCACCGACCTGTGCGGCGGGCACCTGGCGCTGATGGTGCGGCTGGAACAGTATGCGGATCTGAGACGAGATTTGTCAAGGAGTGTTTTTGCAAAGCAGTGTGCAATTCGCATTGACAAGCAGCAAAAAGAACGCTATAATAATGTCGTTATCGATAATGATGTTATTATTTAGGCGCAGAGGAGTGAAGACATGGCCAATAGAGACCATTCCCTGGATGATGGGATCATTCAGGCTGCTTATTCGGAATTTCTTGCTTACGGCTTTCAGAAAGCCTCTCTGCACAAGATCGCCGAAAAAGCCGGTGTTACTACAGGGGCAATCTACACAAGATACAAGAATAAAGACGCGTTGTTTGCCAGTCTGCTTCAGGATTTTTTTGAGACGATGCAGGTTCTCTTTACCCCCGTCGCGGAAGAATACGAAAAAGCAAAGTGCAGCGCGCAGCCGGAGGATATCCTCCGCGCCATAAACGCCGAAGAACAGGTATATTTTCAACTGCTGACCGAGCACTGCAATGACTGCACTTTATTTTTCTGCCGCAGTGATGGCAGCTCCATGGAAACCGTGCTGCATAAACTAATGGATCAAAAAGCGGAACAAACGGTGGAATTCTTTTCGCATATCTATGGGAAAGCGCCAAATGCCGATGCGATCCGTCTTTTGATGGGCTCACAGTTCTGGCACTTCCGCCAGCTGCTGGATCAGCATATGGAGGAAGGCAGAATGCTTACCTGCTTACAGGCAGTCCTTGATTTCACCAACGCTGGCTGGCGGCAGCTATGCGATACCTTGCAATAAATCCGAAAAGTTAATTCGGACGGTCCATCCGTCCGTTTCTTACGACTGTTGGTTAGAGATGGCTAACTAATAAGAAAAGAGTTTGCGATGATAGATTTTGAATTTGAATTCCAATATGCGGAGGCAAAGCTGCCCATCCTCCGACAGGTCGGCGGCGGCATCCCGGCGGGACGCTGCGTGGTGCTCTGCGGAGGCAGCGGATGCGGAAAATCCACGCTGCTGCGGTGCATCAACGGACTGATACCGCAGTTTTATGAGGGAGAGCTAAAAGGCTTTTGCCGCCTGAACGGGCAGGACACCGCCGGGATGCGTATCGGCGAAATCGGCGAACTGGCCGCCTCGGTATTTCAGGATCCGCGAAGTCAGTTTTTTACCGTGAACAGTTCCAATGAAGTGGCCTTCGGTCTTGAAAATCACGGTCTGCCGCAAGATAAAATCCGACGGCGGGTAGATGAGGCCTTCCGGATCTTTCATCTGGAGCGGCTGAAGGATCGCAATGTCTACGAGTTGTCCAGCGGTGAACGGCAGCTCATCTCCATCTTGTCCGCGTGGGCAATGGACACAGATATTTTTCTGCTGGACGAACCCACGGCCAATCTGGACTTCGCAGCCACGCAGCAGTTAAAAGAGATTCTGCTTGCCCTGAAAAAGCAGGGCAAAACGCTGTTGCTCAGCGAGCACCGACTCTACTATCTTGCCGACATTGCCGACGAATTTTGGGTCATGGCAGACGGCGAGATCAAAGGAAAATATACTGCCGCAGAGACAAAGGCGTTCTCAGTGGAGCGGAGACAAACACTTTCTCTGCGCACGCTCGACCTTGCGGAGATCACCGTGCCGGAGAAAGAGCTGCTGCCGAAAACCGCGCCGACGGCGCTTGCCGTCTCAGATGTCCGCTATACATACGGCAGGAAGGCCGGAGATACCTTCTCTGGTGTCAGCTTTTCCGTCCATGAGCATGAGATCGTCGGCCTTGTGGGCGCAAACGGCTGCGGCAAAACGACTATCGGCAAGCTGATTGCAGGGCTTTACCGCCCCTCCGGCGGCAGGATAATGCTTTTCGGAAAGCCGCAAAATCCAGAGCAGCTGCAAAAGCAAGTGCTGTTCATCCTTCAGGAGGCGGAGTTCCAGTTCTTCACAGGCTCCGTCTTGCACGAGCTGCAATATGGACACAAGGTTACGCCGAAATTTGAGCAGAAGACGGATGCGCTTCTCAAACGCATGGATATGTGGGACTGCCGCGACCGGCATCCCTTCTCCCTCTCTGGCGGGCAGATGCAGCGTCTGACGCTGATGATGGCGTATTTATCCGACAAGCCAATCGTCATACTGGACGAGCCGACAGCAGGACAGGACGCGGAAAGTCTGGAGCGGTGCGCAGCGCTGATCCGGGAGATGCGGAAGGAAAAGACTGTTCTCATCATCACCCACGACCCTGAGCTAATTGCAGGTGCGTGTGACCGCTGCATTGGGCTGTCGGATGGGCATGCAGAAATAGAATTTCCCGTTCATTCGGAACGAGATTTGCAAGCGGTACGGCAATATATGGAGCGCTTCCATCTTTCCAATGCTCCTGCGAAAAAACAGCATAAAGAACGATTCCACCCGGCAACGAAGCTGCTTTACTGGCTGGCCCTGCTGGTCGTGATCTCCACATCCAACAACCACTTAGTTTATGCCGTATATACGGCACTGATCCTGCTGACCGCAGCGGACGGCTGGCTCGGAACGGCGCTGGCAGGCGGGATGAGCTTTGGGCTGCTGTGGGCGGCAAACGCTCTGCTGCCGGGCACGGTGTTTTCCTTTATGTTAGTGCTGTTCCCGCGCATCATCGCCATCGGCATTTCCATGCGGACGCTGATTGGACGAAATGAAGCCAGCCGCACCCTGGCAGCGCTGCGCAATCTGCACCTGCCGGAGCGATTTATCATGATCGTGGCAGTGATCTTCCGCTTTTTCCCGGTGCTGTCCGGGGATATGAAGCTGCTGCGGCAATCCATCCGCACCCGGGGCGTGTTCACATCGCCGCTTCAGAAGCTGCGAGCGCTGTCATCCTATATCGAAATACTGACCGTGCCGATGGCTTTGCGCGTTATCCGCATCGCCGAGACGCTGTCTGCCTCCGCCGAAACACGGGGCATCGACTTAACCCGCCGCAAAAGCAACTATCTGTCGCTTCGGTTTTCTGCGTGGGATGTTGTGTTCTGCGTCCTGCTGGCAGCATCGATCGCCGCCGGCCTTATCCTGTGATCGCCGTCTCTGCGACGTTCAACCATATTTCATTCAAAAAGGAGTCTTTACCATGAGTACTGCAAACCCCAATAAACTGAAAGTCAAGGACATCATCACCGTTGTCCTGCTGGCTCTGATCAATGTGGTCATTTTCTTCGCCAGCTCCGTCCTGTACGCAACGCCCATTACCATCATTCTGATGCCGGTATTTTTCGCCCTGCTGGAGGGCATCGTCTACTTCATCATCGGCACGAAGGTGAAAAAGCCCGGTGCGATCCTCATTTACAGCATTGTCCGCGCCATTATGGGCGGATACCTGCCGTACATCATCCTCTTTATTCTCTCCGGTGCCATTGCCGAGCTGCTGCTGTGGAAGATGGGCTACGGCAACGCGAAGGCGCTGACCGTCAGTTATGTCATCAATCAGGTGCTGGCCGCATTCGGCAGCACTATCATTCCCTACGCCATCGCAGCCAAGGCTATGACGGATCAGATGGTCACCGATGGCCGTCAGGACGCCATCCTTGCCGCATCCCAGATGCTGCAGTCCTGGGTGTCTGTGGCGCTGGTGGCCGGTGTGATCGTGGCGGCCTTTATCGGCGCAATGATCGGCAAGCGGATCGTGAAAAAGCATCTTGCTGCGTAATGCAGTCGAAAGGAGTTCACCATGAAAGAAATTGAGCCAAAGCGCTCCGCCGCCTCGTGGCTGGCAGAGCTGGCAAAAGGGCGGTACGGCGAGTACGCTTTGAGCGTCCTTACGGCGCTGCTGGGCGTCGCCTGCTCGCTTATTCCGTATTTCATCATCATTCGGCTCATCACCGCACTGGTAAACGGCACGGCGGAGCTGACGTACTGCCTGACGCTCTGCGCGTGGATGGCGGGCTTCTGGGTGCTGCGCTATGTGCTGCACAGCGTGTCCACCTCTCTCTCCCACCATGCGACGTTCCATGTGCTGGCCAATACCCGCGTCCGGCTGCTGGACAAGCTAGCGACGCTGCCGCTGGGTACGGTGCTGGATCGTTCCTCCGGCTCGTATAAGAACATCATCGTCGAGCGGGTCGATTCCATCGAAACCACCCTTGCCCACCTGCTGCCGGAGATGACCACCAACATCGTGGGGGCGCTGGCGGTACTGGTGCTGCTGTTCATGGAGGACTGGCGCATGGGCCTTTCCATGTTCATCGTCCTGCCGCTGGGCATTCTCTGCTTTATGTCCATGTTCAGCGGCTATCACGAGAAGTTTCAGCGCACGGTCACCGCGACAAAGACACTGAACGACACGGCTGTGGAATACATCAGCGGCATTGAGGTCATCAAGGCCTTCGGTCAGTCCAAAACCAGCTACGCAAAGTTTGTCTCTGCTGCAAAGGAAGGGGCAGACTGCTTCATCGACTGGATGCGGGGCAGCCTCTTCGGGCAGGTGGCGGGCATGGCGATATTTCCCTCTACGCTGCTTGGTATTTTACCGGTGGGCTGCCTTCTCTATATGCACGGCACACTGTCGGCGGAGACGTTTCTCGCGGTCATTGTTCTGTCCTTCGGCGTTATGCAGCCGCTGATCACCGCTTTTTCCTACACCGATGACATCGCGCAGGTGACGACCATCGTGGGTGAGGTGGCGGAGGTGCTGTCCGGCGAGGATATGCAGCGTCCGGAACGTGCGGAAAAGCTGCCTGCGGACAACGCCGTCGAGCTGAAAGATGTCCGCTTTGCCTATCACGACAAGGAGGTACTGCACGGAATCGATCTGCACATTGCCCCGGGGACGGTCAACGCATTGGTCGGGCCTTCCGGCAGTGGAAAATCCACCATCGCCCGGCTCATCGCCTCCCTTTGGGACGTGAAGGACGGCTCTATCGAGCTGGGCGGCGTGGACATCCGTACACTTCCGCTGGCAGAGTGCACGAAGCACATCGCCTATGTGTCGCAGGACAACTACCTCTTTGACCTTTCTGTCATGGACAATATCCGCATGGGCAGAAAGGGTGCGACCGATGCGGAGGTCATTGACGCCGCGAAGAAATGCGGCTGCCACGAGTTCATAATGGGGCTGGAGAACGGCTATCAGACCGTATGCGGTGCATCCGGCGGTCACCTGTCCGGCGGTGAGCGGCAGCGCATCTCCATTGCCCGTGCCATGCTGAAGGACGCGCCGATCGTCATTCTCGACGAGGCAACGTCCTATACAGACCCGGAAAACGAGGCGGTCATCCAGTCGGCACTGGGAAGGCTGGTGCGGGGCAAGACGCTGCTGGTCATTGCCCACCGGCTGTCCACCATTGCGGACGCCGATCAGATCATTGTTGTCAATCAAGGCAAGATCGAAGCCACCGGCACGCAGGCGGAGCTTCTTGCGTCCTGCCCCCTTTATCAAACCATGTGGGAGGCCCACATCAGCGTCAAAGACGACGGGGAGGTGGCGTAATGCTCAAGACACTGAAAAAATTTTTTGCCTTCTGCGGGGTGGACAACCGCAGGCTGTTTATAACATCTATCTGGCTGGGCGTGGTCAGCGCCATTTGCTCTGCCATGCGTATTCCGG
Organism: Zongyangia acetica; assembly: GCF_038739695.1. Lineage (NCBI taxonomy): Bacteria > Bacillati > Bacillota > Clostridia > Eubacteriales > Oscillospiraceae > Zongyangia > Zongyangia acetica. Next base: position 357,355 of record NZ_JBBEWN010000001.1, on the reverse strand, counting down.
CAGCCGCCATCGTCATTCAGGCGCTGCTGGAAAGGAACGTCACTATGGCAACTTTATGGACGAGCCTCGGCATTATCGTGATCTCATTGATCATTACGATTGCCATCAACATGAAGACTACCATGCTCCAGACCCGTGCGGGCTACCGCGCCTGCGCCAACAAACGCATCGAGATCGCCGAGCACCTGCGCTACCTGCCTATGGGCTGGTTCAATGACAACAGCCTCGGCGAGGTCACGTCCGTCACCACCAACACCATGGAAAACATGGCGAATGTGGCTACCCGCGTCGTCATGGTCACGACCCGCGGCTTTCTGACCTCCGGCATCATCGCAGCGATGATGTTCCTCTTTGACTGGCGTATGGGGCTGATCACACTGGCGGGACTGCTGCTGTTCTTCGCCGTCAACGCCGCCATGCAGCGGGCGGAGCAGACCCTTTCCCAGCGGAAGTTCAACGCCGACGAGCGCCTTGTGTCCAAGGTGCTGGAATATGTGCAGGGCATTTCCGAGGTCAAGAATTTTGACCTGACCCACGACTCTGCCACGCAGGTACACGGCGCTGTGGAGGAAGCCCGCAGGGCGTCCTTTGCTATGGAGATCCCGTCGGTGCTTTATATGCTGGCGCAGTTCGTCGTCAACAAGCTCACCGGTGTCGCCGTCTGCGCGGCCGCCATCGTCTTTTACTTCGGCGGTACCATGGAGCTGACAAACTGCCTTTTGATGCTGATCTGCTCGTTCATCCTCTTTGAGCAGCTGGATTCTGCCGGGAGCTTTTCGGCTTTGTTCCGCTCCATCGACATCGGCGTAGATAAGGCAAGCGCAATTCTGCGCGTAGAACCCATGGACATTGACGGGGAGGAGCTTTCGCCGGAACGGGAGGACATCACCCTGTCCCATGTGGATTTCTCCTATGACAGCAAGCCCATCCTGCACGATGTGTCCCTGACCATCCCGGAGAAAACCACCGTGGCCATCGTCGGTCCGTCCGGAAGTGGCAAGACCACGCTGTGCAATCTCATGGCGCGGTTCTGGGACGTGCAGGGCGGCAGCGTGCGCCTCGGCGGACGGGATGTGCGGGAGTACAGCTACGACAGCCTCATCCGCAATTTCTCCTTTGTGTTTCAGCGGGTCTATCTGTTCTCCGACACCATCGCCAACAATATCCGCTTTGGCAAGCCCGACGCCTCCATGGAGGAGGTGCAGGCCGCCGCGAAAAAAGCCCGCTGCTACGACTTTATCATGGCATTGCCGAACGGCTTTGACACCGTCATCGGCGAAGGCGGTGCTACGCTTTCGGGCGGCGAACGTCAGCGAATTTCCATTGCGCGCGCCATCATGAAGGACGCACCCATCATCATTCTGGACGAAGCCACCGCCAATGTCGACCCCGAAAATGAAAAGGAGCTGATGGAGGCCGTTGCGGAATTGACCCACGATAAGACGGTCATCATGATTGCTCACCGGCTGAAAACTGTGCAAAATGCTGACAGAATCTTCGTGGTCGATCACGGCGAGATCGTCCAGCAGGGCGCCCATGACGAGCTGGTGGCTGTGGACGGCCTTTACCGCCGCTTTGTGGTGGAACGCAAGCAGGCTGCCGGGTGGAAGGTCTGAAGCAGCACAATCTAAAAAATAAACGGAGAAGCTCATATCAGCCATTGGCCGATATGAGCTTCTCCGTTTATTTCTGTTTCCGGTAATAAAGTAGTCGCAATACTCTCCGCCATTCGCCAGCGTCTGTTTTCTGTGCAGCACGCCGTGCTGAAGCGTGATCATCACTTCATCAAGTTCGCAGAACAACGGCATGAGTTCGGAAACACCGAGTTTCTCCGCGTAAATGCAAATCGGGCAGCGGGTAATGCGGTAGTAACAGGCACCCTCATACGGCTGCCCGACAAAATCCACCTTGAAGGAGGTCGGGTATTTCGCTTCCTTTTCGGGCGTGTACCATTTGGCGTATTTGACAACGCTCTTTTTGTTCTCCGCCTTGCCCTTGTCGGTATTCAAGTCGGTCTTTGCAAAATACCACTTGATATGATAGAGTGAGCGGCGCATCATTTCCTGCACGGCCGTTGGTGGAATTTTCTTTTCGCTTGCCACATAGGGCGCAACGAAGGCAAGGGCGAACAACTCGTTGTATGCCATAGGGTTAGGAGAGTGCTCCCACATCTCCCTGCCGGAAGGTTACATTTTTCAGGTGCAGGCGGTCAGCCTTTTCCCGTGCCTGCCTCATCATATCGGGCGAATAATCGAGACAGGTAATGTCCGCCTCCGGCATAGTCTGATAAACCGGAATGGTCAGAATCCCTTTTCCCACCGGCACTTCCAGCAGCTTGCCGGAGAAATGCTCCGGAATACCGGACATTGCCTTTTCCAGATAGGCGTCGTTTTCCGCCTTGTTCATTGCCCACACCAAGCGGCACACCGCTTTCCCGCTCAGAGTAGAGCAGGTGATCATGCCGTCATAAAAACTGTTTCCGCCCGTCATTCGGTACGCACCGCGAATGGCTTCTTTTCGTTCCATGGCCTTCCCTCCGTGTTTCAATCATCACGCGCCCGTTTCCAGTCTCATCTCTTCAAAAAATCCACGATCTTTGCGAAGTCCTCCTTCGCTTCCTGAAAGATCGGCAGCATACAGTAGCAATGCACCATCTTCGGGCGGGCGGACACCGTATAGGGGACATTTGCCCGTTTGCAGGCTTCCTCAAAGTCCGGCAATGCGCCGTAGAGCACCTCGTCGGCAGAATAGAAGAAGTGAATATCGCCTACGCCGGTAAAATCTCCCCGTGAGCCGGAGAGCATATAGTCCGGCACATTCTCGCAGCCATGCCGCATGAACTTTTCCACCGTCACCATAAAGGCATAGTCGATGGAAACGTCCCGTTTATTGAGTGCCTGCATCCGCGCTCTTTCCGCATCGTTCCACGGCACCTCGCCGGGGGATACAACGACGATGTGTCTCGGCTGCGGCAGCGGCTCGGGCTGCGCGTTGTTGTGCGCCGCAATGCCAAGCGCCAGCGCACCGCCGGAGGAAAAGCCGCAGGTACTGACATTTCCGCCGCCGTACAGCGTAATCATTTTCCGGTAACATTCGTAAACCATCGCATAGGTTTCGGTGATACAGTGTTCCATGCAGAGCGGGTAAAACGGAAACCACACATCACAACCGGTCTCGCGGCAGAGCTTGCGCATCACAGGCAGGTCGCCCTTATCGGGGCCGATCACCATGCCGCCGCCAAAGAAATAGAGAATCGCGCGCTCGGACGGCTTCGGATGCTCTCGCACGATCAGGCAGGGAAAGCCGTTTACCGCGATCGTTTCATAATATGCCTTGCGGTCGGTGGGCGTAAAAACGCCACGATGCCGGTTTTGCTTTTCAATTTCCTTTCGCAGTGCATCCTCCGGCAAGGCGAACGCCTTTTTCGCGCCAGAGAGCTTGTATACGCTGCGTAAGATAGACGCAAAGATACTCATGATTCAGCCCCCTCATTTCCGCGCCGTAATGCAGAGCCAGCTTTTCTTTTTGTGTATCTGCACATCGTGAAAGCCTGCCTGCTCCAGATACGCCTTTAATTCAACGTCCTTATAGATGGTCATGCCGCCGATGATCGCCGTCCACTTCTTGTCCTTGTCCGTATCGCCGTTGCTCTCGTTGCAGATGAGAAATGTCCCGCCGGGCTTCAGCACCCGGTAAACCTCCCGGAAGCACTGCGGCAGATCGGGCCAGAAATAGACGGTTTCAAAGGCCGTTACCGCATCGAACCAGTCGCCTGCAAAGATCATATTCGCCACGCTGCCTTGCAGAACGGTGCAGCGGCCCACCGCTATGGCGGCCTCGTTGACCTTTTTGGATTTCTCCACACTGACGGGGGAATAGTCAATGCCCTTCACGATACCCTCCGGGCATTTTTTCAGAAGTCTCTTGATGTTCGCCCCTCCGCCGCAGCCGCAGTCCAGCACCTTGGCGTCCGGAGTAAGCTCCAAAAAGTGAAGTCCCCACCGTGCCACAGGACTGTGCCCCAGGTTCATCATGGCGACCATGATTTTCCCGCCAAGCCCCACAGGCTTTCTGGTGTTCTCAAAAAATGACATCTTATCACACCTCCGATTTCACACATTCCGCATAGGTCAGCGGGAAGGACGCCTTCAGAGCAGCGCTTTTCCGCACCGCCCAGCCGTTCTGCCGTAGGAAGCGCAGGTATTCCTCCCTCGTCCACTTGCTGTGGAGAGGGAAGCCCGCCAGCTTCATAAAAAAGGCCTTGACCATGCCGGAAAAAGAGTTTCCGGCATGGGTGAAGGTCGGCGCAATCAACACGCCGCCATCCTTCAGCACCCGGCGAATCTCGGCAAGGGCCTTCTCCGGCTGCGGCACGATGTGCAGTGCGTTGGACACGATCACCACGTCGAAGGACTCCTCCGCATAGGGCAGGCGGAACATATCCTGCACCGAAAAGTGCAGCTTGGCAGAGCGGTTATCCCGCTTCGCCTCGGCGATCATCTTCGCAGAGGCGTCCGTCGCCTCGATGTGTGCCGCCGCGTTCACGATGTTTTTTGCAATCAACCCTGTGCCGATGGCCAACTCCAGCACCGTCTTGGCTTTCACCTTCGGTCGGATCAGTTCATACATCTCGTCATATGCTGCCCGGTCCTTTCGCATAAAGCGGTCATACCGACCGGCATTTTTATCCCAGAAATTCTTGTGTTTTCGCATCGCTATCATTCCTTTCGACGTTAGATTCATCTAACCGATATGTGCGGTTGTCAGGTTAGATGATGCTAACCGTTGTGCCTTGAAAAAGCCGCATTTTTGCGGCCTTTCGCTTATTCAAATAACTCCCTGCAAGCACCGTACACCAGCGTTTCCAGCACCTGCGGGTACAATTCTCCGATTTGCTCCTTGTGGGAGACGGTCAAGATCAGTCCCCGTACCGTGGCGGCAGCCAAAGAGATGCCGCGATTCGGCACAAGGTCATATTTCTCCAAAAGCAGACGGATGTGCGTCTCGTCATCGTGGTAATGTTCCTTTTTGACGTCCTCCGGCAATCTCTGTAAAAGCAACTTGGCGTCATGTTCAATGAAAACCATGTCACCAGTATCAGACAGCCTCCGACAGACGGCAAGAACCGCCTTTGCCGCACGCTCCGACGGCGGCAAGTCGTTTGCTTCGCTCAGTGCATGGTCAGCCACTCCGTAAAGCTCGGAGTGAATGTTCTCCAAAACCGCGAAGAAAAGCATTTCCTTGGATTCGTAGAATTTATAGAACGAGCCCTTTGCAATGCCGACCGCCTTCGTCAGCTGCTCTACGGAGGTTTTCTTCATCCCCAGCGTGACAGCACAATGTCTCGTTTCCTTCAGCAACGCCTTGCGGAGCTGCTCAGTCTCGTAATCGGTAAAAGCCAAGGTCGCACCCTCCTTGAAATATGACCGTTTCGGTTCTTCTGGTCATATCATACCGCGCTTTTTTCTGGTTTGCAAGAGGTGCGGAGAAAAAATCACTAATCAAAAGGAGTGCAGCGTTGCAGAAAGAGACGCTGGAATTCCGGTAATCGTTGTCGCCGCGGTAAAAGAAACTATATCGTAAAAGGGCATCAGAGCGAAGCATCCAAACGCTGCGTTCTGATACCCATTTTGTTTCATATTGCACGGATGGATTGATTACAAGAAAAAAGTAGGAATTAACACAACATGAACCACATATAATATCTGCAATAATCTTCCTGTGGAACGATCTGCACAACGCTCGACGACGTGGCCCATGTATAGAGACGGCGACTCGTATGAGCCGCCGCCTTTTACGTGATTACCGCTCAGGGTCACTTCTTTTTCGTTTGCTGATTGAATTTCGATGCTGCTCCTGCCTTTTGTGAGCAATGAGTTGTCGCGCCTGCCGTTCTTCTGCATCCGCGCCAAGCAGGTGGGATGTTTCCTGCTTGGCGCTGAGCAGCATAATAAGAGAAGGCTTCTCGTGCATGGCATCCTCTAACTGCTGTTCTGCCGCCTTTTCCTGCGCAGGACGGATGACCTGCCGTGCTTTGTACAGCTCTACCGGGTCAAAATCCGCAGCCTGCGCTTTCAGCTCGGCATATTCAGTCAAAGCCTTATCCAGTTCAACGGAATATTTCTGTTCCCGCGTCTCCAGCTTTTTCAGGCAGGCCTCCATGGTGGCAATATCCTTGCGGAATGCCTCTGCGCCTGCATCTTCTGCATACTCAAATTTTTGCAAAAGGAGTGCCTTTTCGAAACGCAATTCCTCTAAATCTTCTGTCAGCTCGGCAATGCAGACAGCCAGCGCCTTGTGGCGTTTTACATGGTATATTGGCAATTCCTTTTTCTCGGCAACCAGTGTTTTGCGCTCTTTGCTTTTTGCCTTGATTTGCTGCACCAGACCGGTGTAACGCTCCAGTTCTGGCTTCCATACGGCAAGAGATTTTTGAATATGAGATTTGCCACTGCAAATGTGAGAGAGCTGATAACAGTAGATCAGCACACGGCTGCGCAGCTTCTCCAGCCCTTCTGCTATGGCAGGAACGGTGCGGGCAACTAGCGAAAAACTATTTGGATGAAACCGAGATGGGAAGCCTGAACGAAATTGTCACGATGTATCTTGATTATGCCGAGCGACAGGCACACCGTGGGAACATCATGTATATGCAGGATTGGGTCGCACGGCTGGATGCGTTTTTGCAGTTTAACGAGGAGGAAGTGCTGCATCATAAAGGAAAAGTGACAGCGGCCATTGCAAAAGCCTTTGCCGAGAGCGAATTTGAGAAATACCGTGTCATTCAGGATCGGCAGTATCAGAGTGATTTTGACCGACTTGTTGCCAGCACCGAGGACAAGGATTAAAACGCAGAAATACCCGTTATCGGCCATACAGCCGATAACGGGCATTTGTCATTCATATACAAGCTCGGTCAAAACGATTTCCTCGGCAAGGCTGCGGATGCTGTTCATGTGGCGCACCCATTCCATTTGGGCAGATGCTTTGAGTGTTTCGGTCACATCTTCCTGCTTCGCCATTGCAGAAACGATGATTTCCATACGCTCGTTGCAGGATTGGTCGATCTCCGCAAGATGCCGGTGCAGCGTTCCGCTTGTGAGCAGGTTTGTGTAGAGAATGGGGCGATGTTCTTTCAGATAGCTGCGGCGCATACGCCCGTATTTGCCAATCTGATATTCTGATTCATCTGGCAGGGAGAGGTTTGGAATGAGATAATCCCCCTCCTGACGGTAAGTGCCACCCATCTGCTCAAATATTGATTTCATATAAATCAGCTCCTTTTTGTGTTGATTTCCAGTGGTTATACGGACTTTTCTTCTCCTTTCCTACAACTGCTGTTCCATTCACCACAAATGAGCCGCAGTCATATGTATTAGGTGGGAGAAACCACCCTCTACATAGTAACTCTTGGTAACAAAATTTATTCTGGAGCGGACATAGTGCCGCTCCTATTTTTTCAACATATCCCGGACGGCCTGGGGCGTACTTCCAAACTTCTGCTGAAAAGCGTGATAGAAGTTGGATACGCCGTGGTATCCAATCGCCGCCGCTATCTCCTGCACCGTCATATTGCTCTGCTCTAAAAGTTCAAGGGCCTGTTCCATCCGCAGGGTGCGCACATACTCGCCGATGCTTTTTCCCTCTGTCAGCTGAAACGCCTTTTGGAGCTTGTTTTTATTCATGGCAACCCGTTTGCAAAGATCCAATATGGAGGGCATGTTGCGCAGATTGCTTCGGATGAATCGTTTGGATTCCGCAACGGCGGCGAGTTCCGCTTCACTCAGATAGACAGGCCGTGTGGTGGAATACCTGTGAACCAGTTCCAAAAGAAAGCCGGTTGCCGCCAGCCCCTGTCCACGCATCCAGATTTGGAAGGGCTCACCGATTAAGGGACACCGCTCGATCCTTTGGTAAATCGCCGTCAGTTCCGGGGAGTGGATTTCCCCGGAGCCGATGGAGCGTTTCGCATCCTCCCAAAAGCTGCCGTAGAGCTGCACGCCGTTTTCCCGAAAGAACTGTTCCTGAAAATACATGCCGTGGAACCGCAGACGCTGCCCTCCCATCAGTTTTAGGAAATGGGGCGCTGGGGAAGGGAAAACAAAGCAGCTGATTCCGGAAGTGGAATCTCGGGCGTCGGATTTTCGCATATAACTGACATAATGCCCTTCCTCATGGAAGCCGATGCCAAGGTATCGCTGCTGAATCTGGGAGCGGAAAATCGCATCTTCGGGCGGCGTAAAATCAACCGCAGCTACGCAAAAGCCATGGAGATCTCCCCAGAACCGGATGTATGAGTTGTCGGGAAAGGTGAAACAGGTTCCGTTTCCTACATCCATTTGCTTCGCCCCAAAGGAACCGTAAAAACGGAATGTTTCATCGATATTGCGTATGGTGACCATCGTATCATCTCCTTGCCGTGTGCTGAAATGGCACACGGTTTTCTGTTTTGGCACGAATTTTAGTTAGTTGATGCTAACCTATGCGTAGAATTATATCGGAGAAATGGTGTAAAATCAAGTGTTTTGCAGGGAGACGGATAGCGGAACGCTTATTTTGAGGCACTTGTGGCGCTATTGACGCAAAGGATTGCAGGCGGCATAATGAGTGTGGGTTAGCATAAACTAACCAATATATCTTTCTCCGCATACAAGAAGCGAGAGGGAAAGGAGAAGTATGGGAGATAAAAAGAAGAACACCGTATTCCGAGTGTTTCAAGCCGCACAGTGCGGTTCGGCAAAATATGTACTTGGGATGCTCTGCTCTGCGGTCAGCATTCTATGCACAGCAGTTCCCTTTTACACGGTCTATCGCATTGTGCGTATTTTCCTGGAGGCGTCGCTCCATCAGACATCGGTAGATTCCTCCCAGGCGTGGTTTTGGGTGGGAATGACGCTGGCAAGCATTGCGGCGGGCATTCTGCTGTCCATTGCGGGCAGTGTGATCTGCCACGCCTGTGCCTTCCGGGCGCTCTATGACCTGCGCATGCGCATCTTGGGCCATATGGGAAAACTGAACCTGGGCTTTTTTACCGGCGGGCAGTCCGGCGCTGTACAGAAGACCATGAGCGACAACATCGAGAAGATGGAGGGCATTATTGCCCACGACGTATCCAACCTTGTGGGTGCTGCGCTGCTGCTGATTTCGCTGGCTGTGCTGCTGTTTTCCATCAATGTGCCATTGACGCTTACCATTTTTGCCGCACTGGCAGCCGCTTTTATCATCCAGTTTTCGGCTTTCGGCGGAAAGCGTGGGCAGAAAATCTGGACGGAGCTGAACCAGTCCGCCACAGAGCTGGACGCGGCCTTTTCCGAATATGTGGCCGGCATGGAGGAGGAAAAAATCTTTGGCAGGCTGGAAGCGGCGGCCCGACGGCTTACCGGGTTGATTGAAAAGAACAGAAGCCACCTGATGGCCTACCTCAAGCGGGTCACCCCAATCTACGGGGCCTATAAGACCATCACCCTGTCTGTGCTGGCTTTCATTCTGATTGCCGGCTGTGTGTTGCTGTACCTGAACCCAGGGGATCACCAGCTGATGATGGATCTTCTCCTGTTCCTGATTGTGGGGCCGGCAGTGATCAGCCCGCTGATGGAGCTGGTGGAGTTCGGCGCAGAACTTCGGAACCTGTCCGTGCGGATGGACCAGATTGATGATGTGCTGAAGATGGAGCCGACAGGCGAGGGGCAGATAGACGCAGTGCCGGCCTGCCCTGCACTGTCTTTCCGGGATGTGAGCTTTTCCTATCAGAAAGCGGCGGACCCCTTGCGCCGCATGGCGCTGGACCATGTGAGCATGGAGATTCCAGCGGGCAGCTTTGTTGCGTTGGTGGGTCCCTCCGGCGGGGGCAAGTCCACGGCGGGGCAGCTGCTGGCCCGGTTTTGGGATGTGGAGAGCGGAAGCATCGCCATAGGCGGAACGGACATCCGGGACTATACCGCCCGGACACTGATGGACACTGTAGCCTTTGTATTTCAGGACACCTATATCTTCGCAGAGAGCGTCTATGACAATATCGCCATGCACCGTGATGTCAGCCGGGAGGCGGTGGAACAGGCGGCCAAAGCGGCCCGCTGCCACGAGTTTATTCTGTCCCTCCCGGACGGTTACAACACCCGGCTGGGGGACGGCGGGCACAAGCTGTCCGGCGGCGAGACCCAGCGCATCGCCATCGCCAGGGCGATTTTGAAAGACGCCCCCATTGTGGTGCTGGACGAGGCCATGGCCTTTGCCGACGCGGAAAACGAACTGGCGCTGCGGGAGGGCATGGCGGAGCTGCTCCAGGGCAAGACGGTTTTGATGATCGCCCACCGGCTCTACTCCATCCGGGATGCAGACTGTATTTATGTCCTGGACAGCGGGAGATTGGCCGAAAGCGGGACCCACCAGGAGCTTCTGGATAAAAATGGCTTGTATGCCCATCTTTGGGCTATTCAGAATGAGACGGAAGTCTGGCAGATGAAAGGAGGTGTTTCCCCTGCTTAATATGATACGGCAGTTTACTTTTCATAAGCCAAAGGAAATCCTCCAGCCCACGCTGTGGCTGTTCCTTTCCCAGGCGTGCAGCATGCTCCCGGCCATTCTGGCCTACATGGCTATCTACACTCTTGGCGAAGCGTTTGTGCCGCCCTATACCCTGGATCTGTTCCGGCTTATTACCCTGGCAGCCCTTGGCGTTGGGTGCTTTGTGCTGCAGTATATAGTTGAGCTGATTTCCTATTACTTCACCTACGGCAAGGCGTACCGGGATACGGCGGACAAGCGCATTGCCTACATACAAAAGCTGCGCCGGCAGCCATTGGGCTTCTTCTCAAGCAAGGAGTCCGGCGAACTGATAAGCTCCTTTTCAAACGACTTTGCCAATGTGGAGTACACGCTCTGCTACTGGCTGCCATACCCGCTGGGCGTTGGGGCGCTGCTTGCGATTTCCATTGTTTGGATCTGCGTATATGACTGGCGCATGGGGCTAGCCATGTTCGGTATGCTGCCCGTCTGTGCGCTGCTCATGTTGCTGGTTGCCAAGGTGAAGGAGAAGCACAGCGGCCGGGTCATGGAGGCAAAGGCCCACGCCGCTACACAGATCAACGAATATCTGCGGGGCATGAAGGACCTGAAAGCCTATCACCGTACCGGCGAGGGGTTTGACACCCTGAAAAAGGCAATGGGAAACCTGCGGGATGAATCCCTTAAGGACGAAGCCGTGGCGGGCAGTCTCAGCAACCTCTGCGCCTCCCTGGTGCGGTTCATCGTGCCGGTAACCGTGGCGGTGGGGATGTACCTGCTCCTGGGCGGGAGCCTTGGTATATTGGATTTTGCAGGCTTTCTTGTTCTGGCCACCAAACTGGTGGAGGCCGAGCTGATGCTGGTGGCCAGTATCTCGGCTCTCCGTGGGATGGCTCCCTCCGGCCGGCGGCTGGATGCGGTCATGACCACCCCGGAGCCCACGGGCGAGGCGGAAATTGGACACGGGGATGCATATATGTTTGAGAACGTGTCTTTCCGGTATGGGGAGGGATTGGATGTAATCCGGGACGTCTCCTTTGAAACGCCCGCCGGCTCCCTTACCGCCCTGGTGGGGCCTTCCGGCAGTGGGAAATCCACGCTGCTCCGGCTCATGGCCCGGTTTTGGGATTATCAGATGGGGCATATCCGCATGGAGAAAAGGGACATCCGGGAAATCCGGACAGACAGCCTGCTTGCCCAGATCTCCATGGTCATGCAGAACGCCTACCTGTTCCGCGGGACGATTCGGGAAAACCTCTGCTTCGGGAATGAGGGCATCAGTGAGGAACGAATGGTGGAGGCGTGCCGGAAAGCCTGCTGCCACGAATTTATCTCCACCCTGCCGGAGGGCTACGACACCATGGTCGGCGAAGGCGGTGCCACTTTATCCGGCGGTGAACGTCAGCGCATTTCCCTAGCTCGGGCACTTTTGAAGGATGTACCCATCCTGCTGCTGGACGAACCCACAGCTTCTCTGGACGCCGATAATGAGGCCATGGTGCAGCGGGCGCTGGATGAGATCGCCAAAGAGCGCACAGTTGTGATGATCGCCCACCGCCTGAAAACCGTCCGGGGCGCAGAGCAAATTCTCGTGCTGAAGGACGGAAAAATCATAGAACAAGGGATCCATGACCAGCTTGTCGAGGAAAATGGCCTCTATGCCCGGCTGTGGGGATTACAGAATCAAGCTGGAACTTATACATTTCAGTCAACTTTTCAGTCAACTAAGGAGGAAACAAAGTGAAACAATCTAAATTTTTAAGCCTGAAGGAATTCGTCATCGTGCTGCTCCTCGCCTGCGTGGAGACGGCCATTGGACTTGTGGTTACCATGCCCTTTGCGGCCAATCTCCAGCTTGTCTATTTTCTCGCCCCCGGGCTTGCCGGGCTGATCAACGGAATTATCTATGTCCTGATTATCAAGAAGTGCCCCAAAATAGGCACACAGTTTATTATCCCCGCCATCTATGGGCTGTACTTCCTGTTTACAGGAAGCGTGTACGTTTTCATCTTCTTTATTGTTTTAGCGGTTTTCAACGAGCTTATCATGCTTGGCGGCGGATATAGAAGCAAAATTCGCTCTGCCGTTCCTCATACGCTCACCTGGATGCTCAACGCCATGGGCAGCACCTTGACCATGCTGCTGTTCCGCGATAGTTTGGTGCAGAGCTATGTGTCCATGGGTATGGACGCAGTCAGTGCGGATGCCGCCATTGCATCCCTGGAGGGCTTCTGGCTGGCGCCGCAGAACATTGCCATAGCCCTGGTGGCTGCGGCGGCGCTGTCCATCGCCGGCTATGCGCTGGGGATGAAAATGCTGGGCAAACACTTTAAACCGGCTGGAATTGCGTAATGGGAGCCGAAAAGCGCAGGCGCTTTCAACCAGACCCCCGCACATGGCTGTTGCTCTGTCTGTTGGGGATTGCCGCTATTCTCGTGATCCGCTCTGAGATTGGGTGTCTGTGCCTGTTTCTGGCGTGCCTGCTTATCCACATGCTGGCAGGCAATGGCGGCAAAATCCTTCCCTACGGGCTGTATTACCTCATTTTTTATGGCATTGGCTGGTTGGGCGTGCATCTGATGGACAGCGGAGTCGCCTTTTCGGTCAGCTCCATGCTGTCCAGCATCGGCATCGTCAGCCGGAAGGTGCTGGTCCCCCTCTCCTTTGTAATCTGCCTGGCCGGGGAGCCCACCGGTTCCTTAATGGCGGCGCTGCAAAAACTGCATTTGCCAAAGGCTGCGGGGATCGGGACGGCAGTTGTACTGCGCTTCTTTCCGACAATCGCTGGGGAATACCGGGCCATCCGTTCTTCCCAGCGGTTCCGTGGGATTGGGGTAGGGGTGCTGCACACCCTGACCCATCTTCCCACTACGGTAGAGTATATTCTGATCCCGCTGATCCTTCGCACGACGAAGGTGGCGGAGGAGCTCTCCGCCTCTATGACAGTGCGGGGCGTACGGTTTTCCGGGGAGACGGTCAGCTACCGCTCCATCCGGTTTTGTTGGAAGGACGCTGCGCTTCTTGCCCTACTGCTTGCTGTCGCCTGTACAGTTCTGCTTCTGGAGAGGGGCGGTGTCCTTTGATTGAACTGAAAAATATTTCCTTTACCTATGAAAACAGCCGTGAGGGAGACAGCCAGTTGCGCCATGTGGATTTGCAAGTGGGGCGGGGCGAACTGGTGATCCTCGCCGGCCGGAGCGGATGCGGAAAAACCACCCTGACCCGTGTACTCAACGGGCTGTGCCCGCAGTTTTATCCGGGTGAACTTACCGGCAGCTATCTGCTGGATGGACAGGACGCCCTGAAAATGCCAGTTCACCAGCTTGGTACGATGGTGGGAAGCGTGTTCCAGGACCCCCGCAGCCAGTTTTTTACCACAAATACCACAGATGAGATCGTTCTTGGCATGGAGAATATTCCCATGGAGCAATCTGTGATGCAGCAGCGGGTGGAGGCTGTGTGTAGCCAGATGAACCTTCAGCGCCTGCTGGACCGGCGAATCTTCCCGCTTTCCAGCGGGGAGAAACAGCTGATTGCCATCGCTTCGGTTTGCACCATGGAACCCAAGGTCATCGTCATGGACGAGCCATCCGCCAACCTGGACAGTGACGCTATGGTGCGTTTGGGCGCCCTGCTGTACCGCTTGAAAGAGGCCGGGCATACCATCCTGCTCTCAGAGCACCGCTTTCATTATGTCTGCGACTCCTTTGACCGGCTGGTATTTATGGAGAATGGGGAGATTTCCGCCATTTACAGCCGCAGCGAGGCGCTTAGCCTGACAGAGGGGCAGCTGGCGGTCATGGGGCTGCGCCCCTTCCAGCCGCCCACTTTCCGGGTGGGCGGGGCATTTCTCTCCAAGCCGGAGGATGCATTTCAAGCATCTCAAATTTCCTGTATGCTGGACGGGCGGCAGATTTTAGAGGACGTCACCTTTTCGGCCCGAAGCGGCAGAATCCTCGCCATCGCCGGGCCCAATGGCGCCGGAAAATCTACGTTGTGCCGTACAATCACCGGACTATGCCGTGCCATGGGAACGGTTCAAATTGATGGAGCATATCTGAAACGAAAACGCCGCACCAAACAGTCCTTTTTCGTGCAGCAGGATGCCGACTACCAGCTCTATGCCCCCACTGTGGTAGACGAATTCCTGATTGGAAAAAGGGCGTCGCCGGAGCTCAGGCAGGCAGCTTTGGCAAGGCTGAACGAAATGGGTCTGGAGCCCTTTGCTGTCCGCCATCCGGCCTCCCTCTCGGGCGGGCAGAAGCAGCGGTTGCTGCTGGCGCTTGCGGCGGAGAGCGGCCGGGACCTCCTGGTCTTTGACGAGCCCACAAGCGGCCTGGACGGGTACAATATGCGCCTGACGGTAAAGCTGCTCCGGCAGCTTGCCGCAGCGGGAAAATGCCTGCTGCTGATTACCCACGACATGGACTTGATTGCAGCGGCCGCTGACTGCGTGCTTTATCTGGAGCAGGGCAAGCTGCGCTATCACCGCAATGTGCTGCGGGATAAATAAAAGAGAGGCGTAACCTATGGTCTTAACATCCTCTATGGAGAACTATTTAAAGGCGGTATTTACCTTGCGGCAGACTCACGGAAGGGTTCGCTGCATCCACATTGCGGAGCGGATGGATGTCACGCTTCCTTCTGTGAGCCGGGCTGTCAAAGAATTGGAGAAAATGGGACATGTAAGCCGGGATGAAGACGGTTCCGTCACACTTACGCCATCTGGAGAAAGAATTGCCGCAGAAATTTATGAGCGCCACCGCTTCTTCACGCAACGGTTAATTGCCGCAGGTGTGGACCCTGAAACGGCGGCAAAGGAGGCCTGCCATATGGAACATGGGGTCAGTGAGAATTCATTTGAAAAACTGAAGCAGACCATGGAAAGGCAGGATAAAAAGGTCCATTGAAAGTGATGCTTTTGTTCTTTGAGGACGGAGAAGAAGATATTGTCCTTAAAGTTCAAAATTTAATCCGCTCGGTCACGCGTATTGATTATATGGAAATGCCGCAGTTTGAAACGCAATCTACATCTTCTGCCCTGGAGATTCGTGAAAACCAACGCCGGGTATTCTGCTATGGCCAAGAGATTTTGCTCACGAAAACGGAGTACGAGATTCTCTTGTACTTGTATAAAAACGCAAACCATGTATTGACGCACGGGCAAATCTATGAGAGAGTTTGGCGTGAACCCGACTACGGCGAGGCAAGAAAACTGGTCAGTCACCATGTTCAAACAATTCGGCGCAAGTTAGGATGGGAAAAAGATAATCGGCATGCGCTTCGTTGTGTTCGGAATTTTGGATATGCGTTGGAAATATCGAAAAATGGTTAAACCGCAAGAAAGGCTCTTCATGCAGTCAAAAAGATTGCATAAAGAGTCTTTCTTATGGAATGACCTCTTTCATGATAAGAATAAATCCGAACCCATTGCCAACCGGCGCAAGGTTCGGATTTATTCGTTGTGGTGGAGACAGGGGGACTCGAACCCTCGACTTCTTGCGTGTGAAGCAAGCACTCTAACCAGCTGAGCTATGCCTCCGAATGCAAAAAATATTATACCAGATTTGGCCTCTCTTGTCCAGAATTTTATAGAAAGAAATTCCCAGGATCAAATCCTGCTTTGATTATGACAATTTTGTCATGCAACCTGAGCAAGTTTACAGTATAATAGGAAACAGTTCATTCTGGGAAGGCGGGGTAATGATGACGCGAATTTTAATGGTAGAGGATGACCGGATCATAGCGTCCGGACTGGAATACTCTCTGACAGAGGAAGGATATGAGGCCGTATGGTGCGCCAATGTCCAAGCGGCCAGGGAAGCGCTGGCGGGGCAGGAGATCGACCTCTGTCTCATCGATCTGACTCTTCCAGATGGCAGCGGCTATGAGGTCTGCCGGCTGGCCAAGGAGAAAGGGGACATTCCGGTGGTCTTTCTCACGGCTTGCGATGACGAGGTCAATGTGGTGATGGGGCTGGATATGGGGGCGGATGACTATGTCACCAAGCCCTTTCGGCTCCGGGAACTGATGAGCCGGATCAAATCGGTGCTGCGGCGGTATGGAAAGGCAGGGGCATCCTCCCCTGTCCTCACCTTTGGCAATCTGAGAATCAATACCATGGAAGCGAAAGTCTATAAAGAGGACGAGGAAGTGTTTCTGACAGCACTGGAATATCGGCTTCTTTTGACCTTTGTAGGGCATGTAGGACAGGTGCTTTCCCGCAACCAGCTGTTGGAAGGCATCTGGGATGTGGCGGGGGATTTTGTCAACGACAACACCCTGACGGTCTATATCAAGCGCCTTCGGGAAAAATTGGAGGACAATCCTCAGGAGCCCCGCCACATTATCACCATCCGGGGTCTGGGTTATAAATGGGAAGGGCAGGGAAACAAATGATCCGAAACAAAGAAATCAGGCGATTTGTCATCGCTTTTGCGCTCATCGGTATGGCCGGCACCCTTCTTGCCTGGGGCATCGCCCCCCTGGCCGGAATTGTCACGGCCCTTACCTATCTTCTGCTTTTGGCGGCAGCGGGGATTTTTACCGCTTGGCGGTATCGGGAGATTGCCCGCTTGTCAGAATACCTTCAGCGGGTGTGTTCCGGACAGAGCACCCTGGACATCCGGGACAGCGCCGAGGGGGAACTGAGCATTCTCAAAAACGATATTTACAAGATGACCTGTATGCTCTCGGAAAAGACGGAGTTGCTTCAAAAGGACAAACGATACCTTGCCGACGCCCTTTCTGATATTTCCCACCAACTGAAAACACCGCTGACCTCTATGATGGTCATGACCGACCTGCTCAGCGAGCCGAATCTTTCTCCGCAAAAACGGATGGAGTTTACTGAAAACATCCGCCGGCAGCTGGAGCGGATCGAGTGGTTGGTGACTGCCCTGCTGAAAATGTCTAAAATCGACGCTGGCGCCGTCCAGTTTAAACAGCAGCAGGTACAGGTAAGCCAGCTGATCCAACATGCCCTCTCCACCCTTTCGATCCCCATAGAGCTCCGGGAGATCGAGGTGAAAAACCATGTCAAAGAAGAGGATTATGTGGTCTGCGACTACAACTGGACTGGGGAGGCCCTGATCAATATCCTGAAAAACTGTGTGGAACACAGCCGCTCCGGCGGACATATCGGCATTGACGCAGAGGAAAATCCCCTTTACACCCAGATGCGGATCTGGGACGATGGGGAGGGAATTGCTCCTGAGGATCTGCCCCATATTTTCGAACGCTTTTACCGGGGTAAAAACGCAGGTGAGGAAAGCGTGGGGATTGGTCTGGCCATGGCTCGCAGTGTGATTGTGGCTCAGAATGGTCAGATTCAGGTGAAAAGCCATCCGGGAATCGGGACCTGCTTTACCATTCGTATTTACAAGCAGGTGGTATAGGGCAATAAGCCTAGGTGACAAAACTGTCACTTTAAAGTCACCGGAAAGTCATGGGCCCCTTTTATGATAAAGACATCAAGTCCGCAGTACAGGAGGAAAGAATTATGGAAATACTCAAAATCCAGAATCTGTCCAAGATTTACGGCGCCGGAGAGACGGCGGTCCGGGCGCTGGATGACGTGTCTTTTACGGTGGAAAAAGGGGAGTTTGTGGCTATCATCGGGCCTTCTGGCTCCGGAAAGTCCACCTTGCTGCACATTCTGGGCGGTGTGGACCGTCCCACCAGCGGCAAGGTCTATGTGGACGGCACCGATATCTACGCGCTGGACGAGACCAAGCTGGCGGTATTCCGCCGCAGGCAGATAGGGCTGATCTATCAGTTTTACAACCTGATTCCTGTTCTCAATGTAGAGGAAAATATCACACTGCCTCTGCTCTTAGACCAGCGGAAGGTGGACAAACAGCATCTGAACAGCCTGGTGCAGTCCCTGGGACTGCTTGGCAGGATGGGACATCTGCCCAACCAGCTTTCCGGCGGCCAGCAGCAGCGGGTCTCCATCGGCCGGGCCCTTATCAACAATCCGGCCATTATCCTGGCCGACGAGCCTACCGGCAATCTGGACAGCAAAAACAGCGCTGAAATCGTCTCCCTATTAAAAATGTTTAACAAGCGGTTTAACCAGACTTTGATGATCATCACCCACGATGAGCGTATTGCATTGCAGGCGGATCGAATCATCTCCATCGAGGATGGAAAGATTGCCAAGGATGAGGTGATCCGCAGATGAATATCGTCAATAGACTGACCCTGCGCAACCTCCGTCTCAACCGCAAACGGACCCTGGTTACCATCATCGGCATCATTATCTCCACTGCCATGATTACGGCGGTTGCCACCTTTGCGGTTTCCTTCATGGATTTGATGCAGCGCTCGGAGATTGCTTCCAGCGGCAACTGGCACCTGCTCTTTTCCGACATCAGCCGCGACCAGGCCACCCAGATCCAGGGACAGCTTAACAAGGGGGATCAGGTCCTTCTGTCCCGGGATGCGGGATGGTCTCTGCTGGAAGAAAGCCCTTCTCCTGGCCAAAAGCCTTATCTTTTGGTCAAAGAATATGACGAGCAGGCATTTGAAAATTATGGCGTCAACATTCTCAAAGGGCGCCTTCCGGAAAATGATAATGAAATCGTCATCACCCAGCAGATGGCCAATGATAGCCCTCTCTTTGCTGTAGGCAACCGGATTTCGGCCAATCTCTGTGACCGGATTATCCATCTGCCCCAAGGGGATAATGACATGGCCACCGAATACAAAGCTTCCGGATCTGAACCTTATTACGGCACCGTCAAACAGGAAGATGGAGTGTGGGAAGAGTTAGTACCCAAAAACATTCAGAAGGAATATACCATTGTGGGCATTATGGAGGATCCAGGCTGGATTTATGCCTCTTCGCCGGCTTATACGGTGCTGACACACCTGGATATAGACGCCCTTTCGTCAGAGGATACCCTCAATGGGGCGGTAACCTTTGCCAAAGTCGACAGCAGCATCTTTGAGAAAGGAGAATCCCTGAAAGAACTGCTAGGTGTTGAACCCTCCTATCACAGCGACCTGCTGGCCTATTACGGCGTTTTTGGCAGCAACGGACTGCAGACCAGTCTTTATTCGTTGATTGCCATCGTCATCGTTATTATTATCGTGGGCTCCATCTCTTTGATTTATAATGCCTTTGCCATCTCCGTATCAGAACGATCCCGCCAGTTAGGGATGCTGGCCAGTGTGGGAGCCACCAAAAAGCAAAAACGCAATTCTGTCCTGTTCGAAGGCGCTGTCATCGGCGGCATCAGTATCCCGTTGGGAATTCTGGCAGGTCTTGCCGGTATGGCGGTGACCTTCTGGTGCATCAGTCCCATATTGCAAAACCTGCTCAATGTCAGCGAATCGTTGCAGGTGAAAATATCCTGGAGCTCTATCCTGGCCGCCTGCCTTCTCTCGGTGGTCACCATCTTGATTTCCTGCTGGATTCCCGCCCGGCGGGCGTCCCGCATTACGCCGGTGGACGCCATCCGGCAGACGGCGGATATCGGCATCCGGGGAAAAGATGTAAAAACTTCCAAGCTGACCCGAAAAATCTTTGGGTTTGAGGCGGAATTGGGGCTGAAAAACCTCAAACGTAACCGCCGCCGCTATAAAGCAACCATATTTTCCCTTATCATCAGCGTGGTTTTGTTTCTGTCCGTTTCCACCTTCACCGCCGTACTCCAAAAGGCGTTTTCCTTTTCCGTCGATGGCGTCAACTATGATATGTCGGTATCCTGCTATTACGAGGACAAAAATGACATTGCGCCCTTCTTTGAAAAACTGGCACAGCTGGAAAAAATGGATACCTATGTGCAAAGTGATGAAGAGGGGATGCTGATTGCCTATGCCACAGAGGAACAGACCCCTTCTTTTATCAGCGGAGGACAATCGGCGGATGAAAAGGGGTATTATCCCTATTATCTGTCCCTGCGTTCTATGGGCGATGAATCTTTGGAGGAATATGCGCGCCAGGTCGGCGCAGATCTTTCCGCTTTGAAGGACCCTCAGCATCCTGCCGCTATTGTGGTGGACACCGTTCAGTACAACGACCCTGCGACAGGGAAGAAATCAGAGGGGAAATCCATCCTCCTGCGGGAAGGGGAAAGCCTGCCTCTCTATTATGATGCCGCGGATTACAACAACGTGGAGGGGGCTGAACCCGTCATGGAAAAGCTCACTGATCTGACAGTAGCCAAATTGACGGCGCAGCTGCCCATGGGAGCTTATAATCTTGGCAATAGCAATAGTCTCAATATAGTGGTCTCCCAGGAGGTCTTTGACAGCATTGTGGGGCAGATGAAAGAGGAAGCCTTTATTCGCCGCAGTACCACCGCTTATATTATCAGCAGTGACCCCATGGGCTTGCAGGATGACATCTATGACCTGGAGGCAGAGATGAATGCAGGGATCAATGTCAATAATCTGTATCAGACCCGGATCCAAGGAAAACAGATGCAGATGATTGTTTCGGTCTTTACCTATGGCTTTGTCATCCTGATTGTAGCCATCTGTGTGGCCAATATCTTCAACACCATTTCTACCAGCATCTCCCTCCGCCGCAGGGAATTTGCTATGCTCCAATCGGTGGGAATGACCCCCAAGGGGTTCAGTAAGATGCTCCGGTATGAAAGTATCTTTTATGGCCTCAAGGCTCTCCTTTATGGCCTGCCTATCAGCGCCGCCATTATGGTGCTCATGCACATATCCATGATGGAAGGATTCCAATTTGAGATGGTTATCCCCTGGCTGAGTGTTGCCATCGCCATTGTCGGTGTATTTTTGATTGTCGGGGTGACCATGCTCTATTCCAGCCATAAGGTGAAAAAGGAAAATATCATCGACGCTTTGCGAACTGAAAATCTCTAAAATTGCCTTATCAAAAGCGCCTGCCTATGTCATAGGGCAGGCGCTTTTGCGTCGACAAATGCTTGTCAAGGGGGGATAATCAGTGTATGATAGGAATAATAAAAGGGAAAAGGTAAGGAAAGTAGAGTTTCCCAAGGGAGAAAGAGGGAGAAGACGATGAAACGGGCACTGATTGTGGTGGATTATCAAAAAGATTTTGTCACCGGCAGCCTGGGCTTTCCAGGAGCTGAAAAATTAGAGGATCCCATTTGTCAAAAGATCACGGAGTATCGGGCGGGAGGAGATGAAATCATCTTTACCTTCGATACCCATGGAGAGGATTACCTTTCCACCCAGGAGGGGAGAAAGCTGCCGGTTGTCCATTGCCTCAAAGGTACCGATGGATGGCAGCTCTATGGCAGGGTGGCAGACCTTTGTAGCCCTCAGGACAGATGCTTTGAGAAGGTGACCTTTGGCTCTCTCGACCTGGCGGAGTATGTAAAAGAACAGAAATTTGACCAAATTGAATTGGTAGGGCTTGTGTCCAATATCTGCGTCATCTCCAATGCAGTTTTGTGCAAAGCGGCGGCACCGGAGGCAGAGATCCTGGTGGATGCTGGCTGTACCGGTTCCGGCATGGGGGAGATCCACCAAAAAGCATTAGATGTAATGGAAGGCCTGCAGATTACGGTCACCGGCCGCAAGGAGGAAGACAAATGAAGGATATGGACTATACACTGCTGTGCGATTTCTATGAACTGACCATGGGCAATGGATATCTGCTTTCGGGTATGGCGGATAGAATCAGCTATTTTGATGTATTTTTCCGTTCGGTGCCCGATGGGGGAGGCTTTGCCATTGCCGCGGGACTGGAGCAGGTCATCGATTACATCGAAAACCTTCACTTTGATGAGGAGGACATTGACTTTCTCCGCTCCAAAGGCGTGTTTGATGAGAAGTTCCTGGATTATCTGCGTCATTTCCGCTTTACTGGAGACATTTATGCTGTGCCGGAGGGAACACCGATTTTCCCTCGGGAGCCTATTTTGACGGTGCGGGCTCCTGCCATTGAGGCCCAGTTTGTTGAGACCTTCATTCTGCTCAGCCTTAACCACCAGTCCCTCATTGCCACCAAGGCCAACCGGATTGTCCGGGCAGCTGACGGACGGGCGGTCAGTGAATTCGGTTCCCGCCGGGCACAGGGACCGGACGGAGCGGTTCAGGGAGCCCGGGCAGCTTATATTGCCGGCTGTATTGGCAGTGCTTGCACCCTTTCTGACCGGATGTATGGTGTGCCGGCCAACGGCACAATGGCCCACTCCTGGGTGCAGATGTTTGACGATGAATACACTGCCTTTGAGACCTACTGCAAGCTCTATCCCCACAGCGCCACCCTGCTGGTGGATACCTATAACGTTCTTTCTTCCGGTGTCCCCAATGCCATTCGGGCTTTCCAGAATGTATTGCTGCCCCAGGGCATCCAAAACTGCGCCATCCGCATTGATTCGGGAGATATCACCTACCTGAGCAAAAAAGCCAGAAAAATGCTGGATGCCGCCGGGCTTACCCAGTGTAAGATTGTGGCCTCCAACTCCTTGGATGAGACCATTATTCGGGATATTCTCCTGCAAGGCGCCTGCGTGGATTCCTTTGGTGTCGGTGAGCGCCTTATTACCTCCAAAAGCGATCCGGTTTTCGGCGGTGTCTACAAGCTAGCGGCGGTAGAGGATGAAAAGGGCAATATTATTCCGAAGATCAAGATCAGCGAGAATGCGGCCAAAATCACCAACCCCCATTTCAAGAAGGTGTATCGCCTTTTTGAGCGGGAGTCGGGCAAGGCGGCGGCGGATTTGATCTGCCTACACGATGAAATCGTTGACGATACAAAGCCTTTGACAATTTTTGATCCCGACTTTACCTGGAAAAAGAAAACGCTGCGGGATTTTGTGGCCAAAGAACTGATGGTTCCCATCTTTAAAAATGGGGAAAAGGTCTATGACGCCCCGGATGTAGAGACCATCCGTGCCTATTGCGCCGAACAGATCGATACCCTCTGGGATGAGGTCAAACGGTTTGAAAATCCCCATAACTACTATGTGGACCTTTCTAAAAAGCTGTGGGACATTAAGCATGATCTTTTGGAGCAGAACAAATAAGACTTATTGTATGGACATTGTATACAAAAAACTGGGAGGAAGTTTTCCTCCCAGTTTTTTTTATAGCCATTGAGGGGAGAAAAAATTTGTGATAAAGTGGAAGAGAAAGAAAAGGAGGTAGATTGGATGAGAGATATCTTGTGCTATGGAGATTCTAATACATGGGGATACCGTCCCATGGACAAGAAACGCTACGATGTGCATACCAGGTGGCCGGGAGTCTTGCGGGATCTGTTGGGGCCGGAGTATCACGTCGTTGAAGAGGGCAACAATGGCCGGACTCCGGTCTGGGAAGATCCGGTGATGGAGGGCAAAGACGGTCTTGCCTATCTGGATCCCTGCCTGGCCAGTCACTATCCTCTGGATTTGGTCATCATCATGCTGGGCACCAATGCGGCCAAAGGACGTTTCAGCTGCAACGCCTGGGATATTGCCAAAGGGGTGGAGACCCTGGTCAAGCATGTGAAAAAGGCGGAATGTGGTCCTGACGGCGGCACTCCGGAAATCCTGATGATTGCCCCTCCTCTGATCGGATTTGTTCCCCCTGATCATCCCGGCACCCATGCGGGGTTGGAGTTTGGAATGGAGGCTGTGGAAAAGAGCAAGCTGTTTGCCCCTTATTACAAAGAGATTGCGGATGCAAATGGTGTCCATTACTTGGATGCGGCCCTTTATTGTGAGCCTTCCAAGGAGGATGGCCTTCATCTATATGCTGACAGCCACCGCCGTTTGGGAGAAGCTGTCTATCAAAAGGTACTGGAGATCTTCGGAGAGAAGAAATAAAATAAAGCAGCCGTTTGATACGGCTGCTTTTTTATGGGAAAGGTTTGGTCCTTTAATCCAAAGGCTGAATTCTGGCGGGATGATCTTTGAGGAATGCCACGGTTTCCTCTAAGGAACGAACACCGGAGTAGGTGCCGGAACCCTGGATGCAGAAGGCGGAGACGGCGCTGCCCAGCTGAGCGGCCTCCTGCAACGGCTTACCCATGGCCAATGCGGTGAGGGTACCGGTGCAGAAAGCATCACCGGCGCCTACGGTATCCAGGACGTTGACGTTTTCACAGGGGGAGACGATATAGGGCTCCTCCCCATATTTGGCGATGACCACACCGTGCTTACCCCATTTGATGACCATATCCCGGGTCCCTTTTTCCCGATAGATGCGGATCATTTCCCGAATATCCTCGGTGCCGGTCATGTAGCGGCACTCATCATAACTTGGCATAAACAGGTCGATATAGGGGAGAACCTTTTCAATTTTTTCCATCCATTTTCCCTGTAGATCCCACATAACATCCAAAACGGTGAATTTGCCCTTCTCCTTGCACTCTTTAAAGAAATCGGCGCATTCATAGTCGAACTGGCCCAGCATCATGTGGCCGGTGACAAAGACAATATCACTTTGATCGATGAAAGCGTCGGGAATATCGGCCCGGCGGAAGGCGTAGGCAGATTTGGGGCAGAGAACAGCATAGCGGTCGTTGACCTCAGTGTTGATATAAACAATGGAAACGGTGGTATCCACAGTGGGGTCCATAACGGCGTATTGCGTATCCACACCATGGTTCTTGAGCTCCTCGATGACAAAACGGCCCATGGGATCATCTCCCAGATGGCAGCACAGGGAGATATTTTCGCCGACACCAAGACGGCAGAAGTCGATGGAACTGTTGGCCGCGTTGCCTCCCACAAACTGTTTGATGGAATCGGTGGGGAAAATAGAACCCATCTCAGGATATTCGTTGACAGGAGAGGCTACGATGTCCACACAGGCCAAGCCGATGATGGCAATTTTTTTCATGAAAAATACCTTCTTTCTCTATGTTTTCTTTTATTTTATACTGGCTTTTTCCATGGCTGCCAGGATTTCCTCCATAGGCCGGATGCCGTTGTAGGTACCCTGAGCCCGAATGCAGTAGGAGGCCACCGCTTGGCCAAAGGCGACGGCATCTTTTAAGGGCATCCCCTTGGCAAGTCCGGCCAGAGTGCCGGCACAAGAGGAGTCGCCGGCACCGATGACGTCCACAATTTCTTCTGGATCACAGGGGAAGATGGGGACGCGGTAGGGCACACCATCCCCCTCCTTGACAATGGCGCCCTGGCTGCCCAGTTTAACCACTACATTTTTTGGGCCCAAACGATGGAGAACTTCCACCATGGCTTCAGGGTCCTTTTCCCCAATTAGCTCCACTACCTCGTCATAGCTTGGCATGAACAGATCAAGGTAGGGCAGAGCGTCGGCAATTTTGGGCATCCATATCCCTTCAAAATCCCACATGACATCCATAGCCACAAATTTCCCCAGCTCATGAGCCCGTTTGACGAATTGTCCGCATTGGGCGCCGTCGAATTTCTTCAGCTGGCACATACCGGCCATAAAAATGATGTCACTCTCCTGAAGGAGTTCCTCGGTGATATCACCTTGGTCAAAATGATCGTTGGACTCAGAGGTTGTCAGGCACCGTCTTTCTTTTTCCACCGGATCCAGGCAGACAATGGTGACGGCGCTGTCCACGTTGGTATCTAGGGTAACGCTGCTGGTATCTACTCCATGACGTGTCAGCTCTCCCATGACAAACTGTCCGAAAATATCGTCCCCCAGCCGGCAGGCGAGCCGGGCAGGCAGCCCTAACTTGGCCAAGTCCAGGGCAGCATTGGCGGCGCATCCCCCCACAAACATACGGATTTTGTCCACATGGTAAACGGTGTTGAGGGGCGGGAGACTAGTGACGGGTGTGGTAATGACGTCAATGGCGGTCATACCAATACAGGCAATCTTTTTCATGTATATTTTTTCTCCTTTGCTGTGTCTTAGTCTAAATAAGCGCTATAGGGTTTCATATTGCCGGAATTCATAGCGTAGAAGATCTGATCCAGGGATTTCACCCCGGCGTAGGTGCCGTAATCCTGAATGCAGAAGGCGGAGACGGCTTGTCCCAGGCTGGCAGCGTCCGAAAGGTTCATCCCTTTGGCAAGGCCGGTGAGGATACCGGCGCAGAAAGCGTCGCCGGCGCCGGTGGTATCTACAATGTTTTCTACATCCCAGGCGCTCATGCGGTAGGGTTCCTGATCCCCCTCCATGACGATGATGCCGTGACGGCCCAGCTTGATGATAACATTCTGGGGCCCAAAGGAACGGAGAACCTTGACCATTTCATAAGGATCGCTTTTATGAATCATCTGCTCCACCTCGTCAAAGCTTGGCATAAACAGATCCACATAGGGTAGCGCTTTCTTAAACTTGGGAAGCCACTGGTCATCGAGATCCCACAGAACATCCATGGCCACAAATTTTCCCATATCGTGAACCTTTTTGGCAAAGGATGTCAGTTGATCTCCATCGAATTTTTTTAACTGACAGATGCCGGTAAGAAAGATAATATCAGAGGAAGCGAGAAGTTCATCTGAGATGTCATCGGCACAGAAAAAGTCGTTGGATTGGGTGGAAAGGAGGCAGCGCCGGTTCTTTTCAGCCGGATCCAGACAGACAATGGAGGTAGCGGTTTCCGCCTCCTCATCGATGGTGACGCTTTGGGTATTGACACCGTAGCGGTCAAACTCCCCATGGACAAACCGGCCCAAGCTATCGCCGCCAATGCGGCAGGCCAGGCGCACGGGAACGCCGAGTTTGGCTAGGTCCAGAGCGGAGTTGGCGGCATTGCCACCTACATACATCTTGATGGTATCCACCCGTTTGCATTGTCCGATAGCGGGGAGCGCAGGAGCGGGATTGGTGATGATATCCACGGCTACCATGCCGATAGACGCAATCTTTTTCATAAAAAGACCTCCTTTGACCGATACAATGACAAGCCATCGTTGCGGCAGGGCTGAAAGCGGCCATTGGCCGCTTTCAGCGAAACTATTTCTCTTATAAATTATAGTGGAAAAAGAATTTTGCTTCAATATCAATATTTAATAAATAATCATGGGGAATTTTTCGTTCAAAACAATAGGGATTTGAAAAACACAGGAGAGTTGTTATATTAAAAATGATACTTGTGCACAAGGGATGGGTCATTGACTTTCTCATTTTTCAGGGGTAAGATGAAAAATGAGAACACACCGACAGCCAAAGGGAGGTATATTTATGCTGGACGCCATCAAAAACAGAAGAAGTATCCGCAAATACAAGAGCAAACCGGTTCCTCCGGAAATGGTGGAGGAGATTTTGCAGGCGGGATTTTATGCGCCTACCGGACGGGGTGTCAAGCCTTGGCACTTTGTGGTGGTGGACGATCCGGCTGTACTTCAGGAAATCATGAAGATCCATCCCTATATGGGGATGCTGAAAACAGCACCGATGGCCATTATTGTCTGCGGAGACACTGCTTTGTCTTCCGACCTCTGGACCGCCGACTGCGCGGCCGCGACGGAAAATATTCTGCTGCAGGCCTATGAACTGGGCCTCGGAACCTGTTGGTGCGGCATCGAGCCCAACGCCTCCCGGATGGAGGCTTTCAGCAAGCTGTTAGGGCTGCCTGAAAACGTGAAGGCATACAGCGGCATTGCCGTCGGCTTCCCGGATGAAGAGAAGCCTGTCCCAGACCGCTATGATGCAAAAGCGGTTCATAGAAACCATTGGTAAAAAGGAAAGCGCTGGTCTTACCAGCGCTTTTATCTATTCATAGATTGGAAAAGGTTTTGCCGAAATTTTCTGGTGGCATGAATTGGTAGACTGTGGTAAAATAAATACGCTGAATCCTTTTTGAGTATGATTTTTAAAGAAGGTTGAAAGGAGGGGAACTATGAAAATCAAATCGTTTGTTTGCCTGATGCTGGGTATGCTGATGGTGCTGTTCTCCTCCTGCGATAAGATACAGCCGGATGTGGAATCCCTGTTAAGTCCGCCGAAGCTGACCCAGGAGCAAAGAGAGATTTACGACGCCTTGGTGGAGACTGCTGTCAGCTCCTCAATCAAGCTCAAGTATCCTAAAGCGGGAGAATATCGTTCGGCTTTTGTTATGTATGACATTGATGATGACGGTGAGGAGGAAGCCATTGCCTTCTATGATCCCCAACAGGAGGATCCCAGTGTCCGCATCAAAATTCTGGACAAACAGAATGATGAATGGGTTTCCGTCTACGACAAAGCCAATGGCAGCGGCGGTGTGGACGTGGACCGGGTCATGTTTGAAAATGTGTCCAGTGTTGACCGCAAGGATATGATTATCGGTTGGAATCTGATTAACCGTGCCGAAAAGGGCGTGGGTATTTATTCCTATGAAGGGGAAAAGCTGGTGTCGGTTTATCCTGATGAGACAACCAGCGATGACATGGATACCTACTCTGAAATGGTGGTGGAGGATTTAAACGGTGACCTGCGCAAGGAACTGATCCTTCTGAAAAATTCCACCTCTACCC
The DNA here is from genome assembly GCF_038739695.1 of Zongyangia acetica. Taxonomy (NCBI): domain Bacteria; kingdom Bacillati; phylum Bacillota; class Clostridia; order Eubacteriales; family Oscillospiraceae; genus Zongyangia; species Zongyangia acetica. Next base: position 328,508 of record NZ_JBBEWN010000001.1, on the reverse strand, counting down.
TGCGCAGCAGCGTTCGCACGGTAGGCTATCGACTGGGTAGGGTGCAGCCGCTGGTGGACCAGCCTTTGCGGGACGGCATCATGGGTTATTCCCAGATTGAGTCCACCTCTTTGGAAGGAGGCGGCGTCAAGCTTTACGCTGACGTTTATCTGGGAGAGAGCATGATGGGCACGGAAATGCTACAGGTGACGGCTGATGAAATCATCTATGAGACCCAGGAGGATGAAGTTTTCAACCTGACCATGCGGTCATCTGACCTGCCAAGCAGAGACGTCAACGAAGACGGCATCATTGAAGTGCCTTACAATACCCCCCTGCCCGGCTATGATAGTGAAGTGGAGGACGGCGCGCTCTATCTCACCCACTACAACCAGTGGGAGGAGGGGCAATGTATTGAAGTATTTTCGGCTGTCGTCAACCACGAAAATGGCTATATGTTTATTATGCCGCCCCAGTGGGTGGATCAGGTGACGGTGGTCACCACCTTTGTCTCCAACGAGTGGAAGTTTATTCGCTTTAACGAGACTTTGGAAAATGACAGTGACGCGTTGCTTTATATCAATGTCTATTCCGAAGACGAATACAAAGACAGAAATACCATCAGCCAGCGGACTTTGGTCGATACAAAGGGTATATTTGAGTATTATATGTACGTTCCGGAAAACGCGGATCCAGAGCTGGCCTTGACATTGGAGCAGGCTAGGGAGCAATTTCAGCTGCTGGTGTGATGCGTTGCCATGATAGATGAGGAGGTAACCATATGAAACGTATCTTAGTGGTAGAAGATGAAGACGTCATCCGGGATTTTGTGGTCATCAACCTCAAACGTTCCGGATATGATGTCACCGATGTATCCAACGGGGAGGATGCCCTGCGGGTATTTGATGAAAATGACGGCAATTTTGATGTTGCCCTTCTGGATATTATGATGCCGGGGATCGATGGATTTACCGTTTGCAAAGAAATCCGCAAGCGTTCCAACACCATCGGCATTATTATGCTTTCGGCAAAAACCCAGGAGATGGATAAGGTCAACGGTTTGATGCTGGGAGCTGATGACTATGTGACCAAGCCCTTTAGTCCCTCGGAGCTGGTGGCTCGGGTGGATGCCATCCATCGCAGGGTGACCATGGCCAACAAGACAGATGAAAGCTCCCTGATTGTATCCGGCCCCTTTGAGCTGAACATCAAGAGCCGGACCCTGAAAAAGAATAAAGAAAACATAGATCTGACCCAGGTGGAATTTCAGATCATGGAGCTTTTTATGCGCAACCCCGACGTGGCGCTAGACCGCAGTGAGATTCTCTCCAAGGTATGGGGCGAAAACTACTACGGCGATATTAAAATAGTGGATGTAAACATCCGGCGGCTTCGGATGAAGATTGAGGATGAGCCCTCCAGCCCTAAGCATCTGGTAACGGTGTGGGGCTATGGCTACAAATGGCAGGAATAGAGAGATAACGACAGGCAGCAGGGGAAAGGAGGGGGACCATGGCGGTTAAGAAAATTACCAGACGATGGTTTTTTAACAGTATGGCTGTTATTTTGGTTATCCTCCTTGCCATAGAAATTGTGTTTGCCGTAGGAATCCAGGGCTACTACTATAACGGCGTGGAACAGATTCTCACCACCCGTGCCACGGCTATGGGTAACCTTCTGGAGACCTATGCGCGGGATAGCGCCACCGATTTTGCCACCGAGGTGCGCAGCTATGTGGAAAACTATTCGGAGAAAGAGCTCATTGAACTGATGGCCATCAATGCCGACGGGGATATCGCCTTGACATCCTCTGGTTTTGAGCCGGATAATCGTTACTATATGCCTGATTATGAACAGGCTCTGAGTTCCTCCAACTCGATTGGCCACTTTCAGGGAACTGTTGACGGGGAGAATGTCATGGCGGTCACCGTTATGTCCCCGGTGAGCAATCAGGAATTTACGGCCATGCGCTTTGTGGTTTCCCTAGAGCAGGTGGATCAGCAGATTGTTCTTTTAATCGCGCTGGTGACCGCTGTTGCGGCGGTGATTATCTTTTTTGTCGTTCTTTCCAGCTCCTATTTTATTAATTCAATTGTCAATCCCGTGGGAGAAGTGGGCCAAGCGGCTCGCAAAATCGCCCATGGCGACTTTGACTACCGCCTGAAAAAGAAGAATGATGACGAGATCGGGGAACTGGTGGACGTCATCAACTATATGGCGGGGGAACTCTCCACTGCTGAGACCATGAAAAATGACTTTATCTCTTCAGTTTCCCATGAACTTCGTACGCCGCTGACTGCTATTAAGGGATGGGGCGAGACGCTGATGGCTGAGAGTGAGGATGAGACGATTGATCCCCAGACCATCCGCAAGGGGATGGGGGTCATTCTCAAAGAGACAGACCGGCTTTCCGGTATGGTGGAGGAGCTACTGGACTTCTCCCGGATGCAGTCGGGACGACTGAAACTGGTGATGAATAAGCTGGACCTGCTGGCAGAGCTTTCGGATGCGGTCCTCATGTTTACCGAGCGGGCCAAGCGGGAAGGCGTGGAGATCATTTATGATGAACCAGAGGAATTCTGGGTAATTTATGGGGACAAAAACCGGCTGCGTCAAGTTTTTGTGAACATTATCGACAACGCATTGAAATATTCGGATAATGGTGATAAGATTACAATCACCGCGACAGAATTTGAGCAGTTTGTCCATATCGACGTGGAGGATACCGGCTGTGGTATCAGCGCGGAGGATCTGCCTAAAATCAAAACAAAATTCTATAAAGGAAATTCTACTCGCCGGGGCTCCGGTATTGGGCTTGCCGTTGCTGATGAGATTATCCAGATGCATGGCGGTTCTATCAATATCACAAGCCGGGAAGGGGAGGGTACCTGCGTGACCATCAGCCTGCCGTTGATGACCAAAAAGGTACAGGCTTCCATTGATAAGATGGCGGAAGAGAATGTCCGTTCGGCAATAGATCAACGGCCAGAATAAAATAGATGTCCTGCGTCTGATGGTTCTAGGCCGCGCCTAAATGTTGAGAGAAGGAGCGTAAGCAATATTGGAGAAACGAAAAGACTTTAAGACATCCATTGGAGGGCAAGCACTCATTGAGGGTGTGATGATGAAAGGCGTAAAGCAAAGCTGCATGGCAGTGCGCACCCCCTCTGGAGAAATCGACGTGGAAACCTGGGATAATCCCGGACCTAAATGGTATAAGAAGATTCCAATTATCCGGGGAGTTATCAACTTTGTGGTCATGCTTATAGACGGATACAGGACCTTGATGAAATCCGCAGAGAAAGCCGGGTTCGATGATGTCGAATCGGAAAGCAAGTTCGACCAGTGGTTGACCCGGGTCTTTGGGGAAAAGCTGATGGGTGTCATTTCGGTGGTGGCCTTGATTTTAGGCGTTGCCTTGGCGTTGCTACTGTTTATCATTGTGCCGGCGTTTTTGACAAAATTATTGCAGCCTTATATTAGCTCCCGAATTGCCCTGTCCGCTATTGAAGGGGTGGTTAAGATTGCTATTTTTGTAATCTACCTAGCCCTGGTTTCCAGAATGGAGGATATCCACCGGGTATTTGAATATCACGGGGCAGAACACAAAACCATCTTCTGCTATGAGCACGGCAACGATCTGACGGTAGAAAATGTGTTGAAGGAAAAGCGCTTTCATCCCCGCTGCGGCACCAGTTTCCTGCTCATTGTCCTGATCCTCTCCATTTTGGTTTCTTCGGTGGTGACCTGGGACAGCCTGGTTCTGCGGGTGGTGCTGAAAATTGCCTGCCTGCCCCTGGTGGTAGGCATTGCCTATGAGATTATTAAATTTGCCGGCCGCCACGACAATATACTTACCCGGATTATTTCCGCGCCTGGCTTGTGGCTGCAGCGGCTGACAACTGCTGAGCCGGATGCATCCCAGGTGGAGGTAGCTTTGGCTTCTTTCCTGCCGGTTCTGCCCAAGGACGAAAGTGAAGACGACCGCTGGTAAATCCGGAAAGGCGGAAAATATTTGAATTTGAAGGCATATGCAAATCAGATAAAAAAGCAACTGGAAAACGCAGGGGTATCCTCCCCTGCGTTTGAGGTTGCTTTGCTTTTTGAAAAGGTGTTTTCCCTTTCCAGAACGCAATTGCTTAGTCCAGAGAGGGAAATAGATGAAAATCTGGAAGAGAACCGGGAAAAGATGACCCGACTGGAGGCGATGGTTTCCCGCAGAATGGAGGGTTATCCCCTCCAGTATCTTCTGGGAGAGTGGGAATTTTTTGGCCTTCCCTTTTGGGTGGGGGAGGGGGTACTGATCCCCCGGCCTGATACCGAAACAGTGGTGGAGCAAGCCCTGGCGCTGCTGAAGGGAAAAGAGGCCCCGCGCATCCTGGATCTTTGCAGCGGCAGTGGCTGTATTGCCATCGCCCTGGCCCATGAGCGGCCGGACAGCCGGGTGACGGCGGTGGAGCTTTCTGAGAAGGCGTTTTCCTATCTTGAGCGCAACCGGGAGAGAAACCAGGCTGTCAACCTGGCGGCGGTGCAGGGAGACGCCTTGGACACTGGATGTGTAGATGGGAAATTTGATCTTATTGTATCAAATCCGCCCTATATCCGTCCGGAGGAGATGGAAGCGCTGCAAAAAGAGGTGCAGTTTGAGCCAAAGATGGCGCTGAGAGCAGAGGAAGAGGGGCTTTTCTTCTATAAAAGAATCAGCCGATTGTGGAAAGGACGTATCCGGCCTGGGGGATATCTGCTCTTTGAAATCGGATGGAAGCAGGCAGCACAGGTCATGGAGATTCTCCGTCAGGAGGGTTTTATGCAGGTGGGCTGCGCGAAGGATTACGGAGGCAATGACCGGGCCGTATGGGGGAGGAGCAACCGCTGAGTTTGAGCGGCCAAAAGTGAAAATATGAGGAGAAACTTGTTGCACTCCTTATGAAAACAGGTTATAATAAATTAGATACGGGAACATATGCTCGAACATGAGATGTGGATCATTTTGGAGGTAGAATATGGCACTTGATAAACAGAAAGCGCTGGACACCGCACTGGGCCAGATCGAAAAGCAATTCGGCAAGGGCGCTGTCATGCGTCTGGGACAGAACAGTCACTTGAATGTAGAGGCCATTTCCACCGGCTCCATCTCCCTGGATGTGGCATTGGGTATCGGAGGTGTTCCTCGGGGCAGAATCGTGGAGATTTACGGCCCGGAAAGTTCCGGTAAAACCACAGTGGCCCTCCATGTGGTGGCCCAGGCCCAGAAGGAAGGCGGCATCGCGGCGTTTATCGACGTGGAGCATGCCCTAGATCCTGTTTATGCAAGTGCATTGGGAGTAGACATTGACTCCCTGCTGGTTTCTCAGCCGGATACCGGAGAGCAGGCGCTGGAAATCACCGAGGCGCTGGTGCGCTCCGGGGCCATTGACGTCATCGTGTTGGACTCGGTTGCCGCAATGGTACCCAGAGCTGAAATCGAGGGGGAGATGGGCGACTCCCATGTGGGACTTCAGGCAAGGCTGATGTCCCAGGCCCTGCGGAAACTGACCGGTGTCATCTCCAAATCCAACTGCGTGGCCATCTTTATCAACCAATTGCGTGAAAAGGTCGGCGTGGTCTATGGTAATCCGGAGGTTACTCCCGGTGGCCGTGCCCTGAAGTTTTACTCCTCGGTGCGGATGGAAGTGCGCCGGGTTGAGCAGCTCAAGGTAGGCTCCGAGGTCATCGGCAACCGGACCCGCTGCAAGGTGGTAAAAAATAAAGTAGCGCCTCCCTTTAAGGAGGCAGAATTTGATATTATGTATGGCCAGGGTATTTCCCATGAGGGAGAGCTCCTGGATCTGGCAGTGCGCCTGGACATCATCAACAAAAGTGGAGCCTGGTTCAGCTACCAGGGCGAGCGCTTGGGCCAGGGACGGGATAATGTGAAAAACTATCTGCGGGAGCATCCTGATTTTGCCGATGCGGTAGAAAAGGAAGTCCGGGCCAATGCGGATAAGTTGGGCGCGCCAGCCCGCAAGGGAAAGAAAACAGAGGCGGCGGCTCCAGCTCCGGCCAAGGAAGAGCCGGCAGCAGCCCCTGCCCCTGCGGCACCAGCGGCCAAGAAGAAAATGCCGGATATTGACATTGAGGTGGATGACGAATAAGGTGATCCCCCATTACATAGAAATGGATGAGCGTGGATGCTGATTACAGCCATTGAACCCTTTAAGGGAAGTAAATACAATATCTTTGTAGAAGGGGAATACGCTCTGACGGCAGACATTGAGATCATTGCTCAGATGGGGCTGAAAGCGGGAAAACAGGTCTCTCGGGAGGATCTGGATGAGATCCGTCGGAGGGGGGATAGCCGCCGGGCCCATGAGCGTGCCCTCTATCTCCTTTCTTTTCGCGCCCATTCCCGGAAGGAGCTGTCCGACAAGCTTCTGAAAAACTACGACGAGCAGACGGTGGAAGAGATCCTTGACCGTCTTACCGCGGCTGGCCTTCTAGATGACGCGGCATACGCTGAGCTGCGAGCCCGGGATTTGATCGAACGCAAGGACTACGGGGAAAAACGGGTGCGGCAGGAGCTGCGGATGCGTGGCATCGATGGAGACATCATTGACCAGGTGCTGCAAAACTGTGAAAAAGAGGATACCCAGGATCGTCTGCAATCCCTCATCGAGACAAAATACCGCCGAAAGCTATTGGAACCCAGGGGAAGGGAACGGGTAACAGCGGCCCTGCTCCGGCGCGGATATGCTTATGAGGAAATCCGCCGGGCTCTGAATGCCCTGGAAGAGGAGGAAGAGGATTAAAATATCCTCAAGAAAAAAGATTGGTTTTGTGCCGTCCGGTACAGGCCGGGAAGGCAAGGTGAATATGAAGGAAAAACAAAAAATAGGAATGGTTTCCCTGGGATGCACCAAAAACCAGGTGGACGCTGAGATGATGCTGGCGCTGATCGATCAGGGCGGCTTTGAAATCTGCGGAGATCCGGAACAGTGCGACGCCATTATTATCAATACCTGTGGTTTTATCGAGGACGCCAAACGGGAGTCCATTGAAAATATATTGGAATTTTGTAGAATGAAAGAAGAGGGGAAGGTCAAGGCTGTGGTGGTCACAGGATGCTTGGCCGAACGCTATCAGCAAGAGGTGGCAAAGGAAATCCCCGAAGCTGACGTGGTATTGGGCATCGGCGCCAATGGAGACATTGTCTCCGCCCTTCAGGCTGCCCTTGCCGGGAAGCAGGTCGCCCGATTCCCGGATAAAAAGGCACTGCCCCTAGAGGGGGACCGGGTGCTGACGACCAAGCCCTATACCGCCTATATTAAGATTGCAGAGGGCTGCGATAATTGCTGTACCTACTGCGCCATTCCCCTAATCCGCGGAGGCTTCCGCAGCCGCCGGATGCAGGATATTGTGGAAGAGGCAAAGGAACTGGCCCAGCGCGGGGTGAAGGAGCTCAACGTGGTGGCGCAGGATACCACCCGTTATGGCGTAGATCTATACGGTGCGCCAAAACTTGCCCGCCTGCTCCGTGAGCTATGTAAGATTGAAGGGCTCCATTGGATTCGGGTCCTGTATGGATATCCGGATCGGATTGATGACGAACTCATTGAGACGATAGCCAAGGAACCGAAAATCGTTAAATATATTGACGTACCTTTGCAGCATGCCAGCGGCAAGGTCCTGCGGGAGATGAACCGCCGGGGAGACCGGCAGTCCCTGACCCGGCTGATGGAAAAACTCAGGGCCAATATTCCAGGGATGGTTCTGCGCACCACATTGATTACCGGCTTTCCGGGGGAGAGCGAGGCGGATTTTGAAGAGCTTTGCTCCTTTGTGGAAGATATCCGCTTTGACCGTCTGGGTTGTTTCGCTTATTCGGCAGAGGAAGGGACGCCTGCTGGGGAGAGAACCGACCAGATTGATCCAGAAATCCGCCGGCGCCGGGCTGAGATCATCATGGAACGGCAGTACGCCATTATGGAAGAGAAAAACGCTGCCCAGATGGGCCGGAGCCTGGAGGTGCTCTGCGAGGGATATGACCCGCAGTCAGGGGTCTATGTAGGCCGCAGCTATATGGACGCGCCGGATATCGATTCCCAGATTTATTTTACAAGCGAACTCCCCTGTCAAGAGGGAGAGTTCTACCAGGTGACAATTGACAGTGCGCAAAATTATGATCTAATGGGCCATAGAGGCAGATGAGAAAGGTGGGAACCCCATGAATCTCCCCAACAAACTAACCATCCTGCGGGTGGCGATGATTCCTTTTTTTCTGGTATTCCTGCTGTTGGAAAGCATTCCCCACAATAATCTGTGGGCACTGATTGTTTTTATTCTGGCATCCCTGACCGATATGCTGGATGGAAAGATTGCCAGAAAACGCGGCCTTGTTACCGACTTTGGTAAGTTTATGGATCCGCTGGCAGATAAGCTTTTGGTCAATGCAGCCCTCATCTGTTTTATTGAAAAGGGGATGGCTTCTGCGGTGTTGGTGTTTATCATCATCGCCCGGGAGTTTTTGGTCACTTCCCTGCGGCTGATTGCCGCCGGCAAGGGAACGGTTATTGCCGCTGACATTTGGGGTAAGGTGAAGACAGTCAGCCAGATCATCGCTGTATGCCTGATGCTCTTTCTCCAGGAGCTGTTGGCGGATGGGTTGCTTCCTGCCGGTTTCCCGGTGGGATGGATCAACAGCGCCGCTATGTGGACTGTTGTTGTCTTCACCATTCTTTCCGGTTTTAACTATCTATGGAAAAACCGGTCCTGTATCACCACCAAATAGGAGACACTTGCAAAGACAGGTTCTTTGTGATACATTAGAGAACACAAGATAGGATGCTTTGATCAGGAGAAGTAATCTTTTCCGGGCAGCAGAGAGAGGGCTTGATACGCTGAGAGGGCCCTTTGCCGGCAGGGATGGATGAAATGCGCCTGTGAGCACAGGAAAGGGAAGGGCTGAAAGGCCTGTGTATCTTTCCTGCGTGGGCCCGCGTTAAGGGTTTAGAGTGAGAAATCGAAGTGGAACCGCGACAACCTGCCGCCTTCGTCTGGGTAATGCCAGACGAAGGCGGTTTTTGCATCATAAGAAAGGAGTTGACACTGGATGTTTGACAGACTGCGGGCGGATATCAACGCAGTAAAGCAACAGGATCCCGCTGCCCGAAGCAGCCTGGAAATCCTCCTTTTATATTCCGGCATTCATGCCATCATTGCCCATCGATTTTCCCATTTTTTCTACCGTCATAAACTTTTCTTTTTGGCCAGGTTAAATTCTCAACTTTCCCGGTTTTTCACCGGGATTGAGATCCATCCCGGCGCAAAAATCGGGAAAGGCGTCATGATCGATCACGGCTGCGGGGTGGTCATCGGTGAAACGGCGGAAGTGGGGGATGGATGCGCCATCTACCAGGGAGTAACCTTGGGCGGAACGGGCAAAGATAAAGGAAAACGCCACCCTACTTTGGGGAAAAACGTAATGGTGGGGGCCGGCGCCAAGGTATTAGGCCCCTTTAAAATCGGAGATAACGCCAAAATTGCCGCCGGTGCTGTAGTTTTAGAGGAAGTTCCGGCAAACTGCACTGCCGTGGGCGTACCTGCCCGGGTGGTGCGCAGAAAAGGGGTGAGGCCCCCGGTCCAGGAACTGGATCAGGTGCGGATTCCCGACCCGGTGGCACAGGAGCTGTGCAGGCTGCAGCTGACCATTGAGCGGTTGGAGATGCGCCTGAAACAGGTGGAGGCGGAAAACATCAGCCGCGCCGAACGAAAGAGCATTGAAAGATATGACCGGCATAAAGCCCATAGAAAGGAAAGAAAGACCATGAAAATTTTTAACACCCTTACACGGAAGAAAGAAGAATTCATTCCTCTCACCCCCGGCAAGGTGAAGATGTATGCCTGCGGACCTACGGTGTATAACTACATCCACATCGGCAACGCCCGGCCCATCTGCGTCTTTGACACCCTGCGCCGCTATCTGGAGTATCGGGGCTACGAGGTCACCTTTGTGCAGAATTTTACCGACGTAGACGACAAGCTTATCAAAAAAGCCAATGAAGAGGGTATCACCGTCAAAGAGGTAGCGGAGCGCTATATCAAAGAATACATCACCGACGCCGAAGGATTGGGCATCCGGCCGGCCACCTTCCATCCCCGCGCCACCGAAAATATGGATAAGATCATTGAGATTGTGAAAACTCTGGTGGACAAAGGATATGCTTATGAGGCAAATGGAGATGTCTACTTCCGCACCAAGAAGTTTGACGAATATGGCAAGCTGTCCCACATGCCGTTGGAGGAACTGGAATCCGGTGCCCGTATCGCAGTAGGCGAGCAGAAAGAAGACGCTATGGATTTCGCCCTCTGGAAGGCCGCTAAGGCAGGAGAGCCCGCCTGGGATTCTCCCTGGGGAAAGGGACGTCCGGGATGGCACATTGAGTGCACGGCTATGATTAACAACCTATTAGGCGATACCATCGACATCCACTGCGGCGGCCAGGATCTGATCTTCCCCCACCATGAAAACGAGATTGCCCAGTCGGAGTGCTGCACCGGCAAGGAATACGCCCGCTACTGGATGCACAACGGCTACATCAACGTGGATAACAGAAAAATGTCCAAATCCCTCAACAACTTCTTTACGGTCCGGGATGTAGCGGAGAAATACGGCTATGAGCCCATCAAATTCATGATGCTCCAAGCCCATTACCGCAGCCCCATCAACTACAGTGTGGAGGTCATTGAACAGTGCAAAGCGGCTTTGGAGCGGCTTTATAACTGCCGTGACAATCTGGATTTTATGCTGAAAAATGCTGCGGAAGAAACCAGGGACGGCGATGCAGACCGCAAAGCCGCTTTGGCGAAGCGCCGGGATCAATTTGTCACTGCTATGGATGACGATCTCAACACCGCCGACGGTATTGCCGCAGTGTTTGATCTGGTCAAAGATATCAACACGGCGTTGGCTGAACCTCAGTCTAGGGATTATATCCGCTATGCGGCTGGCCTCTTTGACGAACTGACCAATGTGCTGGGACTGGTTTATAACCGGAACAAGGAAAGCCTGGACAGTGAAATTGAGGCGCTCATTGAAAAAAGACAGCAGGCGCGGAAAAATAAAGACTTCAAAACAGCAGATGCCATCCGGGATGAGCTGAAGGCCAAGGGAATTATCCTGGAGGATACCCCCCAGGGAGTCAAATGGAGCAGGGCTTAAAACGATTTTGATAACCTGCCGTTTGAAAATATACATGTTACCAAAGATAGAATGCATTTTTTGGAAATTTCAGAGAATTTTTAATTCTGAAAAGAAAATAAGAAAAAGCGTTGAAAAACGATTTGATAAGAAATATAATAAAAGAAGGCAAGAGCTTTTGCCAGAAAAGAAAAATTTTAGGAGGAGATACCCATGAAAAAAGTATTAGCACTGATGCTGGCAGTTGTCATGTGCTTTGGCATGGCTTCTGTAGCCTTTGGTATCGACGTAACCCTGCCGATCCTGGGCGCGGGCACCTTCGGCGAGGATGGATGGGACATCGGCATGGAAGGTGAGGATGCCTTCTGGTTGAACGGTGGCATTCAGTATGTGGCTGGCAGCGAATTCTATGTGATCCCCGTGGTTGAAGATCCGGATACAGGAGAGGTAACCCCCTTCGTCATCACCGACGCGGAAGTTACCCAGGGTTCTACCACCGTGTACGAGCCTGCGTTCTTCTATGACAATGACGGCAACCTGCCTACCTATGTGTGGCTGGTCCAGATGAAGACCCAGGATATCGCTGCGGTCAAAGACTACGACATGGTTCTGCACATCGAAGGTACCTACACCACTGCTGCGGATGTGGATTACAATGTAGAGGGCGACATTGTTCTGACCGTAAAAGACACCGGTGTTATCGACGAGAACGACATCAACAAAGCAAGAATCGATGGCGACTTCGAAGTTGCTACCGAGGGCCGCTATGTTGTCTCCGCTGACGCTTTCGCAGCAATCAAATCCGGCGAGACCTTCAAATTCCCCTACAACGGCTATGCTCTGAACGTAGGCGCAGGCATCAGCAACGCACTGAACTTCCGCGCTTCCATCGAGAAGATCGATGCTATCGTTGAGAGATACGGCGAGGACAAAGTCCTGGGCGTAATCGACTTCAAAGATAAGAACGAGCTGCCTGTAGAGATCGGCGTAGAGATGGAGTGCACTGAGTACTCTTCCACTCACGTAACCAATCAGGCATACGTTTACAGAATCGAAGGCGACAAGCTGGTTCTGATCACCGACAAAGCAGAGTATGATGCAGCAAGAGACGTAGTGTCCTTCAGCACCAACAAGCTGGGCACACTGGTTATCTCCGCTGAGCCTCTGACTGATGCAGCAGATGCACCTGCTACCACCACTGAGAGCAAAGACAACCCCGGCACTGGCGCAAATGACGTCATCGGCCTGGCAGTTGCAGGCGCAGTAGTAGCAATGGCAGCTGGCTTCGTAGCACTGAAAAAATAATTGACGGAAGATAGATTCTGTCAATAGAAAAAGGGAGTACCATTAGGTACTCCCTTTTTTGTGTGATGGGATACAGAAAGCTAGGGGGATTGTTATTGCAATTCCCCCGGCGAATTGTTACAATAGGAATAACAAGTCTGGGGAGGGAACATGTGTGGATAAGCTAAACTTTATTTGGAAGGATCGCAAACGGATTTTAGGAATGCCCATTAGTTTTACAAAATATGCCATGAACGAAGATAGGCTCTTTGTGGAGAAGGGACTGCTCAATACCAATCAAGAGGAAGTGATCCTTTACCGGGTGCGGGATATTAGCCTTCACATTTCCCTGTTTCAGCGAATTTTCGGAGTGGGTTCTGTAGTTGTCCAGTCCTCTGACCGAAGCACACCGGTGCTTACCTTAAAAAATGTGAAGTCTCCGCGAGAGGTAAAAGAGATGCTCCATCAGCAGGTGGAAAAGGTGAAAATCCAGCGGCGGCTGCGCGTGGGCGAAGTTCTGGAGGATGATGGATATGGACGGGACCTGGATGGCGATGGAGAGATAGACGAACTTTAAAATGAAATGAGGACAACTGACCGATCTTCACCAATAAAAGCTGGGATGATTGTTCAAGTGGCTCAATATCAAATATTTCCGGCCAAGGGCTGGAGGATAGGAGAATTCCCATGAAGACAGAAAAGATTTTGACGGTAACCCTGAATCCCGCCATAGATGTCAATGTTTATGTGGACACATTGGACAAAGAGCGGGTCAATTTTGCTTATGACGAGCATTTTGATGCGGCTGGCAAGGGAACGAATGTATCCCGTGCACTGACCAAATGGGGCATTGACAATACAGCCCTCTTGGTCACTGGCAGGGACAACGCCAAGCAGTACTTTGATCGTCTGGCGGAAGAGAACATCAAATGCCTGGTGGTGTATAACGAAGGGAAAATTCGTGAAAACCTGAGCATTATTACCGACGACGGCAATCTGTTCAAGCTCAACCGGAAGGGATCTGACTTCACCGAGGAGAATTATCAGGAAGTGCTTGACAAGATGGATGAGTTTGGCCTTCAGGATGCCATTGTGGTTTTTGCCGGAAGTCTGCCGAAGATTGGGCTTTCCAAAGAAAAATTTATGGACATGATCCGATATGTACAGCAGAAAGGCGCGGTGGTGGCACTGGATACCACAGCGTTGACGGCTCAGCAGATTGTGGATCTAAAGCCCTGGATCATTAAGCCTAACCAGGAAGAGCTGGAGGATATGACGGGGAAAAAGGCATCCTCTTATGAGGACATTGTAGCCATTGCCAGGGAAATTATCGACAAAGGAATTGAAAATGTAGTGGTGAGCTTGGGCGCTGATGGACTGATCGGTATCAATAAAGATCAAGCAGTCAAAGTAGATGTACCAGACGTACCTGTGCGCTCCAACGTTGGGGCAGGGGATACCACCCTTTCCGGATTTATCGCCGCCATGTCTCGTGGAGACAGCTTTGCAGATGCGGTAAAATTCGCCGGCGCCTGTGGATCGGCGGCGGTAACAACCGAGGGTACCAATCCTCCTTCTAGCCAGGTGGTCCAGGAGATGTTGGATTTGGTTGTGGCAAAAGAACTTTCTTTGTAAGAATTCTATATGTAATAAAAAACAAGGGTATCTTGGGAACAGGATACCCTTTATTTTTATTTCTCCAAAGAAAAAAAGACGGGAGAAAAGCATATCAAGAGTCATTTAAATTTGTAAGAAATGTAAATGATAAAACTATATTTTTTACAAATAAATAAAAGTTTAATATACAAGTAAGATGACTATACAGACATTTGATTCGATTATTATGCAATTTCTATGAATTCTAGAAGTTATGTGTAATCTTATTGCAAAATAAGGGCTTTTGATGCTATTATAATAGTAAATTGCTTATTATTACCAAATAGGCAATCGGAGAAGAAAACTAGAAGGAGGAAAATGAAAATGAAGATCTTTGGTAGCAAGACAAAGCGGACAACCAAACGGTTGGCGGCTTTGTTCTTTGCGCTGATGGTGGCTTTTACCAGCGTAGTGCCGGTAATCGCTGCCGATCCCACCTCACTGGAAATCACCTTCCCCGCAGGGGATGGCTATACCGAGTCAGGTGGCGTTTATACCCTCAATAATACTGGAGGGAACAATACGATCCCCTCCAACGCATCGGCCAAGACCTTTGATTATTCTTTGGATATCAAGCTGCTGGATGCTGGTGGAGCGGCAACCGTGATTTTTGGCTATCAAGGCGGCCGGTTCCACGGCGTGGAATTTAAGCAGATTGCTGGCAAAATCGAAGTGACTTCCTTTGTGGACAATGATCCCAAGCATCCTCATCCCAAGAATTATATCTTCCAGGCTTTGAAGGTTGAGAATAAGGGAGATATTACAAAGGGCTATGTGCGTGTCCGGCTGACCATGGATGAAAAGAACAAGCTCACCGTCTATGTGGGAGATACCCCGGTAAAGGAGCACACCTTCGCGACGGTTAATGGCGAGGGAGTTGAAGGCATCGCTTACTATGGCGGCCAGCTGGGCATCATGACCCACAATGCCAGAGCAGAGTTCAAAGACCTGACAGCTACCACTACTGACGCCCCGGCGGAAGAGGGTAATTTTGTCACCAATCTGGGCGAGAACTGGCTGGCAGCCGGCGCAGGTCCCGCTACCTGGACTAAAACTGCCGTTGGTATGCAGGGCAACAATATGGGTGTTGGTGATACCTTCTATACCTCTAATACGTACATGTCCGCCAATTCCGCTTTTGTATTAGAAGCCGACATGCATCTGGAGGATGGTCAGGCGGCGGGTCTCACCTTCGGTATCCGGAGCCGTGAAACACCGGAGGCTACTTGGTACTGCGTCAACGTGGATAAGGTCTTGAAGATTACCAAGCTCTTCAAGAACACCGGCGGCGAGGATTGGAAAGTCGACCGTGCCCTGACAGATAAAGAGCTTAAAAAGAAGGACTTTAAGATCCGCATTGAATATCTGGGCGACGGACGGATGAACTTCTATCTGGACCGCGCCCTGGTAGGCAGCCAGCAGGAGAATGATTTTGCAGGCGGCTATATCGGAATTATGACATTCCAATCCAACGCCACCTTCAATAACGTCATGGTCCATGAGGCAACAAGCCCCAAACTGACAGCGCTGGAAGTCAAAGACGCGAAGCTCACTCCCGTGTTTGATGAGAAAACCTTCAGCTACAACGCCACTGTCCCCTTTGAGACAGAGAGCGTGGAAGTCAAAGCCACCGCTGCGGAGGGCTTCAACCTGTCCATCAACGACAAGGCAGCCAAAAACGATACTTATGTATCCGTTCCCTTGAAAGTGGGCACCAATGATGTGCTGGTGAAAGCCATTGACGACGTAACCGGCATTTCCAGCATTACCACCGTTTCCATTAAACGGGAGCAGGATCCGGCTTTCTTCTATACCGAACAGTGGAGACCCCAGTTCCACTATTCCCAGGAGATCGGCTGGTGCAATGACCCCAACGGTATGGTTTACTTCGATGGGGAATGGCACCTGTTCTATCAATACAATGAGCAGAAAACCTGGACCAGCATGCACTGGGGCCATGCGGTTTCCAAAGACCTGATTCATTGGGAAGAACTGCCCATCGCCCTGTATCCCGATGAAAACGGCGCCATCTTCTCCGGTTCCGCTGTGGTGGATAAGGAAAACACCACCCACTTCTTTGATGGCATCGAAGGCGGCGGCCTGGTGGCCATCTTCACTCATGACGGCGGCGGTCAGAAGCAGTCCCTTGCCTATTCCCTTGATAAAGGCCGTACCTGGATCAAATACAAAGACAATCCCGTCCTCACCTCGAAAGATGATCCTTGCAATGACGGTGCTTTCCGTGATCCCAAGGTCTTCTGGCATGAGGAGAGCAGAAAATGGATGATGGTCGTAGCGGGCGGACCCCTGCGCATCTATTCTTCTACCAACCTGATTGACTGGGAGGTTGAAAGCGTCTATAACCAGAATCAGGTCATCGATGGAAAACAGGTCAATAGTATCTATTCTGAGTGCCCTGATTTCTTCAAGCTAGAAGTTGGCGACACTGGTATCTACAAATGGGTATACAGTGGCGGCGGCCGCTACTATATGATCGGCGACTTTAGAGAAGTTGATGGGAAATGGTACTTTATCCCTGATACCAATGAGCAGTTTACCACCAACTACGCCCCCGACGCTTACGCGGCCCAGACCTACTTCGGCTGGGATGAGGGCGGCACTCCCGATGGCCGCCGGATCATGATCCAGTGGATGAGCAACTGGGCGTATGCCAACAACCTGGCCAACATCACCGATCCTTATAACAATGCCCAGACCATGATGTATGAGCTGACCCTGGAAGAGACTGCAAACGGCATCCGTCTGTTCCAGAACCCCATCAGCGAGTATGACTCCCTGCGCCAGGTGGACAAAGCCACCGAGATCAACACCACCCTGACCCCCGACGGGGAGAACCCGCTGGCGGGATTTAGCGGCGACCAGTACGAGATTGTGGCGGAATTCACCCCCACAGAGGATACCACCCAGGTGGGCTTCAAGCTGCGCACCGGCGGGGACCAGGAGACCCTGGTTTACTATAACCTGCAGGACGGCAGAATGTATATTGACCGCACCAAGTCTGGCAAAGACGGCGGCGGCGGATTCCTTGGCGTTTACAGCCAGCAGACATCCATGACCGAGGACGGCAAGATCCAGATGCGGATTTATGTAGACTGGTCCGCAGTGGAAGTCTTCGGCAACTACGGCGAGACCTTGGGCACAGCCCTGATCTTCCCCGATTATGCCAGCACCGGCGCCGAGGTTTACACCTTAGGCGGCGACGCCCAGGTGGAAGCAACCATCTATCCTCTGGACAGCATCTGGAGAGAGACCCCCGACACCCCGGCGGCTGCCACTGATGTAGTCGTCACCGACGGTTCCAAGGTGTATGCAGGTGAGACAGTAACCCTGAGCGCCAGAGTCCTGCCCGTCACCGCGGAGCAGAAGGTGGAGTGGGCTATCACCGACGGCGAAGGCCTGGTGGAGATCGTTTCCCAGACCAGCAATACCATCACCTTGAAAGGCGTTGCGGTAGGCGACGTCCAGGTGACAGCAACTGTACCCGGCACCGAGATTTCCGGCACCGGTACCTTGCAGGTCATTGAGCCCAACTTCAACACCAACCTGACCGGCTGGGAGACCACCGGCGGCACCTGGGCCATTGATGAAAACGGCTACTATGGTGTCGGCGGCGGCGACATGTTCACCGTGTCTAGCGAGTCCGTCACCGACTTTACCCTGACGGCGGACGTCACCCTGGAAGCCGGAGACGCCTTCGGCATCGTCTTCGGCGCGCAGGACGCCAATGCAGGCCAGGGTTCTTATGTCCTGAACTTTGACCTGTCCGATGGGGGCAACGGCCAGAAGTTCAGAATCTTCGAATTCCCCTATCGAGGCGCCGCGACCAGCGATGTAGCGATCAAGACTTTTGCTGAGCTGGGCTTTACTCCGGAGCGTGGAAGGACCTATCCTGTGGAGCTGACCGTCAAGGATGGCAAGATGAGCTTCACCTTTGATGGCAAAGAGGTCTTCAAGGATGTAGAAGATACCAATGACACCCAGTTCTACAGTGAGGGCCGTATCGGCTTTATGGGCTACAATGCTACTGTCCGGGCACAGAACTTCTTTGTAACCACCGATTCTCCCATCGAGTCCGTTGTGACGGTCATCGATCCTATCGAGCTGCTGGTTGGCTCTGCTGAGACAGCGCTGACCGACCGCCTGCCGGATACCGTTACGGTACAGCAGGAGGACGGCATCCGCAAGGATGTAGCAGTGACCTGGAATATTGACGACGTCAAGTTGGATGAGATCGGTGAATACACCGCAGTAGGAACCATCGATGGATTTGATACTCCCATCAATGTGAAAGTCATTGTGAAGGCAGAGAAAGTCATCGAGTCCCTGACACCGGAGGAAATCAACGTCTCCGCGGTGGAAGGTTCTACCGCAGAAGAAGTTTGGAACATGATCGACAAGAATGTCGTTGCCAACTACTCTGACGGCAGCACCGCCAACCTGGTAGTCTCCGACTGGGATTACAGCAACGTCAAGTTTGACGAGCCTGGCACCTATGTGGCAACCGGAACCCTGACCCTGGATGGCGAAGCGATCGAGATGACCATTGCGATCAATGTCACCATCACGGCAGAGGGCGAGGAGCCCGATCCCAATCCTGGCACCGACAAGCCGAGCATTCCTGGCTCTGATGAAGATCAGGTAGGCGGCGGCGACTGGAACTGGCCGTCTGGCAGTGGAAATGGTTCCGCCACCGGTTCCGGTTCCGGCGACAAAGAGAACCCGTCCTCCGGTGATCACAGCATGATCCCCGGCGCGCTGGCAGTCCTTGCCCTGAGCGCCGCTGGCGTTGTGGTTCTCACCCGCAAAAAGAAATAACCCGACGAGAAAAACCGCGACAATAAAAGGGCCGCTCTCCTGGTGAGAGCGGCCCTTTTTACGCGGTATTTCATTTTTAAGGCAAAAAATAATGCCGCCCCCGCTATTGCAGGAACAGCACCCCTGGTGGACGATGAGGAACTCGAATCCCCGACCTTCCGCACGTCAAGCGGAAGCTCTACCAGCTGAGCTAATCGTCCATATTTTCTGAAGATGTTTCATATTATATCTCAAAGTTTCTGAAAAATCAACATTTATACATAATTTTGACATATTTCATAAAAACAATCTTTAATCTAAGTCTGTTGATGATAATTTTGCCATAAACAGAGCGGATTATAAATTTATTCCACTGAAATAGTCGAGTTTTCTTTTGGTTTGTAACAAAGAAGTGAACATTTTTCTGTCTGCTTGCGAGGATTTTGATCCCATGGTATAATAATTTGAATATAATGTGTGGGGTATGCCTGAAAATAAGAAATAGAAACGAAATGGAGAAAAATAGATGATAGTGATGGGAATTGACCCGGGTTATGCCATTGTGGGTTACGGGGTTTTGGAATATCACCGTGGGAAATTCCGTACCTTGGGTTACGGCGCCATTACCACCCCCGCAGATATGCCCTTTGACTCCCGGCTGGAGGTCATTTATGATGAGCTGACCTATCTGCTCCACAAATACAAGCCGGAATCTATGGCGGTAGAGCAGCTGTTTTTTACCAGCAACCAGAAGACGGTCATCGCCGTGGGACAAGCTCGTGGAGTGATTGTCCTGGCGGGGAAAAAAGCCGGAGTCCCGATTTATGAGTATACGCCGCTACAGGTTAAGCAGTCGGTAGTAGGCTATGGCCGGGCAGTGAAAAAACAGGTGATGGAGATGACACGTGTCATGCTGGGCCTTGAAAAGGTGCCAAAGCCCGACGACACAGCGGATGCTCTGGCCATCGCCATCTGCCACGCTCACAGCGCTGGCTCCTTGCTGAATAAAGAAAAACTTCTGCAAAGATAGAAGGAAAGGAACGCATTTTTATGATCTATAGCCTCCGGGGCACAGTGGTTCACACCGAGCCCAATATGATCGTTGTGGAATGCGGCGGCGTAGGCTACCAGTGTTCCACCACCAATCAGACCATTGCAAAACTCCCCAAGGAGCAAAAGCAGGTGCTCATCTACACCTATCTCCAGGTCCGGGAAGATGCCGTGAACTTATTTGGATTTTATGACCTAAATGAGCTGAGCTGTTTTAAGATGCTCATCTCGGTTTCGGGTGTGGGCCCCAAAGCGGCATTGGCCATCCTTTCTGACTGCACTCCGGAGAAATTTGCATTGTGTGTAGCTTCTGGGGATTACAAGACTCTAACCCGTAGCCAGGGCATCGGCCCTAAAATTGCCCAGCGGATTGTGCTGGAACTTAAAGATAAGATCAGCAATGAGCAGCTGACCCAAGCAGTTTCTGAGGGACCAGTCAGTATCGATCTGGACGCCTCTAATGTTTCAGAGGCCATCGGCGCTTTGGTGGTGTTGGGTTACAGCCAGTCGGAAGCAGCAGCAGCGGTGGCCAAACTGGACGGCTCTCTGCCGGTGGAGGAACTGATCAAGGGAGCGCTGAAAAAGCTGGCTTTGGGGTAAAATATGCTTTTAGGACAGAAATACAGCGAAATGCATAGCATAGAAGGAAAAAGGGGAAGAAACCATTGATTAACGATTTTGAAATGGATTTCGAAAACCGGATTGTAGCTCCGGAAAACGTGGCAGAAGATAACGATATCGAAGCTTCTCTGCGCCCCAAAACACTCAGTGAATACATTGGTCAGGAAAAAGTCAAAGAAAACCTGACCGTGTTTATTGAAGCGGCCAAACGGCGGGGGGAAGCGCTGGACCACTGTCTGCTTTATGGACCTCCGGGCCTTGGCAAGACCACACTGTCGGCCATCATCGCCAACGAGATGAATGTAAACATCCGCATTACGTCGGGCCCAGCGGTGGAAAAACCGGGGGATTTGGCGGCGCTGCTGACCAATCTCAACGAAAATGATATCCTGTTTATCGATGAAATTCACCGTCTGCCCCGCACGGTAGAGGAAGTGCTCTATCCCGCCATGGAGGATTACGCCCTGGATATTATCATCGGTAAGGGGCCGTCGGCCCGTTCCATCCGCATCGACTTGCCTAAATTTACCTTGATCGGCGCCACCACCCGTGCGGGACAGTTGACATCCCCTCTTCGGGACCGGTTTGGCGTCATGATGCGTTTGGAACTTTACTCGCCGGAGGAACTGTCCCAGATCATCCTTCGCTCGGCGGGAATTTTGGAGGTTCCCTGTGATAAGGGCGGGGCTATTGAATTGGCCCGGCGCTCCAGGGGAACGCCTCGTATCGCCAACCGCTTTCTCAAGCGGGTCCGGGATTTCGCTCAGGTCATCGGAGATGGAACGATTACCAAAGAGATGGCGGCCCTGGCGCTGGATAAGCTGGAAGTGGATCCCTTGGGGTTGGATAGTATTGACAGACGGATGCTTACCACCATCATCCGCAACTATAACGGCGGCCCGGTGGGGCTGGATACCTTGGCGGCGGCCATCGGAGAAGAATCCATCACATTGGAAGATGTCTATGAGCCATACCTGATGCAGATCGGCTTTCTCAGCCGGACCCCTAGAGGGCGCTGTGCCACACAGCTTGCCTATGATCATCTGGGGCTAAAACGGCTGAGGCCGGAAGAGAACTATCAACAGATGAACTTAATCGACCTTGAATAAATTTGTGGAGGCAGAACATGGGAAAGATATTTGGTACAGACGGCGCCAGAGGGGTGGCCAACAAGGAACTAAGTTGTGAGCTTGCCATGAACATCGGACGGTGCGCGGCCACGGTATTGACCAGCCACACCCACCGCAAACCGAAAATTCTCATTGGTAAAGACACCCGTATTTCTTCTGATATGCTGGAAGCAGCATTGGTGGCCGGACTTTGTTCCGTAGGCGCCGATGTCATGCTCATCGGCGTGGTTCCCACCCCGGCGGTAGCTTATTTGGTGCAGGAGTATGAAGCGGATGCCGGCATTATGATTTCCGCCTCCCATAATCCGGTGGAATTTAACGGCATCAAGATTTTCAATGAAAATGGTTACAAGCTTTCCGACAGCATCGAAAACGAAATTGAGGCGATGCTGGAGCAGGGAGTGCCGGAGAAAATGCTGAAAACTGGCGGGGAGATTGGCTCAGTCATCCGGGTCAAAACCGCCACCAAGGATTATATTGACCATATCCGCTCTACGGTGGATGTGGATCTGACGGGCTTGACGGTGGCCATTGACTGCGCCAACGGAAGCGCCAGTACAACAGCCCAGACCCTGTTTACCTCCATGGGCGCTAACTGCATGATTATCAACGACGTGCCTGACGGGATCAATATCAACGACAACTGTGGGTCTACCCATATCGAGGTTTTGGCCCGGTATGTGGTGCAAAACGGCTGTGACGTAGGCGTAGCCTTTGACGGAGACGCGGATCGCTGTCTAGCGGTGGATGAGCACGGCGTCATTTTGGACGGCGACAAGCTGATGGCCATGTTTGCTCACGATATGAAGAAAAACGGCAGACTAAAAAATGATACGGTAGTCGCCACCGTTATGTCCAACCTGGGCTTTTTCAAATTCTGTGAAAAATATGACATCCACGCTGAGTCCACCAAGGTAGGAGACCGATACGTGCTGGAAAATATGCTGCTGGGCGGCCATAACCTGGGCGGCGAGCAGTCAGGCCATATTATTTTTCTCGACTATATGACCACCGGCGATGGGCAGCTTTCCGCCGCCCAGCTGCTCTGTCTGCTCAAAAAGAGCGGCGGCAATCTGTCGGATCTTTCGGAAATCATGGAGCGCTATCCCCAGACGCTGGTCAACGTTACAGTGGCAAACGACGCCAAGGAACGGCTGGATGGGGAAGAGACCATTTGGAACAAAATCAGAGCCTGTGAGCAGCAGCTGCAAGGCGACGGCAGAATCTTGGTCCGCTGCTCTGGGACCGAGCCCCTCATCCGGGTCATGGTAGAGGGTAAGGACGCCGAGACCATCGGCGCTATGGCGGCGGATATTGCTGAGACTATCAAGGAAAGACTGGGATAAATGAGGACAGCTGAGCACTGGAAGGACTATCAAATACTGGACACATCCGGAGGGGAAAAGCTGGAGCGATGGGGCAACGTGGTTCTCATCCGCCCGGATCCCCAGATTATTTGGAACACCCCCAAAGATCCTGGCCTTTGGAAGAAGGCCAACGCCCGCTATATCCGGAGTAGTTCCGGCGGCGGACATTGGGAAAACAGTCATATGCCGCAAAACGAGTGGAATATCTCCTATGGGGTGCTTCGTTTTCACATCCGGCCCACCGGCTTTAAACATACCGGCCTTTTTCCAGAACAGGCTGTCAACTGGGACTGGATGATGGATAAAATTGAGAGGGCAGGAAGGCCTATAAAGGTTCTCAATCTCTTCGCCTACACCGGCGGAGCCACCCTGGCCTGCGCTAAGGCGGGAGCCAGTGTCTGCCATGTGGATGCTTCCAAAGGGATGGTCAGCTGGGCCAGGGACAACGCCCGCCTCAGCGGCCTGGAGGACAGGCCCATCCGTTGGATTGTAGACGATTGTAAAAAGTTTGTAGAGCGGGAAATCCGTCGGGGCAACCGGTATGACGCGGTCATTATGGATCCGCCCTCCTACGGCCGGGGGCCGGGAGGAGAGGTGTGGAAGCTGGAAAGCGAGATTTACGGCCTGGTGGAGCTTTGCTCCCGGGTGCTCAGTGAACGCCCCCTCTTTTTCTTGCTTAACTCTTACACCACCGGCCTTTCGCCTTCGGTGATGCAGTATCTGCTGGGGGTAACGGTGCGAAACAAATTTGGAGGAGAGGTCAGCGCCGACGAGATCGGTCTGCCGGTGAAAAAATCAGGCTATGATCTGCCCTGTGGCTGCACAGCTATCTGGCAGTGTGAATAAAGGTGTAGAACTTGATTGCAGATGTGCCGGAAGCGGTGCGGAAATGGAGGTTAGTCCCGGTGGAAAACATCGTTACAATGCAGGATGTCTCCTATGCCTATACGGCGGAGGGGAACGCGGCTCCGGTGCTGGAGCATGTGAACCTGGACATCCCAAGAGGCCAGTTTTTGGCGGTGCTGGGCCACAATGGTTCGGGTAAATCGACGTTGGCAAAGCACCTTAACGCCATCCTTACCCCGTCGGAGGGGGTTGTCTATGTGGATGGCATTGACACCCGGCAGGAGGAGATGATCTACGAAATCCGGCAGAATGTGGGCATGGTGTTCCAGAACCCGGACAACCAGATTGTCGCCACCATTGTGGAAGAGGATGTGGCCTTTGCCCTGGAAAACCTGGGTGTGGAGCCGAAGGAGATGCGTCAAAGAGTAGACGACGCCCTCAAGGAAGTGGGAATGTACGAATACCGGGAGCATGCGCCTCATCAGCTCTCCGGCGGACAGAAGCAGCGGGTAGCCATTGCGGGTATTATCGCCATGCGTCCCGAGTGCATTGTGCTGGACGAGCCCACTGCTATGCTGGATCCCAAAGGCCGGCGGGAGGTCATCAAGACGGTGCGAAAGCTCAACCGGGATTTCGGCATCACGGTAGTACTCATTACCCATTACATGGATGAGGCGGCCAAGGCTGACCGGGTGGTGGTGATTGATAACGGCCACATGCTGTTGGATGATACCCCCAAAAATGTATTCTCCCATGTAGAACAGCTCAAGTCCGTTGGTTTGGACGTACCCCAATCCACCGAGCTTGTATATGAACTAAAAAAAGCGGGTTACCCCGTAGACAGCCATATCATCGACGAAGAGGAGTGCGTGGAACAGATTCTGCGCCTTTTGGAGGAATGAGAATTTGTCAGTCATCAAAACTGAGCATCTTACCTACACTTACAGCGCCGGTTCTCCCTTTGAAAAGGTAGCTGTCAGCGATGTCAACATCGAAATAGAAAAAGGGGAGCTTGTGGGCATTATCGGCCATACAGGCTCGGGCAAATCCACCCTGATCCAGCATCTTAACGGACTGCTCCGCCCCACTTCAGGCAAGATTTACATCGATGGGGAGGACATCTGGGAAAATCCCAAGGATATCCGCAGAATCCGCTTTAAGGTGGGGCTGGTTTTCCAATATCCGGAATACCAGCTGTTTGAGGAGACGGTTTACAAGGACATTGCCTATGGACCCCAGAATATCGGCCTTTCCGCGGAAGAAATCGACGAGCGGGTCCGGGAGGCGGCTATGTTTGTGGGCTTGAAGCCTACCACTTTAGAGAAATCACCCTTTGAGCTCTCCGGCGGACAGAAACGCCGGGTAGCCATTGCCGGAGTTATCGCCATGCGCCCGGAGGTGCTTATTCTGGACGAGCCCACGGCAGGACTGGATCCAAAGGGCCGGGATAAAATTCTAGGCCAGATCAAGGAATATCATGAGCAGCAGAAAAATTCGGTTCTGCTGGTTTCCCATAGTATGGAGGATGTGGCGAAGTACTGTTCTAAGGTGCTGGTCATGAACAAATCCAAAGTATTTATGTATGATACCATTCAAAATGTCTTCTCTCACACCGAGGAGTTATCCTCCATGGGGCTTGCGGTGCCTCAGGTTACCCGCATTTTCCACGCGCTCAAAGACCGCGGTGTGGATGTGAACCCCGACATCTTTACGGTAGAGGAAGGAAAGAGGGAGCTTTTGCAGCTGCTTTCCCGGCATCAGGCGGAGAAGGGAGGAAATGCCCGTGCTTAAGGACATCACCATTGGCCAGTATTACCCGGGCAAATCTCTCATCCATCGGATGGATCCCCGGATGAAGATTGTCATCACCTTCGCCTATATTATCATGCTATTCGTTGCCAAAAACGCTTGGAGCTTTTTGGTGGGCATTGGCTTTCTCGTCATCGCCTATGCCATTTCCGGCGTGCCTTGGAAGATGGCGTTGAAGGGCTTGAAGCCTATTATTCCCATTGTTATTTTCACCACCATCCTCAACATGTTTTTCATCGATGGAGATCCTTTGTGGCAATGGGGCTTTATCAAGATTACAGATAGAGGTATCTCCATGGCCATTATGATGGCCATCCGCATCTTCTGCCTGATTGCAGGAACCTCCCTGCTGACCTATACCACCTCTCCCATCGTTTTGACCGATGGATTGGAGCGACTCATGAGCCCGCTGAAAAAAATCAAGGTGCCGGTCCATGAGCTAGCCATGATGATGACCATTGCGCTGCGTTTTATTCCCACCCTGATCGAGGAGACGGACAAGATTATGAACGCACAGAAGGCCAGAGGCGCCGATTTGGAGTCAGGGAAGCTTCTCCAGCGGGTGAAGGCCCTGATCCCGGTGCTGATCCCTCTGTTTGTCTCAGCTTTCCGCCGGGCTGACGAGCTGGCGCTGGCTATGGAGTGCCGGTGTTACCGAGGCGGAGAGGG
Organism: Zongyangia acetica; assembly: GCF_038739695.1. Classification (NCBI taxonomy): domain Bacteria; kingdom Bacillati; phylum Bacillota; class Clostridia; order Eubacteriales; family Oscillospiraceae; genus Zongyangia; species Zongyangia acetica. The sequence goes on along the minus strand of NZ_JBBEWN010000001.1, from coordinate 302,106 downwards.
AAGAACCCGGCTGAAACAGCTGAAGTTACACAGCAGGGACATCGTTTCCGCCATATTTGTAGCGGTCTGCATCGGCGGAATCATCGCCCTTAACTATTTCTTCCCATCCCTATTCTAATGGAGAAAATGATGAGGAATCTGCTGATTACCATGGCCTACCGGGGAACGGCTTATCATGGCTCCCAGGTTCAGGACAATGCGCTGACGATAACAGAGGTCTTTCAGGACGCCCTGGAAAAGGTGGTAGGACGCCGGGAGGACATTAAATGCTGTTCCCGGCTGGACGCCGGCGTCCATGCCAATATGTTTTGCATCAGTTTCAAGACCCAGTGTTCCATTCCCTGCGAGGGCCTTTTGCGGGGGCTCAATTCCTGTCTGCCTGGGGATATGGCGGTCTGTGAGGCCAAGGAAGTTCCCCTTGATTTTCATGCCCGTTACAGCGCCAGGGGGAAGGAGTATATTTATAAGGTCCATAACACTATTGTAAGGGACCCTCTGATGGCGGGACTTGTCTGTGAATATCCTAAGCCTATCGATGAAAAGACGCTGCACGAGGCGGCCCAGGCCTTTGTAGGCTCCTACGATTTTTCCGCCTTCTGTAGTAGCGGCGGTTCGGTAAAGGATACGATCCGCACCATCCGGCGCTTTTCGGTATATCGGGAAGGGGACATGGTCCTCTTTGCCGTGGCGGGAGATGGATTTTTATATAACATGGTGCGGATTATGGTGGGCACCCTATTGGATGTTGCCGCAGGGAAAATTGCGGCGGATGATCTAACGTCGATTATTGCTTCCAAAGACCGCTCTCGGGCGGGAAAGACAGCCCCATCCTGCGGGCTGTACCTCAACCGGGTTTTTTATGATGAGATAGATTTAGGATAGTCTTATAAAAAGCAGTTACAACTTTTTGAGAAAGAAGGTGAGGAAATGGCAGAGGTACAGGATATTTCGGAAGTGCGGAAAAAATACAAAAAAAAGAGTATCGTCAAGCGAATCATCCTCATTGTGCTTATCTTTATTCTGGTGCTTGTGGCCCTTTCCTTTACCAATGAAACCGTGAGGACCAAGGTCAACGATTTCTTTTCTACAATATCGGCGGAATTTGGTGGAGGTAATGGCTTCCCTATCAGTTTGGCGGGCTCCACTCCATCGATGATGACCGCCTTCAGCAATGATCTGGGGGTTCTTACCGAGACAAACTTTTACGTCTATAATCAGAATGGCAAAGAGATCGGCAATATTCAGCACGGGTTTACCAATCCGAAGGTGGTCAATAACAGTTCCTTGAGCGCGGTATATGACAGGGGAGGGAAGAAACTGGTCCTCTCCTCAAAAACAAGGGAACTGATGAACCAGACCTATGAGTTTTCGATTTTGACTGCTGATCTGGCAAAGAACGGCTATTTGGCAGTGGCGACAACATCCCAGCGGTATACCTCCCAGATGACGGTCTATGACAGCAATCAGGAGGAAATCTTGACCTGGTATTCGGCGCAGAACCATATTGTCTCTCTCTCCGTTTTCGGCAACGGCAGCGGTGTTGTCATAGGAACCTTAGGAGGGGAAAGCGGAACGCTGAAGTCTTCCTTGGTCTTTTTGTCCTTTAGTGAAGAAGAACCCATTGCCACTCTGGATTTTCCGGGGGAATCCATCTATGCTGTGGACTATAAAGACGGCGGGCATATTTTTGTGGTCACCGACAAGGCAGTCCGGGTGATGAGCAGCACTGGAACAATCGAAGGACAATACGATTACGGCGCCACCAACCTGGTGAGCTTTTCTACAGAGGACAGCGAAAACATAGCCCTGGTGTTTGGAGACTACAACCAGTACCAGCAGGCCACCATCATCCTTATGGATCAAACGTGTAAAAAGGTAGGAGAGATCCATCTGGATGAGGCGGTCAAAGACATTTCCCTTTCTCATGATCGTTTGGCGGTTCTCCTTCAGCAGGAAGCTATTGTATACGACATGACAGGTACAGAAATACGGCGAGCTTCGGTGGAGCGAAGCTGTATCGGTATTCAGATGGCGGGTTCTTCTGTCTATGCTTCGCTGACAGGACGGATTGAAAAAGTCTGAGCAAAATGATGTAAAATACACCTAAATTGTAAACTTTTTTTGCTGTGCCTTGACGGATGAGATGAGGCGAGTAAAATGCTATATGTATGGTAAAGATAGATCAGTTTGCTTTCCTACCGTTAGGAAAAGCTGTGCTTTTTAGAGGCACTTTTGGAGGTCATACATGACAGAATGGATTCCATTACTCTATGACCTGTGCGTCGTTATACTGGTCATATATTTTATATCGATATCCGCCCGTCGTGGATTTGTCCGGACGGTTATTGAATTTATCGGATATCTGATTTCTTTTTTTATTGCGAATTTGGGTGCTAACGCGTTTTCTACAGTAATTTTTAATCATTTCCTCCGCCCTTCGGTGGTAGAAACGGTGGGAAACAAATTGACGGAGGCAGGGATTACCGATATTGCCGCTGATGTTCAGACGGTGCTATCCCAGGTGCCGGACGCGCTGGAAAAGTTTTTGGATGCCTTTGGCTCCGGGACGGATGTGCTGGCTGAATTAGAGGCATTGACCAATTCTACCCAGCCATTGCCGGAGGCCATTACTGATCATGTAGTGGCTCCTCTTGTAATCAGCATTGTGCAGCTGATTCTATTTATTGTGCTGATGTCCATTTGCTTATTCCTGGTACGCAAGTTTGCCTGGACCCTGAGCGGCCTGAGACGTATCCCAATCATCGGCCCTGCAAATACGTTGTTGGGCGGTATTGTTGGCGCCTTTGAAGGCCTTCTAACAGTTGTCCTGATTGCCAATCTGCTCAGCCTGATTATAGCGGCCACAGCAGGAGGCTTTGCATACCTTAACAACGATATTATGGAGCAGACAGTATTATTAAGACGATTCCTGATCTAAAAATCAGAAAAATAGACGGCTCTGAAGCAAAAACTGGGCGGGCTTCGGAGTTGATACCCTGGTAGGGAGAGAGAGCCTGGTGGAAGGTAGTGATGAACAATGTTATGTTCCAGATGTAAAAGAAGACCCGCAGTGGTGTTTATGACAAGGATGGAGGGTACTGAAACCATAAATGAGGGATTGTGCCTCAAATGTGCCAAAGAGCTTGGCATAAAACCAGTGGACGATATGATGAAACAAATGGGGATTACCGACGAAGAACTGGAGGATATGAGCAACCAGCTAATGGATATTATGGGAGACGAAGACAATGGCTTTGAGCCAGGCGGCTCCCAGACATTCCCCTTTTTGCAGAACCTCTTTGGAGACCAGGCGGCAAAGCAGCCGGAAAACCCGGGGGCGCCGGGACGTCAAAATCCGGCTCAGCCCAATGGAAAAACGGGGAAAAAAGAGAAAAAACGCAAATATTTGGACAATTACTGTGAGAATCTGACCCAAAAGGCCAAGGACGGCAAATTAGATCGGATCATCGGACGGGATCAGGAGATTTACCGGGTGGTGCAAATCCTCAACCGTCGGACCAAAAACAATCCCTGCCTGATCGGTGAGCCGGGCGTGGGAAAAACCGCCATTGCCGAGGGTATCGCCCTACGCATTGCCCAGGGCAATGTGCCGGCAAAACTGGCTGATAAGGAGATTCATCTGCTGGATCTGACCGCTTTGGTAGCGGGAACCCAGTTCCGGGGTCAGTTTGAGAGCAGGGTCAAGGGACTGGTAGACGAGGTGAAGGCCTGCGGCAACATTATCCTCTTTATTGATGAAGTTCATAACTTGGTAGGCGCCGGAGATTCAGAGGGTTCTATGAATGCGGCCAATATCCTGAAGCCTGCTCTCTCCCGGGGAGAGATCCAGGTCATCGGTGCCACCACCTTTAATGAATACCGCAAGTACATCGAAAAAGACAGCGCTTTGGAACGCCGTTTCCAGCCGGTGACTGTCAACGAACCCTCCATTGCCGATACCATTGAGGTGCTCAAAGGTGTCAAGGAGTATTATGAAAACTACCACCATGTCAAGGTGCCTGATTCCATTGTTCACTCCGCGGCAGTGCTTTCAGAGCGGTACATTAACGACCGTTATCTGCCTGATAAAGCCATTGACCTGTTGGATGAAGCTTGTTCCTGCGCCTCTCTGGCCAGCAAGGATCTGGCGGAGTATGACGGCCTTTCCAGAAAGCTGGCGGATCTCATTGTCAAACGGGAAGAGATCAATTCTGCTACCGACAGCGTGGACTACGAAAAATTGGCCGAAACCAAGGCGGACATCCTCCGGGTGGAAGCACGCAGGAACGAGCTGCAGGACAAGGTGGACGCTCTGACGGTGACCCAGGATGACCTAGCCAAGGTTATTGAGCTGTGGACGGGAATTCCCGCCAGCAAGATTCGGGAGAATGAACTGCGTCGTGTGGCGGGGCTAGAAGAAGCCCTTAAAAAGAAGATCATCGGCCAAGACGAGGCTGTGGAACTGGTAGCTGCTGCAGTGCGGCGCTCTAGAGTGCAGATCAGTCCCCGTAGGAGGCCGGCCTCCTTTATCTTTGTAGGCCCCACGGGCGTGGGAAAGACAGAACTTGTCAAAGTACTCTCACGAGAGTTATTTGATACAGCAGACCCCTTGATTCGTCTGGATATGAGCGAGTTTATGGAGAAGCACTCCGTTTCTAGAATTGTGGGCTCTCCTCCCGGATATGTGGGATATGACGAGGCAGGACAGCTGACAGAGAAGGTCCGCCGCCGTCCCTATTCCGTAGTGCTGTTTGATGAAATCGAGAAAGCCCATCCCGATGTGCTCAACATCCTGCTCCAGATCCTGGATGAGGGAAGGATTACCGACGCCCATGGCAGAACGGTATCTTTCGAAAACACAGTGTTGGTCATGACCTCCAACGCCGGCAGCAACCTGAAGGAAAATGCGCTGGGATTTAATAAGCAGCAGGACGAGGTGGCAAAGGACCGGGTAATGAAGGCGCTGGGCGATTTCCTGCGGCCGGAATTTTTGGGCCGTGTAGACGAAATCGTTGTGTTCCGCCAGCTCAATGAACAGGATTTTCAGAAGATCGCGGCGCTGTTGCTGGATGAGTTCAAAGAGCCAATGAAGGAAAAGGGTATCGAATTTGGCTACGATGAGGCGGCCCTTGCGCTGATTGCCCAGAAGGCTTACGGACATAAGAGCGGCGCCCGGGATATCCGCCGGATCATCCGCAAGGAAGTGGAGGATAAGATTGCACTGCTGTTGGTGGAAAAGGGAGAAGACAATGTTTCCCAGATTATGAAACTGACCGCAAAGGATGGGAAGTTTGAAATCCTCCAAGCGTAATGAAGAAAGAGCCGGATCGCAAGATCCGGCTCTTATTTTTCGTTTACCACTAGTTTTATATACAAAGCTATTGACAAAAGCATGTAAGGATGGTAAAATATAATCCGTCGCTAGATGAGCGGGTGTAGTTCAATGGTAGAATCCCAGCCTTCCAAGCTGGTCGCGTGGGTTCGATTCCCATCACCCGCTCCAAAATTTCCGTCACACAATAGATCGCGCTTCGGAAGATGTAATTGGGCGACGGGCATTTCAAAAATGCGCCAGTAGCTCAGCTGGATAGAGCAACTGCCTTCTAAGCAGTAGGCCAGGGGTTCGAGTCCCTTCTGGCGCGCCATGTGGTGGGTATAGCTCAGTTGGTTAGAGCGCCAGATTGTGGCTCTGGAGGTCGTGAGTTCGACTCTCATTACCCACCCCACTTTATAAATAAAAGGCGTAAGCCTTTTTTTTATATCATCATATCAATATTGATATGAATGTTGGGCTGTCGCCAAGCGGTAAGGCACCAGACTTTGACTCTGGCATCCCGTGGGTTCGAATCCCGCCAGCCCAGCCAAGAAAACCCCAATAAATCGCATGATGAAGCGGTTTATTGGGGTTTTCTATTTTGCCCAATTTTGAAAATAACGCTGTAATCGGGCCAATTACACCTCAAAAAGTCGTATAAGTGTCGTAGTAAGAATGAATCGAGCAGCCGGTTTATCTTAGCTGGAGACTCTTCCGCGGGGCCTCTACATTGCATATTTAATAGACATGCATTCTCGCTATGACATTACGAAAGGAAATCTCAGCGGTATTTGCGGGCCTTTATAATGTAGGTCATTGTCGGTGGTAGTATTAAAAGCAGAATTCCTTTACAAAGCTGCTTTCTTGATCATAAACTTTAATTTTAGTAAATTTTGCAGTAATATTTACACGATATATCTTGAAAATTATAAGAAATGACGGTATTATAAAAATAATATGAGAAATGATAAGGGGAGGCAGCATATGTACCGGATTTCTAATTTTACAGATAACGACGATGTCAGAGTTATTGCCCAAGAGGGTGCGTTTCAAGTAATTGAATATCAGCGGGATTTGAGTGTTACTCCTAGCTCTGCGATCACCGCTTACTACAGCGCCCAGATGAATGTGAGGAAGAGGCAGTTGATTTGTAATTTGGCCGAAGCACCAGTTACAATCCAGGCGGGGGCCATGCAGTGGATGCTGGGAGATGTCAACGCTACTACAGGGATTAAAAGCGTGGGGGATTTTCTAGGCAAGGCTGTTCGGGGCAAAGCCACTGGCGAGTCGGCAATTAAACCGGAGTATACCGGAAACGGTATTCTGGTGCTGGAGCCCACCTACAAACATCTTATTCTTATGAGTACAGCAGAATGGGGTGGTGGCGTGGTTCTGGATGACGGACTGTTTTTGGCCTGTGAATCTACCCTGCAACACAAAGCGGTTATGCGCTCCAATTTTTCCTCTGCATTAGCCGGTGGAGAAGGTTTGTTTAATCTAAGCCTTAATGGGAATGGCGTGTTTTGTATTGAATCAGATTGTCCCAAAGATGAACTGATTGAGATCACGCTACAAAACGATGTATTAAAAATAGATGGAAACTACGCCATCGCCTGGAGCAGAAGTTTGGAGTTTACGGTGGAGAGGTCTGGAAAGAGCTTAATTGGTTCTGCCGCCTCTGGAGAAGGGCTTGTGAATGTATATAGGGGTACAGGAAAAGTGCTAATGATGCCCACTGCTAAGATGCCAAATGTTTAGTATGAAATAAAAAACAAAAATTATCTGCATTAAGTGTATTATAAATGGAAGAATAAAAAAACAGGAGCTTTTGATTCAAAGCTCCTGTTTTTTTATTTTGTTTTCACTAGGCTTTGACTAGGGATTATTTTTTCTTGCGGGAGAGAACCACCGCAGCGCCAGCACTCAGGGCCAGGACTGCCAGTGCTCCAGCGATCATGCTGCTGTCGCCAGAAGACGGGTTCTCTTTGTCGCTGTTGCCAGAACCAGTTCCATTGGCGGAACCATTTCCACTGCCATCCGGCCAATCCCAGTCCCCGCCGCCTACCTGATCTTCGTCAGATCCAGGAATGCTGGGCTTGTCGGTGCCAGGTGTGGGTTCTGGCTCTTCCGGATCCGGTGTGCCGCCGGCTGCTTCACGGGTTATCACGATGGTGTAGGTCTTATCCCCTGCTACCACGGTAATAGCATTAGGTCCAACCTCCAGGGCAATATCCTCGGAGTAGGCGCCGGAGGCGACATCCTTGCCGTTGACGGTAACAGCGGTGTCACCGGTGTAGGTGGGCATGACCTTGACAGAAGAGACGGAGTTTGCCACGGTGGCGGTGTAGGAGAGGGTGTCCTTGTCAAAGGTAGGCTCCAAGGTGCCGGTGGAGAGTTCCAGGCCGCTCAGCTCGGTGGGAATGGGCGCCGGTTCCTTCCAGGCAGAGTTCATGGAATAGATGTTGAGGCTATCTACAGTAACGTTGCCGCCATTTGTGAAGAACTCCATGCCATTGCTTTCAGGATCAGGGAAGTAACAGGTCATGATGACTGCCTCACCGTCGTTGCCAAAGGCATCGATGACGGTGGTATCCACCAGGATGCGGAGTTTCACTTTGTTGCCCTCCATGGGGATCATTTCCATGACGGGTACGCCGTTGTAGCTCTTGCCGGAATTACTCTTATCCAGAACCAACTGCTGGTTTTGTACATCATATTTAACGATGGTTTCCTGTCCATTGCCCTGACGCAGCTTAAAGCCGAAATCGGTAACACCGTCACCCAGGGTGAATTCACCTTCAATGTCCAACAGTACGCCCTGTTTTCCATCCAGGATATTGGTGGAATCAGGGGTGACCTCTACGTTGGTGCCGGAATAGATCAGATCGCCGCGCAGGGATTTGATTTCCTCAATAGGATAGCTCATCAGACGGGGACCGTCCTCAGTGCTGACCAGAGTGGTTTCCAGAGGAATGCCCTGGTTACCATTCCAGGTCTTGTTGGGATCTACAGAAGTGCCAGTACCCTCCCGCAGCCAGCTGACGGAGAGGCGGCGGCCCTGTGCATCGTTAAAATAGGACTGGGTAGCATAAACCAGACCATCGCCCGGCTCTGCAAAATAGTCGGTACGGTACTGATGGCTGTCGCCGGTGTAGAGGATAGGATCTGTCTCAGCCTTGAAGGTGAGCTTGCCCTCTGCATCCTTGGTAATATTACCTACCATATAGAAGGAACCGGCAGCATTATACACCCATTTGATATTGTTTTCATCGCCGTCCAAAGCCAGAGGATAGAGATCCGGGCATTCCCAACCATAGAGAGGAGTGCCGTCTTTGAACTGGACATAGCTGTTGAAGGTCCAGTTCTTCAAATCGGGAGAGGTATAAAGGCCTACTCCAGTGGTAATCATGAGCCAGCAGCCACCATAGGGTTGCATAGCTTCGTCCTCATACCAGATCACCTTCGGATCTCCAACGCCATCAATGACAGCCTTGCCATCCTGGTATTTGGTCCAGGTGTAGCCATTGTCAGTGGAATAGGCCAGCATGACGCCGGAGCCCACCTTCTCATTGTTCATGGGAATTGCCACCATCCGGGCCTCGGGCGGGACGGATTCGTCGAAGAAGCCGGTGGTGTTGTAATAGTCGATGACACCGGAGCCGGACCACTTGGTACCATATTCATCAGGATAAAGAGCAACAGGCAGTTCAGTCCAATGGATCAGGTCCTTGGAAACCGCATGACCCCAACTCATATTCCCCCAGTTCATCCCATAGGGATTGTGCTGGTAAAACATATGATATTCGCCGGTTGCGGCATTATACATCAGACCATTGGGGTCGTTGATCCAGTTAAGCTGGGTGGAAAAATGGAACTGCGCGCGATAATCACCGTCATAGATGGTGTCCATATCCGGTGTGCGCTTAACGTTAACCGTAAAGCTCTTAGAGATACCGCTGGCGGCATCTTTCACGGTGATGCTAATGGTATTATAGCCAATGTTGAGAGGGATGTCAGCGGTTTCCACGCCGCTTTCCACGATCTGGGAATTGATGATGATCTGGAAGCCCTCTTCTGCAGCAGCTTTTACCCGGATAGATTCCATATCAGTGGGTACATCCGCGGTGTAGGTGGTGACCGCGTTGTCAAATTCCTCGTTGAGCTCCGCGCCCACCAGTTCCAGGCTGGTGAGAGCGGGCGTTTTTGCCTCATAGTAGTTGACATTGTTAAAGGTAACGTCGCCTAAGGAGGTCATAACGCCGAAGTAGCCGCCGGAGAAGTTTTCTTCCTTATAGGAGCCCACCAGGACGTTGTCCATGAGGAAATTCATGGTGCCGTCTTCCAGCAATTCCACCCGGACGTGATAGTTGGACTTGTTAATCTCGTCGGCGGTCAGGTTGCGGTAGACATCCCAATTCTGGGTGCCAGCCGTATTCTTGAAGAGCTTGGTGACATTACCCCATTTCTTGTCCACATTGACGCAGTACCATTTGGCATAGGGGTCATCAGGGTTTTCTACGCCAAAGACCAGCCCGCCGATGCCGTCGGCATTTTCAATGTGCATGTCCCCTTCAAACACGAAGGTAGAGCCGGCGGGGAGGCTGACATCCGACATGGAGAAGGTATCACCTGTGCCAATATTATTCCCACGATAGCCGGATTGAGTGATGGTCCAATTGTCAAATTCCTGCCAGCCGGTCAGATTGGAGACGAATTCAGCAGGGTCATTGTTCTGGAATTTGATATTGGCAAAGGTAGCCTCGGTCACGTAGGAGCATAGGCCCACATAGCCGCCGGCATAGGTGTCCTGCTTGGCGGTGATGACCAGCTCCCCGTTGACATAGGCCCTGAAGGTGCCGTCTGCCTCCACTTCCAGTTTCAGTTTGACGGGTTCGCCGGGGATAAGGCTAATGGGTACAATCTCATTGAGGCCGCCAGGCTGGTTCCAGGTGGACTCACAGAAGAGGCGGGCTTCGTTGCCGCCCCGGATGTGCAGGGCGTTCCAATTGAGGCCCAGATTGTCAGGAGAGGGGGTAGCGGCGCCGAAGAGAAGGCCCGCGGTGCTTCCTTCATCGAAGGTCATATCCGCTTCGAAGGTAAAGGCCTTCGCCCTCGTATCGGAGACCACATAGTTGTTGCCCTTATTGTTGTGGACAGTGACAGAACCATCCGCGTTGACGGTGCGGTCCCCGGACCAGCCGCTCAGGTCGCTTTCCACCGGGGGAACATACTCGTCCACCTGAGAGGAATAGGTGATATTTTCAAAGGTAGTATTGGTATACCAGTTGATGAAGCCGATCTGGACTTCCTGCATGTCCGGATAGTTGTAATCGATTAGGGCTTCGGCGCCATTGTTGACAAAGACACGGATGTTTTTGTCGGCGTCGACGGTCATCTTGAGATGAATCTTAGAATCCCGGATACCAGCGGGAAGAGCCGCAGTCTGCTCCTCCAAGTTCATGCCATAGTCGCTGAACAGGCGCAGCCCGCTGCCGTTGACATGCAGCGCAAACCATTGGCCATCGCCCCGCCGCAGGGCAAAGCCGCCGGTTTTGTCCCCATCCTGGAGGGTCATATCCGCTTCCAGGGTGAAAACGCTGGCCGTGGTATCGGAATACACGGTGACGTTGCCGCCGCTGACAAGGCTGAGGACACCGCTTCCCTCATCGTAGTTGTACTCCCCTGGGTTGCCTGTCCAGCCCCCCAGATCGCTTGGGGCGGCAAAGACGGTCAGCCCGGTGGGCAGGACCATCGTGGCCAAGATGGCCAACGCCAGAATAAACGAAAGAATTTTTACTTTCTTTCGCCTGCGGGTTGTTTGCATCATTGTAACACTCCTTCTTCTCTTTATTTATCAGAAATATTGCTATTTCTGCACATACTATCATATCAGCCTTGGATAAAAGATGCAATTCTGAAAAGATCAGTTTAAAATTACTGTAGAAATGCCTAATTTTTTTGTATGAAGTTTGTGTAGAATGAAGGGCTGGTGTATCAGAGAAAATAACGGTGAACCGTTGCCTTTTCATCAGATGGGAAGTATGATATGCTGATAAAAAGGGGGAGGGACTATGGATCAGCAAAAAAGCTTTGAAGAACAGGTCTACGATCTGGTGGCAGAAATCCCGCGGGGAAGGGTGTCTACTTATGGGCAGCTGGCATTCTTGCTGGGATTTCCCCGCCGCGCGCGGATGGTGGGACGGGCTTTGTCCCACGCGCCGGAGGAAAGGCAGCTTCCCTGCCACCGGGTGGTCAACTGCCAAGGACGGATGGTTCCCCATTGGCCGGAACAAAAGATGCTGTTGGAAGGGGAAGGAATAGAGTTTTTAAAAAATGGCTGTGTGAACCTAAAAAGATACCGGTGGAATCCCTGGGAATAGACGCATGCTTTTAACCGACACCTGTAGCCTGTGGGATTGTCCACTTTTCCAGTATGAGCAGAATGTAAGTCAAGAATATATATAAATATAGAAGAAAACGCCGCTGGGCCCTGTGGGAGGGAACAGCGGCGTTTTAATTTATAGGCCTATAGCAGGACTAATCCGGCCGGATAGTGCATACACATCAATGAGATGACAAGAAGAAAGGGGGGACGGGCTGTGTGGAGAAAAAAGACACTGGGCGATCTTCGCCCTGGCCAGAGCGGGACGGTTTTGCGGGTCGGCGGCCAGGGCGCCATTAAGCGGAAACTGGTGGACATGGGGATTACGCCGGGTGTGAAGATTGTGGTGCGGAAAAAGGCGCCGCTGGGGGATCCCATTGAGGTGGAACTTTGGGGCTTCGCCCTATTATTGCGCCGAGACGACGCGGTGAAAATCGAGATGGAGTAGGAGGGAAGGTCATGGGGCAGAGGAAAAGCCGGGTGGTGGCGCTGGTGGGCAATCCCAACTGCGGAAAGACCACCCTTTTTAACGCCCTCACCGGAAGCCGCCAGTATGTGGGGAACTGGCCGGGGGTCACGGTGGAAAAGAAGGAAGGTTCCATCAAAAACAGCTTCCTGCGGCTGATGGATCTGCCTGGCATCTACTCTCTGTCCCCTTACTCCTTGGAGGAGAAAATTGCACGGGATTATATTCTGGATGGACAGCCCGATCTTATCCTCAACATTGTGGACGGAACCAATATCCAGCGCAACCTCTACCTCAGCCTTCAGCTTCTGGAGCTGGGAATGCCCACCGTCATCGCTGTCAATATGATGGATGACGTCCGGGCCAAGGGGGATCAAATCCACTGCGACATTCTTTCCCGCAGGCTGGGGGTGCCAGTTCTCCCCATTTCCGCCCGGCGAGAGGAGAATCTACTGGAGCTCCAGCAAACCCTGGAGAAGCTTGCGCAGTCGGGAATTGACCCCAAGACAGAGATCCGCTATAACCGCCGGACGGAAAAGGCTTTGGGGGAGCTAAGGGAGGCCTTTTCCTCTGCCGGTACTCCGCTGGGGAAAGGAGCCCGGTTTTATCTTCCAAAGCTTCTGGAGGACGATAGGGAAATCCAGGACAGGCTGCAACTTTCCGCCTTGATGCGGGAAAGGCTCCAGGAAATCATCCGGCGGTATGAATCGGATGCCCTTTATGGAGACCGGGACACCTTGGTGGCCGATGCCCGCTATCAGGCCATTGAGACCCTTTGCGGGGAGGCGGTGGAGAGCAAGAGGCCCCCTGGCGCTCTGACCCTGTCCGACCGAATTGACCGGATTGCCACCGGACCCGTCTCTGCCTTCCCGGTCTTTTTGGGGATGATGTTCCTCATTTTTTCCACCACCTTCGGCCCGGTGGGGCGGACGCTGGGAATGGGGATGGAATGGCTGGTGACGGCTTTGTCGGCGGGGATGGGGGATATCCTCAAGAGCCTGGGCGCTTCTCCCTGGCTCCAAAGCCTGATTTTGGACGGAGCCGTAGCTGGTGTAGGCGCGGTGCTCTCCTTTCTTCCCCAAATCCTGCTGCTGTTTCTCTTCCTCTCCCTGTTGGAGGACAGCGGCTACATGGCTCGGGCCGCCTTTATTATGGATTGTCCGCTGCGGAAGCTGGGGCTCTCAGGCAAGTCCTTTATCCCCATGCTCATGGGGTTTGGATGCACCACCCCTGCGGTGATGGCAGCCCGCACCATAGAAAAGGAGAAGGAGCGGCGGATGACCATCATGCTGACCCCCTTTATGTCCTGCAGCGCGAGACTGCCCATCTATGCCGTATTTGCGGGGACGTTTTTCCCCTCCTGTGGAGGGGTTGTGATCTTTTCTATCTACCTTCTGGGGATGGCGGTGGCCGTCGTTTGCGGGCTGCTTTTGAAAAAGACGGTGTTTCGGGAGGATGATTCCGCCTTTGTTATGGAACTGCCGCCCTACCGCCTGCCGGCCTTGAAAACCATCGGGCTGCATCTTTGGGAAAGGTGCAGGGGATTTATCATCCGGGCCGGAACCCTGATCTTTCTCATGACCATCCTCGTTTGGCTGTTGCAGCACTTTGACTTTGGCCTGCATCCGGTGGAGGATATGTCGGAAAGTATGTTTGCCGTTATGGGCGGTATGCTGGCTCCCCTGATTTCCCCTTTGGGGTTTGGGTTCTGGCAGGCGGCGGTGGCCCTCCTCACCGGGCTGGTAGCCAAGGAAACGGTGGTTTCCTCCCTGATGCTGCTCTATGGCTGTAGCAACCAGGCGGCGCTTTCAGCCACCCTCTCCCAGGTGTTTACCCCCTTTTCCGCCTGCTCCTTTATGGCCTTTGTCCTATTGTATATGCCCTGTGTCTCCGCCTTTGCGGCCATCCGCAAGGAGATGAACTCCCTGGGCTGGGCGGCCGCTGCCGGGGCCCTTCAGATGGCGGCGGCCTATCTGGTCTCCCTGGGAATTTATCAGGTGGGAAGCCTGTTGCTGTAAATAAAAAAGAGGCGGAAATCCGCCTCTTTTTTATTTTGCGGCGTTGGCCGCGGCGATTTTTTTCATGCAGCTTTGACAGAGGGTGTGGCCGTCGATGTCGGAAAGGGCTTCCTCGCCGCCGCAGAGAACGCAGGCAGGGGAATATTTTTCCACAATGACGCGGTTTTGGTAGAGGGTGAGGACCGCTTCGCTGCCTTCAGAAAGCTGCAGTGCCTGGCGGTACTCTACGGGAAGGACAATGCGGCCGATCTCGTCGACCTTGCGGATGACGGGCATCATAGGATGACCTCCTTCGATTGTTTACAATATATACATATTTTAATTCTTATAAAGAATTATGTCAACGCTTCGAGACAATATAATTCCAAATAAGAATTAAAATGTGTGAGTTGTGGCTATGAAAAGTAGAAGATTGCCTTTAGGCGATAAAAATATAATTGGAGCCAAAGTTACAGAGTTGAGAAAGAAGCGTCGGATGACACAAAAAGAATTAATGGCTCAAATGCAAGTAAGAGGGGTAAATATTCCTTATTCCAGTTTGTCGAAGCTAGAAGGACAGACTCGAGCCGTAAACGATAAAGAGCTTATCGTGCTATGTGATATTTTTGGAGTTGATATGAATTTCTGGGCGGAAACAGAAGAATAAAGCCGGAGAAAGCAGCGCTTTCTCCGGCTTTTTGTTTATATGGGAATTACCCGAAAGGGCTTTTGTTTTTTGATGCAATGCAAAATGGTATTGCGGGTCCCGCGGGATTTTGTATCCCAGAAGGCCAGTACATAATCAGCGTAATCCACAATCTTTTCATTGCGTATGAGGGGCGCGATTTTTCCAAAGTTATGATAATCGGGGAGGAAACAGGTGAATTTCAGCCCCAGCTCTTTGGCCGCCAATTCCCCCAGGGAATCCACGCCCCGGGCGCCGCCGCTGACAATTTCGGTGGCGTCCTCCGGAATATAGGGCAGAATAAAATCCACTTGCAGATGTGCTAGACTGCGGGATCCGACCACGGCGACTTTCACAGACACAACCTCCAGGCAGCAGCGCGGGGCGCTGGATGATAAATTAACAAAATTGGGCTCTATTGGTGTTAATTTAATCATATCACCTTTTAAATCTAAAACAAGGTGAATTTGCCTGAAATATAAAATTGACATCTGGACAAATTAATACCGTCGGCTTTGCAGCGGCGAATTTTTTTGGGAGGTGTTAAAGTTGATAAAAAAACTGTCAAAATTTATTTTTGCGTTATCAGCCGTCATGGCCCTGGCCCTCACAGCCATGACGTTCTATAGTAAGTATGCTTTGCCGGATCAATTTTATGTATCCAAAGGACAATCTTTGCAGCTGGACCCCAAGTATTGGATAGAGGCGGTGTCCACCTCAAGCAGCCGGAGCGGCACATCCCAGGTGGACGCCAGTGAAAATGCTACCTACTCTATGGAACTGCGGTTGTTCGGGATGATCCCGGTCAAGCAGGTCCAGGTCAATGTGGTGGACCAGTCCGAAGTAGTGGTCTGCGGCACACCTTTTGGCATCAAGATGTTCACCGACGGCGTGCTGGTCATCGGCGCCAGCGATGTGATCTGCAACGGCAATTCTGTCAACCCGGCCGAAAACGCTGGAATTAAGGTGGGCGACGTCATCGTCAAGATGAATGGCGCCAAGGTCTATACCAATGAAGACGTGGGAAAAATCGTCGCGGGTAGTGAAGGGAAGAGCGTCTCGGTGACCTACCAGCGAAACGGGCAAACCCTCTATACCGATCTGTATCCCGCCCTCTCTGACGACGGGCAGGGGTATAAAGCGGGAATCTGGGTGCGGGATTCCACAGCGGGAATCGGCACCATGACCTTTTATGATCCCTCTGCCAAAGTGTTTGGCGGACTGGGACACGCCATCTGTGATGTAGATACAGGGAAAATCATGCCTCTTTCTTCCGGGGATATTGTAGGCGTCACCATTACCGGCGTTAAAAAGGGAGAAGCAGGTTCCCCAGGCGAGCTCAAAGGCGGCTTTGTGGAGAGCCAGCAGCTGGGTGAGCTATCCCTCAACGGGGAAACCGGCGTATACGGCATGATTGAGAACCCCTCCTTGATCCAGGGAACAGCCTTGCCGGTGGCATTTAAACAGGAGGTCAAGGCGGGGAAAGCTCAGATTATCACCACCTTAGATGGACAGAGCGCGGAAAAATTTGAGGTGATGATCGAAGAGGTCAATTACGACGACAACAATCCGACAAAAAATATGGTGGTCAAAATCACCGATCCCCAGCTTCTGTCAAAAACGGGGGGAATTGTACAAGGCATGAGCGGAAGTCCCATTATCCAGGATGGCAAGCTTATCGGCGCTGTCACCCACGTTTTTGTCAATGATCCGACAAAAGGCTACGGTATTTTTGCCGAAAATATGCTGTCCAGCGCTAAAAATGTTGAATTTTCTGCAACAAATGCCGCGTAAGAATTGACTTTAGCAGGCGAGAATCCTATAATAAAAATGGAACTAGAAATTTTTGGTAAAAATTTGCGCAATCCCCTTGCAATTATTGGAAAAATATGGTAATCTAGGGACATGAAAAAATTGGTTAGTAAAAAGGGAGATATGACAATGCAGATTAAGCTGAAAATTTTAATCGCAGACGACAGCAAGGACTTTATTAACCTTTGTAGCGCCGAGTTTCACAAATATGAGATCGAGGTGCTATCCACTGCCAAAGATGGCCAGAAAGTGGTGGACAACATCCTCAGCGAAGAGCCGGACGTTGTTCTCATGGATATTTTTATGCCCCAGCTGGACGCCCTGGAAGTGATGCAGAAAATTTCGGAACTGCCTCTTCCCAAACGGCCTATCTTTATGGTGATGTCCAGCTTTGACAACGAAAAGTTCGAGCGCCAAGTTTTGCAGGAGGGTGCGTCTTATTATTTTCTCAAGCCTTTTGATGTCAGTGTGATGGCAAAGCGGATTATGCAGATCGCTGGTCTTTCTACCGGATCCGCCGCTCCCTTGGTCAGCCACACGACGGCGCACAAGGAGCCGGATCTGGAGGTGATGGTCACCGAGATCATCCATCAAATCGGAGTTCCTGCTCACATCAAAGGCTACCATTATCTGAGAGAATCGATCATGTTGGCGGTGGAGAATCCGGACATCATCAATTCGGTGACCAAGCAGTTATATCCGTCGGTGGCTGTCAAGTTTGAGACAACCTCTTCCCGTGTAGAGCGCGCCATCCGTCATGCCATTGAGGTGGCTTGGGATCGGGGCGATGTGGATACCCTTAACTCCTATTTCGGTTACACCATCCACAACGGCAGAGGGAAGCCGACCAACTCTGAATTTATTGCCATGATCTCCGATAAGCTGCGGCTGAAACTGAAAAATGCCAACTGAGGAATCTTTTCCCAACATCCAGGCGCGTCTCGACATTGAGGCGCGCTTTTTTATTAAAGAACACCAAAAATGGGGAAAATTGTGTGAAGTATTTTTGCTACATCCCTGGCAGGGCATGAGTTGTTCCCATTTTGCAAAAGTGATATAATATAGGTTAAATCCTGCGCTTTTTCTTAGCGCAGGGTGGCTAAGAAAATGAGGTGAGTGTTTGGCACCGACTGGAAAAAAGCTCTACATCATTGTGGGACATTACGGCAGCGGCAAGACCAATTTTGCAGTCAATTTAGCGGTTGACCTGCAAAAGAGGGGAGAAAAGGTTGCCATCGCCGATATGGACATTGTCAATCCCTATTTCCGTTCTGCTGATTTTACCGAACTGTTCGGGAAATTAGGCGTTGACGTGGTCAATCCTCCTTTCGCAAACACCAATTTGGATATTCCCTCTGTTACAGCGGAAATCGACGGCCTGCTGGAGCGCCGGGACACTTCGGTGATCCTGGATATCGGCGGGGACGATGCAGGCGCCGCAGTGTTGGGCCGGTATTCCCAGAAGATCAAGGACCGGGGCGAGTATGAGTTATTATACGTCATCAACAAAAGCCGGTATTTGACCAGGGAAGCGGATGATACCATCCAGGTGCTTCGGGAAATTGAGGCCGCGTCAAGACTAAAGGCGACAGGGCTTGTGAACAATACCCATCTTTGTACCGAAACCACGCCGGAGACGGTGGAGCATGCCTTTGACTACGCCGATGAGATCGCGGAGAAGACGGGGCTTCCCATCCTTTATACCACAGTGCGGCGGGATTTATTGGAAAAAGTCGACCCAAAGGGGAGGACCTTATACCCTGTTGACATCTATGTGAAGACGCCGTGGCAATAACAGAAAATCAGGCGGTTTGAACCGCTTACATATATCATTAGGTCTTAGATAGAGAGGAATGTGAGCAAAGCATGGCAAAGATTACCGTCAACGAAAACAAATGTAAGGGCTGCGGGCTATGTGCCACAGCCTGCCCCAAAAAAATCATTGTCCTATCCAAGGACAGGCTCAATGCCAAGGGTTATCACCCGGCAGAGTGCATTGACTTTGAAAAATGTATTGGATGTGCAATGTGCGCGACCATGTGTCCGGATGTTGCCATCGTTGTGGAAAGGTAGGGAACAACATTGGCTGAAAGAGTACTCATGAAGGGCAACGAAGCACTGGGCGAAGCGGCAATGCGCGCCGGATGTCGTCACTTCTTCGGTTACCCCATCACCCCCCAGACAGAGCTTTCTGCGTATCTGTCCAAAATGATGCCCAAGGTAGGCGGCACCTTCCTTCAGGCAGAAAGTGAAATTGCTGCCATCAACATGGTGCTGGGCGCTGCCAGCGCCGGCGTTCGGGCGATGACCAGCTCTTCTTCCCCCGGCATCTCCCTGAAATGCGAAGGCATTTCCTACATAGCGGGCTCCGACCTGCCCTGCGTCATTGTCAACGTGCAGAGAGGCGGCCCGGGTCTGGGCGGCATCCAGCCCTCCCAGGCGGATTATTGGCAGGCCACCAGAGCTCCCGGCCACGGCGACCTCCACGCTATTGTTTTTGCCCCCTCCACCGTTCAGGAGATGGTGAATATCGTGTTCGAGGCCTTTGACAAGGCAGACGAATACCGTATGCCTGCGATGATCCTGGCAGACGGCATGCTGGGCCAGATGATGGAGCCGGTGGAATTCCCGGAGCTGAAGGCCCATACAGTGGAAAAGCCCTGGGCGACCAATGGCCATAAGGGCGAGAGAAAACACAATATCGTCAATTCCCTGTTCTTGCAGCCCCAGCAGCTGGAGGACAAGATCAGAGAGCGCTTTGAAAGATACGCAATCATTCAGGAGAAGGAAGCCAAGGCCGAGGAATATCTCACCGAGGACGCAGACATTGTCCTGGTTGCTTATGGTGCTTCTTCCCGTATTGCCAGAAGCGCGGTCAACTCCGCCCGTGCTGAAGGCATTAAAGCAGGACTCATCCGGCCCATTACCCTGTGGCCCTTCCCGGTGAAGAATATCCAGGCTGCCTGCAAGAGTGCGAAAGCATTTTTGGCAGTGGAGATGAGCATGGGCCAGATGGTGGACGATGTCCGCCTGGCTGTCAATGGTGAGCATCCGGTCCACTTCTTTGGACGGACCGGCGGTATCATCCCGTCGCCGGCAGAGGTCCTGGCAAAAATTGAAGAAATTTCAGGGGGTGCAAAATAATGGCTGTTGTTTTTGAAAAACCCCATGCCCTTGCGGATACCACCTTCCATTACTGCCCTGGATGTACCCACGGCATTATCCACCGTCTGGTGGCGGAGGTCATTGACGAGCTGGGTGTGGAAGGAAAGACCGTAGGCGTATGCCCGGTCGGCTGCTCTGTTATGGCGTACGATTATTTTAACTGCGATATGGTAGAAGCGGCCCATGGACGTGCTCCCGCTGTGGCCACCGGCCTCAAGCGCGCACTGCCTGACAACGTCATCTTCACCTATCAGGGCGATGGTGACCTGGCGGCCATCGGTACTGCGGAAACTGTCCACTCCGCAACCCGTGGTGAGAATATCACCATCATCTTTGTCAACAACGCCATTTATGGCATGACCGGCGGCCAGATGGCTCCCACCACCCTGCCCGGTCAGGTAACCCAGACCACCCCTTATGGCCGTGATACCAACACTGCCGGTTACCCGGTGCGGGTGTGCGAGATGCTCTCCACCCTGTCCGGCGTAGCGCTGGCACAGCGTGTGGCCGTGGATACGGTTCCCCACATCAACGAGGCGAAAAAGGCCATTAAAAAAGCATTCCAGAATCAGCTGGATAACAAGGGATTCTCGATTGTAGAGGTGCTTTCCACCTGCCCGACCAACTGGGGAATGACCCCCACTGAGGCCCTGCAGTGGCTGCGTGACAATATGATGCCCTATTATCCGCTGGGCGTCTATAAAGACGTGGAAGAGGGGGTAAAGAAATAATGGCAGGAATCAATATGGTTTTTGCAGGCTTCGGCGGACAGGGTATTCTGTTCGCGGGAAAGGTCTGCGCTTATAGCGGTTTGATGGAAGAGAAGGAAGTATCCTGGCTGCCCTCTTACGGACCGGAGATGCGCGGCGGTACTGCTAACTGCAGTGTCTGCATTTCTGACGAGCCCATTGGCTCTCCGCTGGTGCTCACACCTGATGCGCTGATTGCGATGAACATCCAGTCCTATGATAAATTTATCGATGCCGTTGTCCCCGGCGGCGTTGCTGTTATCGACAGCACCCTGGTGGACAAGAAAACCGAGCGGCAGGACATCAAGGCATTTTATGTGCCGGCCACCCAGATGGCCAATGACCTGCAGTTGCAGGGACTGGCCAACATCATCCTCTTGGGCAAACTGCTCAAGGAGACGGGTTTTGCCTCTTTAGAGGCGGTGGAAAAAGCAATCGCCAAATGCGTCCCTCCGAGAAAACAGCACCTGCTGGAGCCCAATATGCGGGCCATCAAGGCAGGCATGGAAGCATAATAGAACTCTCTCTGATAAAAATCCCCTCTGCTATGTGCAGAGGGGATTTTTTGGTGCTTGGGAGTCCGCTTTTCTTTATCCGGCGGATGTGATAAAATACAAGCAACTGGAAAGGAGGAAGGGCCATGCTGAGATTGCTGCTGGGGGTTTCGGGCACAGGGAAAACCACCTATCTGCTCCGAAAGGCAGAGGAAGCATCCCAACAGGGAAAGCGGGTCTTTTTTATTGTCCCGGAACAATATTCGTTTGAAACGGAAAAAGCGGTCACCACTTTTCTGGCGCAAGGCGGCGAAAAGATCGAAGCGGTCAGTTTTTCCCGGCTGTGTAATCTCATTTTCCGAGAGTATGGCGGGCTTTCAGGGGAAAGCCTGGATGACAGCGGCAGGACGATGCTCATGAGCATGGCGTTGGATCAGGTGAGGGATCACCTGTCTGTCTATGAGCGGCAGGCGGGGAACACCGCCTTCGCCTCCAAAGCCCTTTCCATGCTTGACGAGTTTAAAAACTCCTCGCTGGGTCCTGAAGAGGTGGAAGAACTGTCTCAAAGTCTGGAGGGAAGCCCCGTTGGGGAAAAGCTTTCCGACCTGTCGCTCATCTACAGTGCCTACGAGGCAATGCTGGAACGGGGACGCCATGACCCCAGGGATGATTTAATGCGGGCCCTTTCCTTGGTACAGGATACAGATTTCTTTTTAGACTCTGTGGTTATCCTAGACGCCTTTTTTTCCTTTCCAAAGGCAGAACTTGCCCTCATTCAGTGCGCGCTGCAAAAGGCGGAGGAGGTTTCTGTTTCCCTTTGCTGCGATTCACTTACCGGTACAGGGGCCAGGGCCTTTGATGTCTGTCGGGACACCGCCCGCCGGTTGATGAGGATGGCCAAGGAAAGCGGTTGTACAGTAGCGCCGCCGGTTCTGCTGACGGAAGTTTATCGTTATGAAAAGGCAACCCTTGGCCATGTAGCGGCCCAGTGCGCCTATGTCCCCGGGGAGAGGACCGGTCAAAATGACGGTTCTGTCCTGGTGGCGCAGGCGGGAAGCCGGTATGAGGAGGTGCGCTTCGCGGCGGCTACCATCCGCAAGCTTGTCCGGGAGAAAGGGCTGCGCTATCGGGATATTGTTGTCATCGCCAGGAGCCTGGAGGACTATCAGGCTTCCCTGGAAGATGTGTTTGCCCGCTACGACATCCCCTATTTTATGGATCAGCGGATTCAGGTGCAGTATATGCCGCTGATGAACCTGGTTACCTCCCTGGTGGACATAGCCCGAGGGAATTTTTCCACTGGGGATGTCATGCGGCATCTCAAAAGCTACCTTTTGGAGGTGGATTCTGACAGTATCTATGACCTGGAAGGCTACTGCTATACCTGGAACATTGACCGAAACGGCTGGCTTCAGGAATGGAAGCAAAATCCTTCCGGCATGCAGACCAGGATGACGGAAGAGGATGGGGAGAAGCTTGTCGCTCTGGAGGAGTTGAGAAAGACCATTGTGGGCCCTCTGTCCGCTTTTCGGGAAAAAACCCGCGGCAGCCTGGATGGAGAGGCTTTTGCCCGGGCCATCTTTGCCTATCTAGAGGAAACAGGGATACCGGGCAGGGTGGAAATGCTGGCAAAATCCTATGAGAGGGCGGGGGAGAAAAACAGAGCGGATGAGCTGTATGCCTGCTGGGAGGTGCTGATGGGCATCCTAGAGCAGTTTTCCGCCGTATTGGGGGGAAGGCAGCTAGGCCTTGCCCGGCTGGGAGAGATGCTCAGCCTTTCCATCGCCGGGAGCGACCTGGGACATATCCCCCAGACCCTGGATCAGGTGACCATCGGTGCGGCCGACCGCATCCGCCCCAGCGGCCCAAAGGTGACCTTGATTTTAGGGGCAAATGAGGGGGTGTTTCCCCTGAGCGCGCCGCCTCAGAGCTTGATTTCCCAGCCGGAGCGCCTGCTAATCAACCGGCTGGGGGAGCAGGTTTTTGAGACCTTGGAGGACCGCTTTTATAAGGAGTTTACCTATATTTATATGGCGGTGACATCGCCCTCCCAAAAGTTGGTCATTTCCTATCCTACCATGGATGAGGAGGGCAAACCCTTGTTCCCAGCCCCCTTTGTTCAGCAGATTTGCACCATGGTGGAAGGGCTTGCCCCTTTGCATATAGATCGGCTGCCAGCGTCTTATTTTGTAGAGAATCAGCGTTCGGCCATGGATATGTTGGCAGAACACCTGCGGGAGGATCTGCCCGGGACGATATCCCTGGCCAAGGCGGCAGCTAGGACGCAAAAAGAGATGGTAGAAAACCTCTTTTTCTTAGCGCAGAATAGGCCCTACGCGCTCCGGGAGGAAGCAAACGCCAGGGCTTTGCTGGGGAACAGGCTTAAACTGAGCCCCTCCCGGCTGGACCGGTATTATCACTGTCCCTTTCAGTATTTCTGCCAGGATATGCTGGGGCTCCGGCCCCGGAAAAAGGCGGAATTTTCCCCGATTCAGTCGGGCAGCGTCATCCATTTCGTGCTGGAGCAGATGGTGTCCCGCCATGGGGCCAGAGGGCTGCATCAGTTGACCCATGCCGCCCTCCGGGAGGAGTGTCAGCAATTGCTGGCCCAATACCTACAGACGGTATTCGGGGAGGGGGAAATTCCCAAACGGATGAGGTATCTCTTTTCCCGGCTGACCGATACCCTGACCCGGCTGCTCTCCCAGCTGGCCCGGGAGTTTGCCCAAAGCCAGTTTGAACCGGTGGATTTTGAGCTTCCTATCCGGGAATACGGAGAAAACAAGCCGGTGGAGCTTGTCTCTAAAACCGGGGAGCATATCCTGGTGGAGGGGATCATCGACCGGGTGGACATGGCGGTGGTCCGGGGGAAAAAATATGTCCGGGTGGTGGACTATAAATCCGGCGTCAAGCAGTTTTCCCTTTCGGATATTGCCTATGGGCTGAATATGCAGATGCTGATCTATCTGTTCTCCCTTTGGGAAAACGGCGCGGGGAAATATAAAGACTGTTATCCTGCCGGGGTTCTCTACATGCCGGCTAAAAGCGAGATCATCACCGCCGACCGCCATGCCACCCCGGAGCAGATGGAGCAGGAACACGCCAAGACCTTGAAGATGAACGGCCTTCTTCTGGAGGATGAAGAGGTGGTGGAGGCCATGGAGCCAGAGGTTCGGGGGGTATTTATCCCGGCGAAAAAGAAAAAGGACGGCACCTTTGACAAGCTGTCCTCCCTGGCCACCCTGGCCCGGTTAGGCAAGCTCAGCCGCCATGTCAACGATGAGATCATCCGCATGGCAGACGCCTTATGCCAGGGGAGGATTGGCGCTGATCCGGTGGAACAGGGAGGAATCCCTGCCTGTCACTGGTGCGACTTTCAGGCGGTATGCAAACATGAAGGGGGAGACGGAGCCCATCTTCTCCCCACCTTGGATAAAGAAACGTTCTATGCCCAGCTGGATGAACGATACGGAGAGGAGGAATAGGCCATGGCAGTCAATTGGACACCTATGCAGCACCTGGCGATTTCTTCTCAGGGAGGACCCTTGCTGGTTTCCGCCGCTGCTGGCAGCGGGAAGACAGCGGTGCTGGTGGAGCGGATCATCCGGAAAATTACGGATCCGGTGAGCCCGGTGGATGTGGACCGGCTGCTGGTGGTTACCTTCTCCAATGCGGCGGCGGCCCAGATGCGCGCCCGCATCGGGGCCAGGCTCAGTGAACTGCTCAGTGCAGACAGCAGCAACACCCAACTCCTTCGCCAGCAGACCCTGCTCTCCGGAGCCCACATCAGCACGGTTCACGCCTTCTGCCTGGAGCTCATCCGGCAGAACTTTATGCGGCTGGATCTCCCCGCCGATTTTCGGATTGGGGATGAATATGAGCTTTCCACCATCCGGGCGGATGTGTTGGAACAGCTGATGGAAAGCGCTTATGAAAGCGGAGGAGAAGCTTTTTATGACCTGGTGGAGCTTTTTTCCTCTACCAAAAATGACAGCCGCTTGCAGGCGATTATCGACCGCCTTTATGGCTTTTTGGTCTCCCATCCCTTTTATGAGGACTGGCTGGATCAAAAGCTGGCGGATTATGAAAACGCTCCGGCAGCGGGTGAAAGCATATGGGGGAGGATCATCCTTTCCTACGCCGGGGATACTGTGGAGCGGGCGAAACGGATCACCAAGGATTCCATCGCCCAGATGGCGGGGGATGAGGCCATGGAAAAGGCCTATCTTCCCGCATTTCAGGATGATTTGTATCAGTTGGAGGCCCTGTCCCAGGTGCTGGATGGCGGGGACTGGGATGCTGCTGTCAGCGCCCTTTCCCATTTTCAGTTTATGAAATTGGGGCAGTTGAGAAAGTATGAGAATACGGCTTTCAAGGATCAGGTGCAAAACGGGCGGAAGATGGTCAAAGAGAGTATTGCCTCCTTGCTCAGCCATCAGTTTTGCGCCAGTGAGGCCGAATATCAGGAGGATATTGCCTTTCTTCTGCCCCATATCCGGCTGTTGTTTGACCTAGTTAAGGATTTTGCCCGGCGTTTTTCCCAGGCAAAGCTACAAAAGAAGCTCATTGACTTTTCCGACATTGAGCAAATGTCCCTGCGCCTGCTGATGGAACGGGGAGAAAACGGTTACCAACAGACCGATACGGCAAGGGAGCTTTCCCAATCTTTCGATGAAATCCTGGTGGATGAATATCAGGACACCAACGAGATCCAGGACATGATTTTCCGCGCCCTTTCCCAGGGTGAGGAGAACCTCTTCATGGTAGGGGATGTTAAGCAGAGTATCTACCGATTCCGCCAGGCCATGCCAGAGCTTTTTCTGGAGAGGAAAAACCAATACGCCGACATTACCCAAGGGGTGCGGCCGGCAAAAATTCTGCTCCAGAACAACTTCCGCAGCCGGAAGGGGGTCACCGACGCCGTCAACTTCCTTTTTTCCCAGCTGATGAGCGAGCAGGCGGGAGAAATTGTCTACGATGAGGGGGAGGCCCTTTGGCCCAGCGCGCATTTTGAGAGCCCTGATGGGTTGCAGACCGAGCTGTGGGCCCTGGATCTTTCTTCCTGTGCTGACGCCAAAGAGCGGGCAGAAGCAGAAGCCGCTTATATCGCGGGGAAAATTGCAGCCATGCTGCGGGAGCAGGTTTTGGTGGAGGAAGGGGGAGAAATCCGCCCCTGCAGGGCGTCGGATTTCTGCATCCTCCTGCGTTCGCCCAAGGGCCGGGCGGAAGTTTACCGGGATGCCCTCCTCCGCGCCGGAATAGGCGCCGGATGCGACCTGAGCGGCGGATTTTTTCAGTCCAAGGAAATTCAGACCATCCTTTCCCTGCTGCGGGTGATCGACAATCCTCAAAACGATGTGGCGCTGGCCGCCGCCCTTCTCTCCCCGGCTCTGATGATGGACGCGGACGATTTGACCCGCATCCGGCTCTATGACCGAGGCTCTTCCTTTTATATAGCTTTGTGCAAAGGGGCCCAGGCGGGGGATGCCCAGTGCGGGAAAGCGCTTTCCCTTATCCAGCGGATGCGGGATTTTGGCATTGCCAACCCCATCTACCGGCTGGTACAGAAAATATACGATGAAACGGGGCTTATCTCTAAAATGATGGCCTATGAAAGCCCCAGACAGCGCCGGGACAACCTGCATTTGTTTGTGGACTACTGCCGCCGTTATGAAGCGGGAGGCTATCAGGGCCTGGGGGAGCTGCTGCGGCTATTGGATCGGATGATCGAGGAAGAAGACGATCTGCCTGGAGCCCAAAATCTGGGTGAGGGCGGGGATATGGTACGGATTATGAGCATCCATAAGTCCAAAGGGCTGGAATTTCCCGTGGTTATCCTGGCGGACACATCCCGCCAGTTTAATAAGTCCGATCTGAAAAGCGCGACACTGACCCATCCCCGTCTGGGCTTTTCCTGTGTCCGGCGGGATCTTGCTACCCTGAAGCAGTTTACCACCGTTCCCCATGAGGCGCTGAAGCTGGAAACCCTCCGGGCCCAGCTTTCTGAGGAGATGCGGGTGCTTTATGTGGCACTGACCAGGGCTAAGGAGCGGCTGATCCTGTCGGTGGGTCTCAAGGATATGGAGAAGAGCCTGGGCAGGTTGGGAGCTCTGCTGGGGGAAGAGGTTTCCATCCCTCCTAGCGCTGTTATGGGAGCAGGTTCCTATGGAGAGTGGATCCTCATGGGAGCGCTGCGCCATCCGGACGCGGACAAACTGAGATTGCTGGCGGGGCTCCCCAGCGGAAAAGCATTGGATATGAATGGGGGAAGCCCCTGGAAGGTAGAGGTCGTCCTGCCGGAAAACGAGGAACAGAGTATGGGAAAAGAAATATCCTATGAAAGCCGGGAGGATTCGGAGCTGACAAAACAGCTTCTCCTCCAGATGGATTTTTCTTATCCCTATGAAAAGGCGGTGCGCATTCCAACGAAACTCTCTGTTTCCCAGGTGGTCAAAGAGGGGCCGGGACATCGGTTTCTCCGCCGGCCCTCCTTTTTGCGCCACGATGAGCTTACCCCGGCCCAAAAGGGCAACGCCATCCACAAGTTTATGCAGTTTGCCGACTTTAAGGCAGCCAGCCGCAGCCCGGAGGAGGAAATTGCCCGGCTGGTAGAGCGCCAGTTTATCTCCCCACAGGAGGCCCAGTGGGTATCTCCCCAAAAGGTGAGCAGCTTTTTTGAAAGCGGGATAGGCAAGCGGATGCTGGCTTCCCCCCGACTTCTGCGGGAATACCGCTTTTTGGGGGAAGTCTCCGCTGAAATTGCCGGCGGGGAACCGGGAGAGGAGCCCATTTCCATTCAGGGAGTTATGGACTGTCTCTTCTTTGAGGGGGAGGAGATGGTCATTGTGGACTACAAGACCGACCAGGTCAAGGGGCCGGAGGAGCTTGTGGCGCGATACGCCGGCCAGCTGGCCCTGTATGAAGAAATCGCTCAGAAGGCGTTAGGGCATCCTGTCAAAGAAAAAATCCTCTATTCCTTTCATCTCGATGGGGAAATTCGGGTATAGCTTGGCTTTTATGCGAAAAACTGTTGACAGAATGGCAATGTTTTGCTAAGATAGTTAAGACAACAAAGTAGAACCGTCAATCCGTTCTCACCTTTTCGCGGCCTTGTAAAAGGCGGCAGCGCAGAAGGTCAATACCACTCGGCACAGGATATTTCTGTGCTTTGATTCGTGTATTGAGCGTGGATGGTTTGCCGTCCACGCTTTGTATTTTACTTTGGATTTTGGAGGTGCTTGACAATTAGCAACAAGGAACTGCAGATCAATGAGGAGATCAGGGACAAAGAAGTCAGGGTGATTGATGCCGACGGCAGCCAGCTGGGCATCCTTTCCGGCAGAGACGCGCAGCGTATTGCTTTGGAAAAGAACCTGGACCTTGTAAAAATCGCTCCCCAGGCGAAACCGCCTGTTTGCCGCATTATGGACTATGGCAAATACCGTTTTGAGCAGTCCAAGCGCGAGAAGGAAGCAAAGAAAAACCAGCGGGTCATTGAGATTAAAGAGGTGCGCCTCTCTCTGAACATTGACACCAATGATTTTAACACAAAGGTCAATCATGCACAGAAATTCCTGAAAGCCGGCAATAAGGTCAAAGTCTCCATTCGGTTCCGCGGACGCGAAATGGCTCACGCCCAGCTGGGCACCGGGATTATGCAGCGTTTTGCAGATGCTTGTAGCGAATTTGGAAGCGTTGAAAAGATGCCGAAGATTGAGGGACGCAGCATGACAATGTTCATTTCGTCCAAGCCCACAAAGTGATTTAGGAGGAACTATAAAATGCCTAAGATTAAAACACACACTGGTGCGAAAAAAAGGTTCAAACTGACCAAAAATGGTAAAGTGAAACGCGCCCATGCATTTAAATCCCATATCCTGAACAAAAAATCGACAAAACGCAAAAGAGGTCTGCGCAAAGCTACCTATGCTGACAAGACCAATATGAAGCAGATCAAGCTGCTGGTTCCCTACAAATAAGAGAACTGACGATCAAAACCAAAGATTGTCGCAAGACCTAAAAACGAAAGCGGATTGTCGAAACCGGCATCCTGCGCTTTACTATTGGAGGTAACGAAACTATGGCACGTATCAAAGGGGCAATGATGACCCGCAAGAGAAGAAAAAAAGTCCTCAAACTTGCCAAAGGCTACTATGGCGCAAAGAGCAGACTCTTTAAGACCGCAAAACAGGCGGTCATGAAATCCGGCAACTATGCCTATATCGGCCGCAAACAGAAAAAACGCAACTTCCGCAGCCTGTGGATCACCCGTATTTCTGCTGCTTGCCGCATGAATGGAATGAACTATTCCACCTTCATGAACGGTCTGAAAAAAGCCCAGATCAACCTCAACCGCAAAATGCTCTCTGAGATCGCTATCAATGATCCGGCTGCATTTACCGCACTGGTTGAAAAAGCAAAAGCTGCTCTCTAAGAGCTTTGGAATATGCCCGTGTCGGATGACCCGGGCATATTTTTTCATATGGAAGGCAGCCAAAGGAGGAAGAAGATGGACATCCTCACAAGCCGGGAAAATCCGACGGTGAAAAACCTGTGCAAGCTTTTGGCAAGCAAAAAGGCGCGGCGGGAACAGGGCCTTTTTGTAACGGAGGGCGTTAAGCTGTGTTTAGAGGCCTTTCATTCCGGCGTTTTGGTAAAGCAAATATTTTATACCCCGGAGAGCTTGGAAAAATATCCTGAAGAGATGAAGTATTTGCTTTGCCAAAGCCCCCATGCTACCCCCATTTCCACAGGGGTGGCCCAGAAAATATCCACCGCATCCACCCCGCAGGGGGTATTTTGTCTGTGCAATCTGCTTGACAACCAAAAAACCCTTGCTAAAATAAACAGTAACGGGAAATATCTGGCTTTATGCTCCCTGCAGGATCCGGGAAATATGGGCACTGTCATCCGCAGTGCGGAAGCGTTCGGCATTGATGGGCTGATTGTCACCGGGGATTGCCCCGATATCTACAGCCCGAAGGTGCTGCGCTCCACCATGGGCAGCGCCTTCCGCCTGCCCATTGCCGTGACCGATGACCTGCAGGATTTAACAGTCCGGATGCGGGCCGCTGGTGTCTCTGTATATGGCGCTGCCCTATCGGAGGACAGTGTTCCTTTGACTGGACTTCATTTCGACGGCGGTGCCCTTGTGCTTATCGGCAATGAGGGCAACGGCCTTTCAGCAAAGGAACAGGCGCTGTGCGATCAGAAGGTCATCATCCCCATGAAAGGCAGAGCCGAGTCCCTTAATGCGGCGGTGGCCGCAGCGGTATTTCTGTGGGAGATGACAAAATAGGCAAAACGATGCCGGAAAACGGCGGAGGAGGAAGACAGATGGTCTCCACTCGTTATTGGGTTTGGCTGCAGTGCTGCATCCACCAAGGCAGTGCTTTGATCTGTGACATTTTGGATGTGTATGGTGATCCCCAGCGCTTTTATGAGGCCGTGTCCTCCTGCGACCCGGATGCGGGTCTGAAGGAACTGACCAGCATCACCAATTCCCAGCTGCAAAAATGTAAAAATACGCCGCTGGACATAGCGGACAAGATTATATCCGACTGCCAGCGGGTGGGATGCGACATCCTCTGTTACGACGCCCCGGAATTTCCCGATCGCCTCCGCCACATCTATGCCCCGCCTGCTGTTTTGTACCAAAAGGGCACCCTTGCGGGGCTGGATCAGATCCCGGCCATTGCCATGGTGGGCACAAGAAAGATGACGCCCTATGGCAAGAAGGCGGCTGTGGACTTTGGCACCCAGCTGGCAAGAGCAGGGATTTGCGTCATCAGCGGTATGGCGGTGGGCGTGGACATTATGTCCATGAAAGCGGCCCTGAAGGCCGGCGGCTATGTGATTGGCGTGCTGGGCTGCGGCATTGATGTGAATTATCCAGCGGAAAACGCCAAAATGAAGGAACTTGTCTCCAAGTACGGCTGTATTGTGACCGAATATCCGCCGGGCACCGGCCCATGGAAAGGGAATTTCCCAGCCCGCAACCGGTTGATTTCCGGGCTTTCTCTAGGAACGCTGGTCATCCAGGCGCCAAAGCACAGCGGTTCCCTGATTACCGCCGATGACGCGCTGGAACAGGGCAAAGACCTGTTTGTGGTGCCAGCACCATTGTATGATCCAACGGTATCCGGCAATCTGCGGCTTTTGCGGGATGGCTGTATCCCTGCAACAGAACCTGCCGATGTCATAGATTTTTACCGCTTCCGGTATGAACGGGAGCTGCTACAGGAACAGAGAAAGAACAAGGCGCGATTGACGGGAGAGCCTCTTCCTGTTTTAGAGGAAGAGACAGACGCGCCCTTGAAGGAACAGGCGGAAATTGAGCCGGATCCTGAGTATAGCCCGAAGCTTTCTCAGCAAAATAGAAACAGCGGGCAGGATGTGACGGATTGTCACCGGCATTCCCAGGATCCCAAGGTTTCGGAAGAAGCGCTACAGGTTTACCGGGTGCTGAGCGAAGAACCTGTCCATATGGAAGAGATTGCCCAGACCTTGGGAATGCGAATTTCTCAGGTGCTCGGCGCTCTGACAGAGCTGGAAATTGCAGGGGCGGTACGATCCTATGCAGGACGTCGCTATGGAAAATGAGTGGAATGTTTGCCCAAAAGCATTTCCTCTGCATATAGATGGACGTGAAAGCGTCCGGTTTTTGAAAGTTTAGCAATTGGGAGGTTAGCATGTCGAATTTAGTCATTGTGGAGTCGCCGGCCAAGGCGAAAACCATTCAAAAATATCTGGGGAAGGACTATGATGTTGTGGCTTCTATGGGCCACATCCGGGACCTGCCCAAAAGCCGGCTGGGCGTGGATGTGGAGCATAATTTTGAGCCCCACTACATTGCCATCAAGGGAAAGGAAGAAATTATCCGCAACCTGAAGGCCAAGGCAAAAAAGAGTGACCATATCTATCTGGCCACCGACCCGGACCGGGAAGGGGAGGCTATTTCCTGGCATCTGGCCCATCTTTTGAAAATACCCACCGATGATGAAAACCGGGTGACCTTCAACGAGATCACCAAATCGGGAGTCCAGTCGGGGATGGAGCATCCGAGAAAGATTGACCAGGACCTGGTGGACGCTCAGCAGGCCCGCAGGATCCTCGACCGGATTGTAGGTTATAAGATTTCGCCCTTCCTGTGGAAAAAGATTAAGAGCGGCCTTTCCGCCGGCCGGGTTCAGTCGGTGGCGGTCCGGCTGATTGTAGACCGAGAAGAGGAAATCCGTGCCTTTAAGCCGGAAGAGTATTGGAGCATTGACGCCAAGCTTTCCGCGAAAGGCTCCCGCAAGGTGTTCGGAGCAAAGCTTCACTCCAAAGACGGAGAAAAGATAGAGATCAAAAATGAGGAGCAGGCCAACGCCATCCTGGCAGACCTGGAGGGCGCTCCCTTTGTGGTGGGCAGCGTCAAGAAAGGGGTCCGGAAAAAGACGCCGGCGCCTCCCTTTATCACCTCCACCCTGCAGCAGGAGGCCTCCCGCCGTCTGGGCTTCCAGGCCCGGCGGACCATGAAGGCGGCCCAGGAGCTCTACGAAGGCGTGGATGTGGAAGGCATGGGCCCCACCGGACTGATTACCTATATGAGAACCGACTCTCTGCGCATCTCCGATGAGGCTAGGGCAGAGGCAGAGACGTTCATCCTGGAAAAGTACGGCAAGCAGTATCTCCCCCAGACCCGCCGGGTCTATAAAACCAAAAGCTCGGCCCAGGATGCCCATGAGGCCATCCGGCCGGCTATGCCCTCTCTGACGCCGGACCGGGTAAAATCGAGCCTTTCCTCCGACCAGTATAAACTGTATAAACTCATCTGGGAACGTTTCATCGCCAGCCAGATGGCTACCGCGCTTCTCAATACCGTATCCGCTGACATCAACGCGAAAAACTATACTTTCAAGGCCTCGGGTTATTCGGTGAAGTTCGATGGTTTTACCGTGCTGTATGAAGAAAGCAAGGAGGAGGACAACGAGGAAAGCGGCGTTTTGCCGCCGCTGGTGGTGGGAGATCCTCTCAAGGTGAAATCCCTGGATGGCACCCAGCACTTTACCCAGCCGCCGCCACGGTATACAGAAGCTTCTATCATCAAAGCCCTGGAGGAAAATGAGATCGGACGCCCCAGCACCTACGCTCCTACCATCTCCACCATTCTGACCCGAGGTTATGTGGAGCGGGAGGGCAAGCAGCTCAAGCCTACAGCGTTAGGTGAGATCACCACCAAGGTGATGAGCGAGAACTTTGCCAACATCGTGGATGTGGCCTTCACCGCAAAGATGGAAAAGGATCTGGACCGGGTAGAATTGGGCAAGGCCGATTGGGTCAAGACCCTGGACCGGTTCTATAAAGATTTCGCCAAGACCCTGGAGACAGCGGAGAAGAATATGGACGGCACCAAGATCAAGGTGCCGGATGAGGAAACCGATGTGGTCTGTGAGCTGTGCGGCCGGAAGATGGTCATCAAAAACGGCAGATACGGCAAATTTTTGGCCTGCCCCGGATTCCCCGAATGCCGCAATACCAAAAAAATTGTCCAGGAAACTCCTGGCATCTGCCCGCTGTGCAAGGGAAAGATTTTGGCCAAGAAGTCGAAGAATGGCAAATCCTATTTTGGATGCGAGAATAACCCTAAGTGCTCCTTTATGACCTGGGATGAGCCTCTGGAAGAAAAGTGTCCGAAATGCGGTACCTCTTTATTTAAAAAGCGGGGCAAAAATGGGAAGATCTACTGCGGCAACGACACCTGCGACTATGAGCGGGGGCTGAAGGACTGATGACAGTATCGGTGATCGGCGCGGGCCTTGCTGGATGCGAAGCAGCCTGGCAGCTGGCCCGCCGCGGTTTTGATGTGCGGCTTTATGAGATGAAGCCGAAAAAGTTTTCTCCAGCCCACCACTATCCCGGCATGGCTGAGCTTGTCTGTTCCAATTCCCTCAAGGCTATGCGTCTGTCTTCTGCCGCAGGGCTGCTCAAGGAGGAGATGGAGCGGTTGGGTTCCCTCACCGTCCCCTGTGCTAAGGCATGTGCAGTGCCGGCAGGAGGGGCGTTAGCGGTGGATCGGGAGGCGTTTTCCGACCTGGTAACGGATAAAATCCGTGCCCAGGGAAATATTGATGTCATAGAGGAAGAGGTCACCTCCCTCCCCGATGGCCCTGTGGTGGTAGCGACGGGCCCCCTGACCTCCCAAAAGCTCTCGGAGCATATTAGGAGCCTTTTGGGAGAGGAATACCTTAGCTTTTTTGACGCAGCGGCCCCGATTGTTAC
The DNA here is from genome assembly GCF_038739695.1 of Zongyangia acetica. Classification (NCBI taxonomy): domain Bacteria; kingdom Bacillati; phylum Bacillota; class Clostridia; order Eubacteriales; family Oscillospiraceae; genus Zongyangia; species Zongyangia acetica. The sequence goes on along the minus strand of NZ_JBBEWN010000001.1, from coordinate 267,779 downwards.
AGCGGAAAGCCTGAATATGGAGCGCTGCTTCTTCGCCGCCCGATATGACCGCGGGGACGACGATTACATCAACTGCCCCTTTGACAAAGAGGAGTACGAGGCTTTTTATGGGGAACTGATCCGGGCGAAATCGGTGGAGCTGAAAGACTTTGAAAAAGACGGATTTAAAGTCTATGAGGGCTGTATGCCCATCGAGGTGCTGGCAAAACGGGGGCCGGACACCATCCGCTTTGGCCCTCTCAAACCGGTGGGCCTCCGGGATCCGAGGACCGGACACCGTCCCTGGGCGGTGGTTCAGCTGCGGCGGGAAAACGCCGCCGGCAGCCTCTATAACATCGTTGGTTTCCAGACAAACCTGCTTTTCCCGGAGCAAAAGCGGGTCTTTTCCATGATTCCGGGCCTTGAGCATGCGGAATTTGTCCGCTACGGCGTCATGCACCGCAATACCTTTTTGGATTCCCCGCGACTGTTGGATCAGCATTTCTGCCTAAAAAAAGAGCCGCGTATCTTTTTCGCCGGCCAGATGACAGGGGTGGAAGGGTATATGGAGTCGGCCATGTCCGGCATCCTGGCCGGGATCAACATGGCGCTGGCACTTGCGGAAAAAGCACCGCTGGAGCTTCCCTTTGACACCATGACCGGGGCGCTTTCCCGTTATATCAGCGATGAGAGCGTTAAGGATTTTCAACCCATGGGCGCCAATATGGGCCTGCTTCCCCCGCCCCTGCAGCGGGAGCGGGATAAGAATAAGCGTTACCTTCAGGTGGCGCAGAGGGCGCTGGAAAGCTTGGAGAAGGTGCTGGAGAGCCGAAAAGAGGATCTGGTCCTCAAAGGATGACAAAAGACAGCTGCCAATCAAGGCGGCACCTCCCCTGCGTTTTCGCGCGGGCGCTGGGGAGGGAAAAGGCCGCGCGGAGAAATGGAGTGCACATGAAAATCATAGTAGATGCTTTCGGCGGAGACAATGCGCCGCTGGAGGTAGTGAAAGGCTGTGCTTTGGCGGTACAGGAATACGGTATTCAAATTGTACTGACCGGTGACGAGGAGATCATCAAAAAGGTGTGCGCTGAGCATCATATTTCCCTACAGAGGATGGAAATCGTCCACGCTCCTGACGTAATTGCGGTGGAAGCGGATCCCACCAGTATTGTCAAAGAGCATGGAGAATCTTCTCTGGCCAAGGGGCTAAAGCTTCTCAGCGAAGGTGAAGGAGACGCTTTCGTAAGCGCTGGCTCCACCGGCGCACTGGTGGTGGGTTCCTCCTTGCTGGTCAAGCGCATCAAGGGAATCAAACGGGCGGCCTTGGCTCCTATTATTCCCTCCAACACCGGATGCTATATGCTGATGGACGCAGGCGCCAATCTGGAGTGCCGGCCGGAAATGCTCTTGCAGTTTGGGATTATGGGCAGCGCGTATATGAATAAGATCCTGAAGATTTCCTCCCCCCGGGTAGGGCTGCTCAATGTAGGGGCAGAGGACACCAAGGGCACCGATCTGCAAAAGGATGCCTTTGGCCTGCTCAAAAATGCGCCTTTGCACTTTACAGGCAACATTGAGCCCAGAGATATTCCCTTTGGGGAATGTGAAGTGGTGGTATGCGACGGTTTTTCCGGCAATATCGTCCTCAAGCTGACAGAGGGAATGGCTTCCGCCATGATGGGCAACATTAAGAATATCCTTTATAAGAACACCCTGACCAAGTTGGCGGCGGCCAGCATTAAAGGCGGGCTGATGGACTTTAAAAAGAGGATGGATTACACCGAGTACGGCGGGGCGCCTCTGATGGGCATTGCAAAGCCTGTCATCAAGGCCCACGGCAGCTCCAATGCCAATGCGTTTAAAAATGCCATCCGTCAGGCCAAGGAATTTGTGGAGCACGATGTGATCGGGGAGATTCAAAAATCCTTGGATGAACTGAAGAAAATGGAGCAGTAGTTGCGGGAGAGATAGGAATGAAAGAAAAAGAACTGGAAAAAGTCATTGGATATACCTTTTCAAATCCCAAATATCTGACCATAGCCCTTTCCCATACCTCTTATGTCAATGAGGTAAAACGAGGACTTGTGAGCAATGAACGTCAGGAGTTTTTAGGGGACGCGGTTCTCTCCATCGTGGTTTCTGACTATCTGTTCAAACATTATTCCCACCTGCCCGAAGGGGAGCTGACAAAGCTGCGGGCCTCCTTGGTTTGCGAGAAATCCCTGTGTGAATTTGCCCATATGATTGGCCTGGGCCAGTACCTGATGCTGGGCCGGGGAGAGGAGCAGATGGGCGGACGGGAACGCCCATCCATCCTGGCCGACGCCTTTGAGGCCCTTATTGCAGCCATCTATTTGGATGGAGGCATGGAACACGCGAAAAAGTTCATTCTGGGCTTTGTGAAAAAGCAGGTGGAAAAGGACAAAAAGGTCTTTTTCAAGGACTATAAAACGGCCCTGCAGGAGATCATCCAGCAAAATAGGGAGGAACAGCTGACTTATGTGCTGGTGGGGGAAAGCGGACCGGACCATGACAAGCACTTTTCGGTGGAGGTTCATCTCAATTCCAATGTTATCGGCAAGGGAGAGGGACGCAGCAAGAAAGACGCTGAACAGATGGCGGCCAAGGAAGCTCTGGAGCTCATGGGAGAATGAGGCACGCCAATGTCGCCTTTTTTATCCCGCACATTGGCTGTCCCCATCGGTGCAGCTTCTGTGACCAGCACGCCATTTCAGGAGCGATACAGGCTCCCAAACCAGAGGAAGTCAGGCGGGTCTGTGAACAAGCCCTGTCCGACCTAGGCAGGCGGGCTCAAAACAGCGAAATCGCCTTTTTTGGCGGCAGCTTTACCGCCATTGACCGCGGATATATGACTGCTTTGTTAGAGGCCGCCGCTCCCTTTGTGGGAAAGGATGGCTTTTCCGGCATCCGGGTTTCTACCCGCCCTGACGCTGTGGAGGCTGAGATCCTCTCCATCCTTAAAGATTACGGTGTTACCGCCATTGAGCTGGGAGCCCAGTCTATGGATGACGGGGTGCTTTCTAAAAACCAGCGGGGACATACGGCAGCCGATGTGGCAGCAGGAGCAGGGCGCATCCGGGAGATGGGCTTTTCTTTGGGGCTGCAGATGATGGTAGGGCTATATGGAGATACTCTCTCCGGCGCAGAGGAAACGGCAGAAAGACTGGCGGCCCTTCACCCTGATACAGTACGGATCTATCCTACCGTGATCCTTCGGGGAACGCAGCTGGCCCAGCTGTGGGATGAAGGCAGGTACCGGCTGCCGGATTTTGATGAGACGGTGAAACTTTGCGCCAGGCTCCTTCTTTTTTTCGAGGGACAGGGAATCCGGGTTATCCGGTTAGGCCTGCATGCCTCCCAGGAGATGGAAAATCACATGGTGGCGGGGCTTTACCATCCGGCCTTCCGGGAACTTTGTGAAAATGAAATCTATCTTGCCCATGCCCTGGAACAAATCAAAGCCCAGCGCCTCCCCCATGGAAAGCTTATTTTGTGGGTGGCGCCGGGGCATACATCCAAGATGGCGGGGCAAAAGAGAAAGAATTTAGAAATACTGACAGGGCTGGGCTATCAAACCAAGATAAAAGAGTGCCCCGGCCTTTTGGAATATGAGGTTAAAGCAGAGGGGAAGTGATCGAGTTTGCACCTGAAATCGCTGGAACTGCACGGATTTAAATCCTTTCCGGATAAAATCAAATTGACCTTCAACCGGGGGTTGACAGCGGTAGTGGGCCCCAACGGCAGTGGGAAGAGCAATATCAGCGACGCCATCCGCTGGGTCATGGGGGAGCAGTCCACCAAGAACCTGCGGGGAGCGAAGATGGAGGATGTCATCTTCGGCGGCACCCAGGCCAGAAAGCCCCAGGGATTTGCGCAGGTATCCCTTACCCTGGATAACACTGAGCGGGATGTGGACATCGACAGCGACGAGGTCACCATCACCCGTAAGCTCTACCGCAGCGGAGAAAGTGAATACCGCATCAATGGCAACAACGTCCGGCTGCGGGATATCCATGAATTGTTCATGGACACCGGCCTTGGCCGGGATGGCTACTCCATCATTGGCCAGGGAAAGATTGCGGAGATTATCTCCACCAAGAGCACCCAGCGCCGGGAAATTTTTGAGGAGGCGGCGGGAATCTCCAAATTCCGCTACAGGAAGGCAGAGGCGCAAAAACAACTGGATATGGCCTATGAGAACCTATTGCGGCTGCGGGACATTCTCTCCGAGCTGGAAGGACGGGTAGGCCCGTTGGAGATCCAGTCAAAGAAGGCCCAGGAGTTTCTGAAGCTGTCGGAGGAAAAGAAGGACATTGAAATCTCCTTGTGGAACCTCAATCTCAAGACCTTGACCCAGTCCATGAAGGACCAGGATGAAAAGATCCTCATTGCCCAGGGCCACTATGACGAGGTCCAGCGGGAAATTGATGGGCTGGAAAAGGAGATAGAGGCGCTTTTTGAAAGGGCACAGGCGGCGCTACTGGAAATTGATACAAGCAAAGCCCAGGCGCAGCAATTGCGGGATAAGATCGGGGAGGAGCGTTCCCAGATCGCGGTGCTGGAAAACGATATCCGGCACGCCCAGGCGGACATCGCCGCCCTTTCTGAAGCGGTGGCTTTGGGAGAAGAGGACAGCGAGACGTCCAGACAGGAGTTAGAAAATCAGACTGCCCGGATTGGGGAAAAGCAGGCTGCCCTGAGAAAGCAGCAGGAGAACTTCGAAAATAAGGCCGCGGAGCTCACCGGTTTGGATGACGAGCGGGAGCGTTTTTCACAGCAGATGCAGAAGCTGTCAGAACAGGTGGGACAGGCCCATCGGGATCTTTCCCGGACCCAGCTGGAGGAGGCTTCGTCCCGTTCCACCATGGAGGAATTGCAGGCGCGGATTACCAATGCCGCTTTGGCCAGAAAATCCAAGGAAGAGGAACTGGAGGATACCAAACGTCAGGAAGAGGACTGCCAGGGCGTTTTGGAAGGGGTGATCGAGGAACTGGACTCCTTAAAAAACGCGGTGGCAGGCTATGAATACAAGCTTTCTTCCCGTAGGGAAAAGCTGCAAGCAGAAAAGAGCGCGGCAGAAAAAAAACGGAACCAGCACCGGGACTTGACGGCCCGGATCAAGCTGCTGGAAGATTTGGAAAAAAATATGGAGGGGTTTTCCCATAGCGTCAAGTTCGTCATGAACAGGGCCCATTCCGGCCAGCTCCGGGGTGTGGTAGGGCCTGTATCCAGTGTTATCAGTGTGGGGCAGGGTTACACGGTGGCCATCGAGACGGTGTTGGGCGCAAGCCTCCAGAACATCATTGTAGAAAACGAACAGGTAGCCAAACGGGCCATCGGCCAACTTAAGGAAGCCAAGGCAGGCCGGACCACCTTTTACCCCTTGAGCACCATCAAGGGCAACCGCTTGCGGGAAACAGGACTTGCCGACCACACCGGCTTTGTGGCCCTAGCAGCGGATCTGGTCCAGTGCGATCAACGCTATCAGAATGTGGTGGACAACCTGCTCGGCCGCATTGTGGTGGTGGAGGAGCTGGATGACGCCGTGCGGATGGCGAAGGATTTCGGCCACCGGTTCCGCATTGTCACACTGGATGGACAGGTGGTCAATGTGGGCGGCTCCATGACCGGCGGCTCGGTGTCCAAAAATGTAGGTATTCTCAGCAGGAAAAGCGAGATCGAGACATTGGAGAAGCAGGCGGCTGCAATGGAGGCAGGCTTCCCAGCAATGGAGGCGTCCCTTTCCAAGTATCAGCAGGCGGTCAGCGAGCTGGAGGCTCAGCTCACCGCCGTACGCAGCGAGATTATTGCCCGGGGTGAGGACAAGGTTCGGCTGCAAGCCCAGCAAAGTGCTCTGCACACCCGATGCCAGCAGCTATCCTCGGACCTTGCGGCCATGGACAGCGACGACACCAGCCTGGCGGATACCATTGCCAAGCTCAAAGAGCGGCTGGCAGAGCTAGAACACAAGGAGACAGAACAAAAAGGAATTATTGCCGCCTTAGAACAAAGCCAGGAGGACACCTCAGGCAAGATGCAGGATCTGGAGCAGCGGCGGGAGACTCTCATGTCCCGGCTCAGCGAGATGCGCCTGGCTATTTTAGGCGAGGAAAAGGATATCCAGATGCTGGAGCAGTCTCTGGCCCAGATGCTGGAGCAGCGGGAGAGCAGAGAGGAACAGCGCCGTATCTCCAAGGAGAGGATCAAGGAAAAAGAGGCCTACATCCAGGAGATACATAAAAATATCCAGGACATTGAAGGAACCTGCTCCCAATTGCAGAGCCAGATCAAAGAGCTGGAAGCAAAGGTGGAAGTAAAAAATCGGGAACGGCAGCAAAATGAGATGCAGTCCACCCAGCTGCGCACCAAAGAGCGGGAGCTTTCGGTGACGAGAGAAAACCATGCAGGGGAGCTTGTCCGGCTGAAAGAGCGGGGAAGCGCGTTGCAGATCGAATATGACGGCATCATCGCCAAATTGTGGGACGAATATGAGCTCACCCGGTCGGAGGCCCAGTCCCTGGCAAAGGAGATTGACAAGCAGGTAGGCCAAAAACGCCTGTCCGAAATTCGCTCCCGGATCAAGGCCCTGGGTTCCGTCAACGTAGGGGCTATTGAGGAATATAAGGAAGTTTCGGAGCGCTATCAGTTTATGAAGGCGCAGATTGATGACGTGGAAAAATCCAGGGAGGAGCTGACACGGCTCATCGGTACGCTGACAGAGGACATGCGCCGTCAATTTACCAAAAGTTTTGAGGAGATTAACCGCAACTTCTCCCAGATATTCGTGGAGCTGTTCGGCGGAGGTAAGGCAAAGCTCAGCCTTGCCGATGAAAATGACGTGCTGGAATGCGGCATTGACATCTTTGTGCAGCCGCCGGGGAAGATTATCAAAAATCTGGCCGCCCTTTCCGGCGGAGAACAGGCATTTGTGGCGATTGCCATCTATTTCGCTATTCTCAAGGTCCGGCCCGCCCCCTTCTGTGTACTCGATGAGATTGAGGCGGCGTTGGATGACGTCAATGTGGCCAAGTACGCGGCCTATCTGCGGAGTATCTGCGACAGAACCCAGTTTATCCTCATCACCCACCGCAGGGGTACCATGGAAGAAGCGGATGTGCTCTATGGTGTTACCATGCAGGAGGAAGGCGTGTCCAAGCTGCTTTCCATCGACGTCAGCGAAATTGAGAATAAGCTGGGTATGAAGGCCAGCACTTAGCAAGAGGAAAGGAAGAATTGCCATGGGCTTTTTTGAAAAGATCAGCAAGGGACTGAAAAAGACAAAGGAGTCAGTCATCCGCCAGATGGATCAGATGTTTGGCTCTTTCACCAAGGTGGATGAGGAGCTCTTTGAAGAACTGGAAGAACTTCTGGTGATGGGTGATGTGGGGGTAAGAACCTCCGAGAAAATCTGCGACCAGCTCAGGGAAAAGGTAAAGGCGGAGAAGATCACCGATGCCGCCCAGGTCAAGGGCGCGCTCAAGGAGATCATCACCGAGATGCTTTCCGGCGGAGAGGAGCTTAACCTCCATTCCAAGCCGTCGGTGATTTTGGTCATCGGCGTCAACGGGGTAGGCAAGACCACCACCATCGGGAAGATGGCCGCCAACCTAAAGGACTCTGGAAAGAAGGTCCTCATGGTAGCGGCAGATACCTTCCGGGCTGCCGCCATCGATCAGTTGCAAATCTGGGCAGACCGGGCCGGAGTGGATATTGTCAAGCACGGCGAGGGTGCGGATCCGGCGGCTGTGGTCTATGACGGTATGCAGGCGGCCAAGGCCCGGGGTGTGGATGTGGTCATCTGCGACACGGCGGGCAGACTGCATAACAAGAAGAACCTGATGGATGAACTTGCTAAAATCTCCCGGGTTATCCACCGAGAGATCGGGGAGAATGATATGGAGGTTCTGCTGGTGCTGGATGCCACCACAGGCCAGAACGCGGTCAACCAGGCGCGTCAGTTTAAGGAGGCGGCAGGCCTTACTGGTATTGTGCTGACAAAACTGGACGGTACTGCCCGAGGCGGCGTGGTCATCTCGATCAAGGATGATTTGGGGATCCCCATCAAATATATCGGCGTGGGAGAGCAGATCGACGACCTGCAGCCCTTTGACGCCAAAGGATTTGTTGACGCTCTCTTTGATGAGGAGGAAACAGCATGAAGGTAGTGGTCGCCACCGGTAATATGGGCAAGCTCAAGGAATTTCAGCGGATCCTGGCCCCCTATGGAGTAGAGATTCTCTCTCAAAAAGAAGCGGGAGCGGACATTGAGGTGGAGGAGACTGGTACAACCTTTGAGGAAAACGCTTACCTCAAAGCGGCGGCCGTCTTTGCGGCAACCGGCATCCCGGCCATCGCCGATGACTCTGGCCTTGTCGTGGACGCCCTGGATGGAGCTCCCGGGGTTTATACCGCCCGGTATGCGGGCGAAGATGCCACCGACGACGAGAACATTCAGAAGCTGCTTTCCAATATGGAGGGGGTAAAGGAGCGTTCCGCCCGTTTTGTCTCCGTCATCTGCTATGTTTGGGACCAGGGAAAAAGCCTGACCACCCGCGGTGAGTGCGAGGGTACGGTTGGCTTTGAAAAAAGGGGAAATGGCGGTTTTGGCTACGACCCTATTTTTATGGTGGGGGAAAGAAGCTTTGCGGAGCTTTCCGCCAAGGAAAAAGATGATATCAGCCACAGAGGACGGGCTCTCCGCCAGTTTGTGGAGGAATTTGCCCAGCTGATGCGGCAAAAATAAAAGACTGACGGATCGACTATACGGCCTATCACAAATTGAAACAGAAGGAGTTTATCCATTGATTACCAGTAAACAAAGAGCCAAGCTCAGAAGCCTCGCAAACCCCATCGACACCATTTTACAGGTAGGCAAAGGCGGCATTGAAGAAAACCTGGTCATCCAGGTGGCCGATGCCTTAAAGGCTAGGGAGCTGATCAAAATGAGGGTGCTGGAAACGGCGCCGGTAGATGCCCGGGAAGCGGCCCAGATCCTGGCGGAAAAGACGAAATCCGATGTGGTGCAGGTCATCGGCACCCGTTTTGTGCTGTATAAGCGCAACGAAAAGAAACCGGTCATCGAGCTAAAATAGATAAAGTAAAAAAACGGGGGAAAGGATATGCGTATCGGCATTTTTGGGGGGACATTTAATCCTATCCACAAAGGGCATGTCCATATGGCCCGGGCTTTTTATCGAGAACTGGGTTTAGACCGGCTGCTGGTTATTCCCACCCATGTGCCGGTTCACAAGATGGCCGGCAATCTCATCAGCGGGGAGGAGCGGATGCAGCTTTGCCGGCTTGCTGTGCGGGATGACCCCAATTTTGAGGTCAGCGGTATTGAGGTGGAAAGCGAAGAAAAAAGCTATACCTATACGACGGTAAAAAAACTGCGGGCTCTGTATTCCACAGCTGAGTTTTTTCTGATTATGGGAAGCGATATGTTCCTTTCCTTTCACACCTGGTATCATTACCGGGATATTTTGCAGCAGGTAACCCTCTGCGCTGCAGCACGCAAAGATAAAGAACAGAATAACCTTGCCGCCTGTGCCCGGCAATTGACAGAAGAAGGTGGCAGATGCATTGTGCTGGATTTGGATGTGATTGAAATATCATCCACCCAGCTGCGGGAAAAAATCCGTCGGGGAGAAGATGTAAGCGGGTATCTAGACCCAGAGGTGGAAAGATATATCCGGGAAAAGAGGTTGTATCAAAATGGGACTTAAGACGGAAAATGAACAATATGTAAAACTTGCGAAAACAATGCTGGATGACTACAGGTACAACCATAGCCTCTGCGTCGCAAAAGAGGCGGTTCGCTTGGCAAAAAAGTACGGAGCAAACCCTAAAAATGCCTATATTGCGGGGATTTTGCACGATATTTTAAAAAATACGCCCCTTCCGGAGCAGTTGCAATGGATTAGAAAGTCTGGTATAATTTTTGACAACATTCAGCTGGCCTCTCCGCCCATTTGGCATGGGTTTGCGGCCAGCGTCTTCATCAAAGAAGAGCTTCATATTGAAGAAGAGGAGATTATCATGGCAGTCCGATATCATACTACCGGACGCGGTGGGATGTCCCTCATGGAAAAAGTGATTTATATGGCGGATATGACATCCGCTGACCGAAGCTATAAAGATGTCAATGCAATTAGAAAAATGGTGAACAAAAATCTGGATGAGGCTCTTTTTGAATCCATCCGGTTTTCTATATCAAATTTGTCAAAAAAACGGCTTCCCATTCCATTTGACACTGTCATGGCATACGACGAGCTTTGTGTCACACATCGGGAGGAATCAAATTGAACGATCTGAGAAAAAAGAGGAAAAAATCTGGTAGGAAAAAGACGGCGATTGCCGTCTGTATCCTTGCCGTTATCTGTGTTTTGGCAGTAGGCGCCGTTGCGCTAATGAAAAATTACCGTCCCTTTGAACAAAAACCTGAGACTACAGCTGACCCTAATGTCACCACCAGCAAGCCCTTGGAGAACTCTCCAGAGATTAAGGAGAAGAGTGTCAATGTGCTGGTATGTGGATTGGATGAGAGCGAAAGCCTCACCGACGTCATTATGCTGGTCAGCTTTGATATTGAGAACAAAAAGGCCCAGGTATTACAGATCCCTAGGGATTCTTTTGTAGGGGATGAGTATATCTCCTATAAGATTAATAGTGTCTATGGTCATCCTGACGCAGGTCAGACCAAAATTGGCGCTTTGATTGAGGTACTCAACGAGCAGTACAAGCTGCCTATCGACCATTATGTCACCGTCACCATTCCGGGCTTTAGGGACATTGTGGATTCCATGGGAGGAATTAAGATCAACATTCCTCAGCAGATTAACTATCTGCCAGGCAAGGTTCTCTATCCGGGGGAGCAGACCATCAACGGTGAGCAGGCAGAATGGTTTGTCCGCTACCGCGCCGGCTACGCCAATGCAGATATTGGCCGTATTGGCGCCCAAGAAATTTTTCTGCAGGCTCTGATGGATGCGGTCAAGGATAAGGGCCGCATGGAAATGGTGAGTATTCTGACCCAGAACATGGACAACATTACTACCGATATGTCCCTGTCCGAAATCATCGATTATGCCGGTGTGGGTTTTGAACTTAATTCCGATGATATTGAGTTCTATATAGTTCCCGGCGAGGGGGTCATGTACAATGGCTATGCCGTCTATGCGGTAGATGTTGAGGGTACGGCAGATATCCTCAATGAGCATTTTAGGGACTATACCGATAAAATTTCTGCTTCAGAGCTGGACATCCCGGAAGTGCCGCAGTACAATAATTATGAGGACTATAATACTGGCGATGGCAATGATAGTTATGGGTATGGAGATAACAGCCAAGGAGAAAGCGGCCAGGGAAGTTGGGACAATCAAACCGGTGAAGGAGATGGCTACTCTGAAAGCGACCCAGAGGAATCTGAAAGCTATGACAGTAGCAATGGCATTCCCTGGTGGAAAGCGTAGCCTAGCTGGATAAAGGAGGAACCAAATGGAACCTTTAGAGCTTACAAAAACAATCGCGAAAATCCTGGATAAGAAAAAGGCGTTGGACATTAAGGCGATTAAGATTAAAGACCTTTCTATTATCGCCGATTACTTTGTCATTGCCACTGGAACCAGTACCACACAGGTCAAATCCCTGGCGGATGAAGTGGAATACGAACTGACCAAGCTGGGACTGGAACCCAATAAGACAGAAGGATATCAGAGCTCCACATGGGTGGTACTTGATTACTATGATGTTATCGTCCATGTGTTCTGCGGGGAGCAGAGGGAATTTTATTCCTTGGAACGGTTGTGGGCCGATGGCCAGCCGGTAGATCTATCGGATGTTGTAACAGGATAACGTAAAGAAGGACAATTCCAGGTGTTCCGGAATTTTTCCGGAGCACCTGTCTGCGTAAAAATTACAAAGGAGTTGTAAAGGTTGAAATATGATTTTGCCAGCATAGAGAAAAAATGGCAGGACATTTGGGACAAGAACAATACATTCGCGGCCGTGAATGACTATACAAAGCCCAAATATTACGCTCTCGTGGAATTCCCCTATCCGTCGGGCCAGGGGCTGCATGTAGGCCATCCCCGCTCTTACACGGCGCTGGATATTGTGGCAAGAAAACGTCGGCTGCAAGGCTATAATGTGCTCTATCCTATGGGATGGGACGCTTTTGGTCTGCCTACCGAGAACTTTGCCATTAAAAATCACATCCATCCGGAAATTGTAACGAAAAATAACGTGGCTCGCTTTAAACAGCAGCTGAAGAGCCTGGGCCTCTCCTTTGACTGGAACCGGGAGATCAACACCACCGATCCCAATTATTATAAGTGGACCCAGTGGATCTTTATCCAGCTGTTCAAAAAGGGCCTTGCCTATAAAAAGGAAATGTCTGTTAACTGGTGCACCTCCTGCAAGGTGGTATTGGCCAATGAGGAGGTCGTGGGCGGCGTTTGCGAACGCTGCGGCGGCGAGGTCATCCATAAGGTGAAGAGCCAATGGATGCTGAAAATCACAGAATATGCCCAGCGGCTCATTGACGATCTGGATCTTGTGGACTATATGGACAAGATCAAGGTGAGCCAGAAAAACTGGATTGGCCGCTCCACCGGAGCGGAGGTAGAGTTCGGCACCACTGCCGGCGACATACTGAAGGTGTATACCACCCGGCCCGATACCCTGTTTGGCGCTACTTATATGGTCATTTCCCCCGAACACCCCTATTTGGAGCAGTGGGCGAATCGCATCTCCAATATGGAGGAAATCCGCGCTTATCAGGTGGAAGCGGCTAAAAAATCCGATTTTGAGAGGACCGAGGTAGTCAAGGAAAAGACCGGTGTGAAGATTCAAGGGGTCAAGGGCATTAATCCTGTTAACGGTAAGGAAATCCCTATCTTTGTCTCCGACTACGTACTGATGACCTACGGAACAGGAGCCATTATGGCTGTACCTGCCCACGACACCCGCGACTGGGAATTCGCCAAAAAGTTTGACCTGCCCATCATTGAGGTGGTCAAGGGCGGTGACGTGGAGAAGGAAGCCTTCACCGACTGCGAAACCGGCGTTATGGTCAACTCCGATTTCTTGAATGGACTGAGTGTAGAAGAGGCCAAAGAAAAGATAAAACAATGGCTGGAGGATAACGGCAAAGGCCATCCCAAGGTCAACTATAAGCTGCGCGACTGGGTTTTCTCCCGTCAGCGTTATTGGGGCGAGCCTATTCCTCTGGTCTACTGTGAAAAATGCGGCTGGGTGCCTCTGCCTGAATCGGAGCTGCCTCTGCGCCTCCCCGAGGTAGAGTCCTATGAGCCCACCGGCGACGGTGAATCCCCCTTGGCGGCCATGACCGACTGGGTCAACACCACCTGCCCCCACTGTGGCGGCCCGGCGAAACGTGAGACGGATACCATGCCTCAGTGGGCGGGTTCCTCCTGGTACTTCCTGCGGTATTGTGACCCTCACAATGATGAGGCTCTGGCCTCCAAAGAGGCGCTGGATTACTGGATGCCGGTAGACTGGTACAACGGTGGTATGGAGCACACCACCCTCCATCTGCTCTACTCCCGGTTCTGGAGCAAATTCCTCTATGACCTGGGGATTTTGAGCACACCGGAGCCCTATAAAAAGAGAACCAGCCATGGTATGATCTTAGGCGAAAACGGCGAGAAGATGAGCAAATCCAGGGGCAATGTGGTCAATCCCGACGACATTGTCAAGGAATACGGCGCGGATACCATGCGGCTGTATGAGATGTTCATCGGCGACTTTGAGAAGGCTGCTCCCTGGAGCTCTAGCTCTATCAAGGGCTGTAAGCGCTTTTTAGAGCGCATCTGGGCGCTGCAGGACTGCTTGGTGGAAGGGGATAGCTACCGTCCAGAGGTGGAAAGCGCCATGCATAAGACCATCAAGAAGGTATCCGAGGATATTGAAAATCTGAAGTTTAACACGGCAATTGCGGCGATGATGAGCCTGCTCAACGATATTTCCGATACCGGTGCTATCAATAGAGCCGAATACCGGGATCTGCTGATTATGCTTAACCCCTTTGCCCCCCATATGACAGAGGAGATTTGGCAGCTTCAAAACATGGGAGGCATGCTCAACGCCACCCAGTGGGTCAGCTATGATGAGGCTAAATGCAAGGACAGCACCATCGAAATCGCAGTGCAGGTTTGCGGAAAGATTCGGGCACGGATTACCATCCCCGCTGATACCGATAAGGATACGGTTCTCTCCCTTGCCAAGGAGAACGCTACGGTTCATTCCTTCATTGACGGGAAACAGATTGTCAAGGAAATCTATGTGCCGGGCAAGCTTGTCAACATCGTGGCCAAGTAATCTTGTTCAATTTGACTAAATCCACAGCGGTTAATTTACTTGACATGGGTAACTATGTTATTGTATAATATATGTTGTTACACTATTGTGTAAAAACTCCTGTCGCATGGCGGAGGGAGGGAATTAGTAAATGGCTGAAATTCGTATTAAAGATAATGAATCTCTTGACAGCGCTCTGAGACGGTTTAAGAGACAGTGCGCCAGAGCCGGCGTCTTGGCTGAGGTGCGCAAGAGAGAGCATTACGAGAAGCCTTCTGTCAAACGGAAAAAGAAGTCTGAAGCAGCACGCAAACGCAAATATAAATAAGCGGCGTGTCGCTCAAAAAGATGATGAAAGCGGGCAGTGTTGTCCGCTTTTTCATTTATACGGAAAAAAGGCCGAGAGAAAATTGCCTGTTTTCTCTCGGCCTTTTTATGTGCGATGTTATTTCCGGCGTTTCTGGATGGACTGAGGCTGCTTGCTTTTGTTTTTATTGAGGCTATGGAATATACTGAAAATCACGGCCAGAAGAAAAGATGTAATGCCCCACACGGCGGTATCAGTGTTTTTATCATATACATAGATGGCCATTAAGCAGACACAGGCCACACAGAAGATGATAGAAAGCCATTTAAAAAGCTGTGTTTTATTAATCATCGGTCCCCCTCCTTTCATCTTATACCAGGAAACACAAGTTTTTTTTAATCTGGGCGAATCGAAATTTCACCGGATTGTACAGAAGTTATACTGCCGTCTTCCCGCTGTACCAATAGTGCCCCATTGTCGGCGATATCCTTGGCTACAGCATGATATTCCCCTTGGGGCGATAGGACGTGGATCCGCTGCCCCAGCATACAGAGATGGCTCCGATAGCGGGAAAGAAGCTCTTTGGTTTCCCCTGTGGCGGAAAATACGTGATACCTGTCCCAGAATTCGTCTAGAATCGCCCCACATAACGCAGAGCGAGAAAGAGGAAGCTGGGTAACCTCCTCCAGCACAGCGGCTTTAGACGCTATTTCTGCGGGGAATTGGTCGCGTCCTCGAAAGTTTATCCCAATACCCACAGCGGCAAATTCCAATCCACCGCTTTCACCGTCCATGGAGGCCTCGGTGAGAATGCCGCTGAGCTTTCTGCCGTGGAATAAGATGTCGTTGACCCATTTAATGGAGAGGGTCACACCATACAGGCGTTGGACAGCGTCAATGACGCTCAAGGCGGCAATCATGGTAAGAAAAAGGATGCGTCCTGCTTCCATCTGGGGGCGGACCAAAATACTCATATAGAGCCCACCCTGAGGCGAGAGAAAACTGCGGCCCATCCGTCCGCGGCCGCCGGTCTGTTCTTCGGCGACCACCACAGTCCCTTCTGGAGCGCCCTCCATGGCCTGCTGCCGCAATAGGGAATTGGTGGATTTGACACTGGGAAAAACAGAAATCCGCTCTGCTGGATATGCCATTGAAGTACAGTCCGAAATTTTTTTAGGGGTCAGCAGGTCGGGATTCCCCAACAGGGCATAGCCATTGTTGGTTTTGCTACGGATATCATAACCCTCCGCACGCAATTGGCGGATTCCTTTCCAAATGGCGGAGCGGGTGACGCCTAACCGTGCGGCCAATTCCTCGCCGGAGATAAATTCACCGCCGGCGGAGTCCAGTATTTCCAGCAGAGTTTTTCTTTCCATAGGCGGCCTCCTTGCAGGTATGTTTTTATTATAGCTGCCGGCCTGGGGATTGGCAAGCGCTTTACCCTATAAAAAAGCCGTCCCGGCCGGGACGGCAAATCAACTAAAGGTGGAGTTTTGTGAAAATCAGGGGCCAGATACCCAGGCCAAAGAATGAGATACAGGTATATTCGATCAGTTGTACCGGGATACTATCCCCCAGAAGATCCAAAGTGAATTTGAGAACACCAAGGCATAAAGCACCCAGGAGAAAACGAAGTCCCTTCCGGAGGGCAGTTCCTTTAACAGAAAAATTGACATACCGCTCTTCAAACAGGACGCCTAATGCAAAGCCGAGATAAAGCCCCAGGCTCCGGACATAATGTCCCAGATCAGGGAGAAAGAGGCCGGTCAGAAGGGGAATCAATGTGACTCCAAAGAGCAGCAAACGGTTTTTAACCTTGCGATAGAGAAAATAAGAGAGGGCGGATAATACAATTCCAAGGAGCAGGCCGGCAATAACGTCCCTGGGCCAATGGACGCCGAGATAAAGTCGGGAAAGAGCCACCAGCAGGGAAAGGACGGCAGCGATGAGAAAGAGCCACCACTTTTTTATCCAGCAGGCAATAGAGAAGAAAAAGGTGGAAGAGGACTGGGTATGGCCGCTGGGGAAGGAGTAACCGTCCGCTGTTTCCACCCGTAGACTGCGGATCCCCTCCTCTCCAATAGGACGAGGCGCTTTGACCAACGACTTGATGATGCCGTTGACGCAAAGGGTGACACAAAGGCTATAGCATAGATATTTGCCCATCTCTTTATTAAATACCCAGTAGATAAGCGCCATCGCGACGATGATAAAAAGCTCCTCCCCCAGCATGGTGACGACTTGAAAGACATCGTCCAGAATGGGATGGGAAAAGGACTGAATCCATTTGATAATTTGAGCTTCCATAATTCTCCGATCTGTACCCAAGGTACGTTATGTTTCTAAAAAGAGATTGAAAAGACTAAGAACTCATGGACATTCTATAAGATATTATACAGGATGCAGCAGGAGGGTTTCTGTAGAAACGTTGTCCTGTTGGTAATCTCGGACCTCCCAGACAGAGAGGTCTGCGTCACCGTCTTGCTTTACCTGAGGGGCAAAACTGTAGAGGACCTCATACAGTCCTGTAGTTTGGGCAGGGATGCAGAAGGTCAGCGTATAGGTGTAATCGGTGGCCTGGGAGCTTGTCCGTCCGGAGACCTGGTCATAAGCGCGCACGGCTTCCGGCATCAGCATCAGGGTGCCCATTTCGTCAAATAGGGTATGGATTTCGTCATAGCCCTGGGCTTTGGGCAAAAATACAGTGAGGGAAACCTGGCCGGCTGCGCTGAGCTGGGTGGCTGTCACCAATCCATCACTGGACGGACAGTATTGCGGCATAAGATCCTGCATCTGCTGGGAAAGCGATGTGTGAAAGATCCGATTTCCTATACACAGTGTATATTCTTTCCCGGATACTACATCTTCAATCCTCCAAAAGTCAAAACAGTCCTGATAACCGTCGCCGGCAGCGAGGCGGTAATAAGGCTGCTGGGAGGAACCAGCTGACAAAGCAACCTGATAGGTGAGGATAGGCCTTCCCTCCTCGTCAAAATGAACCTGGCCTTTCTGGGATGAAGATGTTTCGGACTTGTGGAAAAAAGTGTCTTTAAGAGAATTGACGACTTCCATCTGGGAAAAATATTGAATGGTGTCTTGGAGAATTTGCCGGTTTTCCTCCAGATCCTTTGTCACAGCGTCCTCAAGGTCCACATCGATGTAGACCACATTGGATAAGGGAGAGGTTACCCTGGCATTCTCTATAGGATAGGTCTCTTTTAAATCACTGACAAAAAGATGACACATTTCATTGTCAAGCTGTGCTGGGTTGGTGGCAAAGGAATAGTTAATAAGTATGAGGGAGATGCCAATGAGAGGAATCGCTACCATGATAATTAAAATAGCGACAATCCATTTTCCGGTTTTTGTCATGGTGTTCCCCCCTGAAAAGACAACTTGACGGCTTTGCTGCCACAAAACCGTCATTTACCCAAATACTATAGCAAACAGGGGAGAGAAAGTCAAAAGGATATCCGCCATTTCCAGGCAGATATCCTTAAATTTACAAAATGTTTAAGAAGCAGTCGCAATTTATTTACGCCGACTTCTGAATGTCCTTCTGTTTCTTTTTGAGGGAAAGGGTGGCGATAACAGGATAGTGGTCAGAGGGATAACGGCCATCAATCATGCTGGTGTCAATTTTCACGTTTTCCACAGTAAAATCGTCGGTGACAAAGATATAATCGATGGGGCTTTTCCCCAGTTTCCCCTTAAAGCCATGGTAAGTATTCATAGGCTCTTCGTGATGTTTGTCAAAATAGGAATAAACATCCACAAAGCGAAGATCCGAGTAGCCGTGGGTGTTTTCCCGGAGCATCCGCACACATTTGCTGTTTCGCTTGGCGTTAAAGTCCCCCATGATGATGGTGGGCAGGGGATCCGTCTTGTTATATTCGTGGATATAGCGCAGGATGATTTCCACCCCCAACCTCCTGGCCAGGCCACAAACATGGTCAAAGTGGGTATTAAACACCCGGACACGCCTGTCCTCCATCCCTTTGAAATGGACCTCTGCCACTGTGCAGATACGGGGAAATACGGCGAAATAGGCACGGCTTCCCGGAATCTCAGGATGTTTGGAAAGCCAGATGGTTTTGTGGAATTCTACATTAGCATCCTCGTTGCGGATGATAATATCGGAGTGTTCGCTCTGCTTATTTTTGCTGCGTCCCCAGCCAAATACGCTGTAGCCTTTCAGCATCCGCTGCAAGTCTTCCCGCATGGCAGGCAGGGCCTCCTGTACACCGATGACGCTGGCCCCGGTGCGGCGGATGGCCTCTATGGCCAATTGCTTGCGATATTCCCAGCGGTTGAACTTATCGCTTCTGCTATCGGTGCGCAGGTTAAAGGACGCCACCTTAAAGCAGTCGCTGGGATAAAAAGAATTGGCTCGAATCAAATAAGGTCACCCCTGACAATTGTTTTTTCTTCCTCTGGTTTTCATCTATGGTGTTTAGGACCCGATTTCCTGTCAAAAACACAGAATCAAAGAGCCCCGGAATATACTTTTTATGATACAAGTTGCATTGCTTCTATGTTACCACACTTTATCGCTAGATAAAAGTACTAAACGCTTAAAGTTTTCTTAATTTATGTGTAAATTTATGAATATTTTTCACAAGTTTCTTTCGGAAATATTAATAGAATATCCAAATTGAGGGAGATTCTATAAAAAATAAAAAGACTTTCTTGTCCCTCCTGACGGATTGTTGTAAAATAAGGGAAAATAAGGCTAAAGGAAAAACGGAGGGATCTCTATGCGATATGCATCCATCACATCCGGCGATTTTACCCTGGATATGAGTAAGATTGTGTTGGGCACCATGATTTTCGGTACCCGGCTGACAGAAAAGGAATCCTTTGAGATGCTCGATTATTATGTGGCGCACGGAGGCAACTGTATCGATACAGCCAGGGCCTATGTCAACGACTATCCGGGCGGCGAAGGGCTGAGCGAAACCATCATCGGCCGCTGGCTGAAAAGCCGGGGCGCCAGGGAAAAGGTGATCCTTTCCACTAAAGGGGGACATCCTTCCGCTTATGATAAAAAGACCATCCGTTTGGCTAAGGAAGAGGTGGCAGCGGATCTGGAGGAAAGTTTGCGCAATCTAGGTGTGGACTGTGTGGACATTTACTGGCTGCACCGTGATGATCCCAGCCGGGATGTATCCTATATTATAGATTATCTGGATGAATTTGTGAAGGAAGGGAAGATCAAATTCCCGGCGGTGTCCAATTGGAGCGCTAAACGGATCGTCGAGGCAAACGCTTATGCGGCAAAGGCGGGAAAGACACCTATCGCCATGAGCCAGATCCAGTGGAGCCTGGCATCCACCACCAAGGAGCAGTATGGAGACCCCACCATGGAGACCATGACCAAGGAAGAATACCATTGGTACCGGGAGAGCGGCATGCCGGTCATGGCCTACTGCCCCCAGGCCAAGGGCTTTTTCTCCAAATATTTGACACTGGGGGAAGAGGGACTTAACGAAAAAGCCCGCAAGCGTTTCCTCAGTCCAGAAAATGTGGCCCGTGCCCAGCGGGTCAAGGCTTTTGGGGAGAAAAATGGGCTCTCTCCGGCAGCAGTGGCCCTTTCTTTCATCACCTCCAACCCTGTAGAGGGCTTTGCCATTGTGGGCTGCTCCAGCCTGGATCAGCTCAAGGACTCCATGTCTGGCGGGGACTTCGTCATCGCTCCGGAGGAGGAACGGGCTTTATATGGAGACTAATGCTGCAAGGGGCGACAGCGGTGGGGCCGGACGGATTTTCCGTTTGGCCAAGGAGGCGGATGCCGGGCGACTACGGGATATTTACCGCCCCTATGTTACAGATACGGCGGTAACTTTTGAATACGATGTGCCTTCGGTGGCGGAGTTTGCCAGCCGTATCCGGCATATATCGGCTCAATACCCTTATTTGGTTTGCGAAGAGCGGGGCGAGATTGCCGGATATGCCTATCTTTCCCCCTTTAGAGAGCGGGCGGCCTATGACTGGGATGTGGAGACCTCTGTCTATATTGAGGAGAGGTTTCAAAACCGGGGAATTGGCTCTGGTTTCTATGCCCGTCTCTTGGCCTTTGCTGAGGAGCTGGGCTACTACAACGCTTATGGGGTAGTCACCCTGCCCAACGCCGGAAGCTTGGCGCTGCACAGGGCTTTTGGCTTTGAAGATGCCGGGATCTGGCATCGGTGTGGGTACAAGCTGGGCCGGTGGCATGATGTCATCTGCCTGGAAAGGCATCTGGGGAATTTTGATAGGGAACCGGTGCCCCCGATTAGTATTGCGGCCCTTTCCGCAGAGAGATTACAGGAGATTTTAGGGAAAGGGGAAATTTAAAGCGCGTTTTTTCTCCAAATTCTTACAGGGTTCATGAGACCTTCATATGGAGGTCACATTCGCCTTTTATACTAAAACCAGCATCAAGAAAGATGCTTGCTAATAACTTCTTTTCATATTTCTTTCCTCTTTTCTTCTCTCTACTCTGGATGCCATCATCTTCCTTCGGATGGTATTCAGAAGAAAAATCGCCCTGTGCCCTGTGGTACGGGGCTTTTTTGACCCTGTGTGTGAATTTTCTTCAATTGGTTTTTCAGCCTATCTTCATGCAGCCGTCACACAGGCGGATTAAAATATTTCATTATATCAAAATAAAAACCAGAATAAATTTGGAGGGGACCTATGTATCGGATTCTTGTGGTGGACGATGAAGAGCGGATCCGCCAAATGATTAAAAAATATGCAAATTTTGAAGGCCATGAAGTGGTGGAAGCCGCCGATGGCATGGAAGCGGTAAAGCTCTGCAAAGAGCAGGATTTCGACATTGTGATTATGGATGTGATGATGCCGGAATTGGATGGGTTTTCCGCGTGCAGGGAGATCCGCAAATTTAAAAATGTACCTATGCTCATGCTTTCCGCCCGTGGGGAGGAATACGACAAGATCCACGGCTTTGAGCTTGGCATCGACGATTATGTGGTCAAGCCTTTCTCTCCCAAAGAACTGATGATGCGGGTCGCAGCCATCGTCAAACGCAGCAGCGGGGAGACCCAGAAGGAAGTCCTTTCCTTTGAGGGGCTGACGGTGGACTTCACCGGACGCCTTGTCTATGTGGACGGGGAGAAGGTGGACATGTCCCCCAAAGAGTACGATCTGTTTTTCTATATGGTGAAAAACCGTGGCATTGCACTGACTCGGGAAAAGCTCATCAGTGACGTGTGGGGCTATGACTTTTACGGCGATGACCGTACGCTGGACACCCATATTAAACTGCTGCGCAAAACACTGGGCCCATACAGCAAGTTTATTGTAACGTTGCGAGGGGTGGGATACCGCTTTGAAGTGGAATAAACTGCATCTAAAAAATAAGGTGAGCATCAAGTGGAAACTCTTTGGCTACCTTGTAGTATTTGTGGGTTTTATGTTGGTATTGCTGTGGCTGTTTCAAACTGTATTTCTGGAGAGCTTTTACAAGGCCATCAAGACCCAGAATATTAAGTCCACTGCGGAAAGCATTGTCCGCAACATTGACAACGACGATCTTGATTCACTGATAGAGAATCTATCCAAACGCAATGATACCTGCATCCGCATTGTGGATGAAAATTTTGCAAACCTTTATTCCTACGAATCCGTGGCAGAGTGTACCATTCATAAGATGAATGTGAAGGATCTCTCGGCTATGTATGAAAAGGCGGAGGAGGGCGGCGGAACGACCTTCGAGTTGATTTCTCAGGATCAGTGGAGTGAGGAATTTTGGATCAAGATGGAGAAAAAGGGCTGGGATGTACCGCCGCCCATGCGGACCAAGGTGGAAAATATGGTATATGCCCAGCTGGTGGAGCGATCGGACGGAGACACCGTCATGATCCTTCTCAACTCTACCATTACACCGGTCAACTCTACGGTGGAGACTTTGCGGGTACAGCTGATTTATGTCACCATCATTCTCCTGGTGCTCTGTGTAGGTCTGGCCCTGCTTCTCTCCCGGCAGATTTCCGAGCCTATTATCAAGATCAACCAGTCGGCGAAAGAACTGGCCAAGGGAAAATATGATACCACCTTCGCGGGGGGAGGATATCGGGAAATCTCCGAGTTGGGCGATACCCTCAACTATGCCGCCAAGGAGCTTTCCAAGGTGGAAGGGCTGCGCCGGGAGCTTATCGCCAACATCTCCCACGATCTGCGAACCCCGCTGACCATGATTACCGGCTATGCCGAGGTCATGCGGGATATCCCTGGGGAAAACACGCCGGAGAATATCCAGATCATCATTGACGAAGCAAAAAGGCTCACCAGCCTGGTCAACGACCTGATGGACATTTCCAAGTTGCAGTCGGGCACCATGACCTTGAGCCTTTCTGAGTTTAACATCACCCAGACGGTCCGGGAGATCATGACCCGCTATATGAAGCTGACAGAGCAGGAGGGCTATCACATCAAGTTTATTGCCGATGCCGAGGCGATGGTCATGGCAGATGAGCTGAAAATGTCCCAGGTGATCTATAATCTCATCAACAATGCCATCAACTACACCGGCCCGGATAAGACGGTGACCGTCTGCCAAAGCGTCCGGGAAGGCGCGGTGAAGCTGGAAATCATCGATACCGGTGACGGTATTGCCCAAGAGGAAATCCCCTATATTTGGGACCGGTATTACAAGGTGGATAAATCTCATAAACGGGCGGCCATTGGTACCGGTTTGGGCCTTTCTATTGTCAAAAACATCCTGGATCTCCACGGCGCGGCCTATGGGGTCATCAGCTCCATTGGCCAGGGGAGTATCTTCTGGTTTGAGCTGAAGACCACCTCGGAAGAGGAAAGGAAAATGCTTCCCTCCTCCGATAAGCATAAAGGCGGAAAGTAAATAAAAAACAGCCATCCGAGGATGGCTGTTTTTTTATTGCCCTAAAAGCGTCTGAAGACGGTTCAGCTTTTCCCGGGACATGGCAGGGGTGTCTTCCAGAGGGAAGGGCACCCCCATCGCCTTGTACTTTTCCAAGCAGAGCTTTTCAAAAGGGAGAAGCTCTATTTTCTCAAGGTTGGGATATTGTTTGCAAAAATCCGCCAGGGCCTTGATGTGGGAGGGAGCGTCGGTAAGACCGGGCACCACCACATGGCGGATCCAGATAGGAACCTGGAGCCTTTGGGTTAGGGCGAGAAACTCCTTGACTCTGGAAAAATCCCCCCCGCAATGGTCGCGATACCCCTTGTCCGAGAGAAATTTTACGTCTACCAGGGCCAGATCCGTATATTGCAGCACCTGTTCTGCCCGGTCGAGGCCTATGGCGCCGGAGGTATCCAAAACGGTGTGGATCCCCTCCTTTTGCAGGCGCTGAAATAGCGCAGACACAAAGTCCGGCTGAAGAAGGGGCTCACCGCCTGTAACGGTGACGCCTCCCAGCTCCCCGAAATAGGGGCGGCAGCGCAGCACCCGCTGGGCCACCTCCTCCACCGTACAAACCTGCCCGGCGGCGGGGTCCCAGGTGTCCGGGTTGTGACAGTAGATACACCGCAGGGGGCAGCCTTGCAAAAAGACAGTATACCGGATTCCTGGCCCATCCACCGCTCCCAGGGACTGAAAGGAATGAATGCGGCCGGTGATGATCTCATTCTCCTTCATGGATTAAAGCACCTCGTGGAAGGTGCGGGAGATGACCTCCCGCTGCTGTTCCCGGCTGAGTTTGTGGAAGTTGACGGCATATCCCGAAACCCGGATGGTCAGGTTGGGATATTTGTCAGGATGCTCATAGGCATCCATCAATGTTTCCCGGTTGAGGACGTTGACATTGATATGGTGGGCCATCTGGGCAAAATAGCCGTTTAAGATGACAACCAGGTTCTGATATTGATCTTCCTCCGTCCTTCCAAGGGCGGTGGGCACAATGGAAAAGGTGTTGGAGATGCCATCCCGGCAGACGTCATAGGAGAGCTTGGCCACCGAATTGAGAGCGGCCAGGGCTCCGTTTTTCTCCCGGCCGTGCATGGGATTGGCGCCAGGAGCAAAGGGTTCTCCCGCCTTGCGGCCATCGGGGGTGGAGCCGGTCTTTTTGCCGTAAACCACATTGGAGGTGATGGTCAGGATGGAAAGGGTAGGCTCCGCGTCCCGATAAAGAGGCGTTTTTTGCAGTTCACGATAAAATAGCTCCACCTGCTCCCGAGCGATGGAATCCACACGGTCGTCGTCGTTGCCAAAGGCGGGATAATCCCCCACCGTCTCAAAGTCGGTGATGAGGCCTGTTTCCGGATCCCGGATGCAGCGGACACGGGCGTATTTGATGGCGGAGAGGGAGTCGGCAAAGACGCTCATCCCTGCGATGCCAAAGGCCATATACCGATGGACCTTGGTATCATGAAGGGCCATTTGGGTCTTTTCATAGGCGTATTTATCGTGCATATAGTGGATGATATTCATGGTGTTGCAGTACATCCGGGCAAGCCAGGGCCGGTAAAAGTCCAAAAGCTCCATCACCTTGCCGTAATCCAGATATTCGCCCTCATAAGGGGAATGGACAGGCCCTACTTGCACCCCTTGCTTTTCGTCCCGGCCACCGTTGAGCGCCATGAGCAGCAGCTTTGCCAGGTTGGCCCGGGCGCCGAAAAACTGCATCTCTTTGCCCACCCGCATGGCGGAGACACAGCAGGCGATGGCATAGTCGTCGCCAAAGCGGGGGCGCATCAGGTCGTCGTTTTCATACTGGATGGCGTCGGTGTCACAGGAGACCTTGGCGCAGTAGCGCTGGAAGGGAGCGGGCAGGTCTTTAGACCAAAGCACCGTCAGATTGGGCTCGGCGGAGGAGCCAAGGTTGTAAAGGGTGTGGAGCACCCGGTAGGAATTTTTGGTCACCAGGGGCCGGCCGTCCTCTCCCATGCCGCCGATGGCTTCGGTGATCCACATGGGATCCCCCGCAAAGAGCTCGTTGTATTCCGGAGTGCGCAGGTGGCGGGCCATCCGCAGCTTCATGACAAAGTCATCCATGATCTCCTGAGCGCCGGACTCGTCCAGCACTCCATTTCTGAGATCCCGTTCAAAATAGATATCCAAAAAGGTAGAGGTCCGGCCCAGGCTCATAGCCGCGCCGTTTTGTTCCTTAATGGCGCCTAGATAGCCGAAATAGAGCCACTGAACCGCTTCCTTGGCCGTGGTGGCCGGCCCTGAGATGTCATAGCCGTACATGGCCGCCATCTCCTTGAGCTTTCCCAGGAAATTGATCTGCTGATAGAGCTCCTCCAGCTGGCGGATATGCTCCACATCCATATCCTCCAGCCCCAGATCGTGTTTGTCCCGCTGCTTCTCCTGGATGAGCCTGTCAATGCCATAGAGGGCGACCCGGCGGTAGTCGCCGATGATCCTGCCCCGCCCGTAGGCGTCGGGAAGCCCGGTGATCAGGCCGCAGTGACGGGCGGCTCTGGTTTCCTCATTATAGACCCGGAATACCCCGTCATTGTGGGTGGTGCGGTAGAGAAATTCATCCTCTACCTTCCGGGAGAGCTCGTATCCATAGGCTTTGCAGGCGTTGCGGGTCATTTTGAGCCCGCCGAAGGGATTGACTCCCCGTTTGAGGGGGCGGTCGGTTTGCAGTCCTACAATGATTTCTTCATTTTTGTCCAGGTATCCTGGTTTGTAGTTAAGCAGGGAAGTGACGGTCTGGGTATCGATATCCAGCACCCCGCCAAACTCCTGCTCCAGAGACATGAGGTTTTGCAGTTTGTGCATCAGCCTCTTGGTCCGTTCTGTAGCGGGAGCCAAAAAGTCCTCATTTCCGGTGTAAGGGGTGTAGTTTTTCTGGATAAAATCCCGGACGTCAATTTTTTCCTGCCATCTGCCAGGCACAAAGCCTTCCCAAGGTGTAGCCATATCAGTTTCCTCCCTGTTCTGATTCACTCGACACCGCCGGATGCGGCCCTTTTTCGCAGCGCAGACAATGAAAAAGGGCAACATCCTTGCGATGTTGCCCAGACGGTCGGCATGTGACAGATTTTCATTCCCTTGTGGTAAGCCCACTGATCCGTCAGTAATGAAAATCCCTTGATTTGCCCTTAGTATAACATCTGTTTTTCCCTTGTGTCAAGACGTGTTGATTGTCTCTCATTCCATGACACTTTCATAGACTAAGGGGAGGTGAATGCCATGAACAGAGAAGGTATACTCAACGCCCTGGAGCTTTCCGCCCTCTCCTATGGGGATATCCAGCCCTGTGAGCCGGGGGAGAAACTCATTGTCATCGACGACTGCCCTTCCGGGGTCCAATGCTATCTGCGAAAAAAGGAAAGACGCCTCTCTATCAGCTTCCGAGGCTCCGATTCCCCCAAGGACTGGGAGTCGGATTTTTCCTTCGGGAAAAAGACCATCCCCTATGATAACCAGGATACAAAAATCCGGGTTCATGAAGGCTTTTTGAGGGCCTATAAAAGCCCGGAGGTCCGAGAGAGAATCCACGGCCAGGTTTCGCAGGAGTTGATTCACATCTGCATCTGCGGGCACTCCTTTGGCGCTGCTCTGGCCATCCTGTGCGCAGTGGACCTGCAGTACTGTTTCCCTCATAAGGACATCCAGGTCATCACCTTCGGCTGCCCCCGGGTGGGAAACCGGGCTTTCCAAAGGTCCTTTGACAAGCGGGTGTTCAAGGCCATCCGTGTGGTCAACGGCAACGACATTGTCACCAAGCTTCCCTTTGCCTTTATGGGATACCGCCATGTGGGAGGATGCATCCATGTAGGGCCTCCCCGCATCTGGGGCGTGTACTCCTTGCGGCAGCACCGGATTCAGGACTATTACGGCTCTCTGCTGCAAAGGATGCTGGGTTAGGGCTTGGCTTTATTGCGCCGTCATAAAAAACAGGATATAATAAGGCTGACTTTAAGAATGAGGGTGAGAGCGGATGTATATTGCCGATTTACATATCCATTCCAAATACTCCAGGGCCACCAGCCGGGACTGTGTGCCGGAGCAGCTGGACCTTTGGGCCCGGCGGAAGGGAATTGACCTTCTGGGCACCGGGGATTTTACCCATCCGGCATGGAGAAAAGAGCTGGAGGAAAAGTTGATCCCCGCCGAAGAGGGACTTTACCGCCTGCGGGATGAACTGTGCCAACAACCGGCCGGTGTGGCCGGAGAGCCGCGTCAGCCCCGCTTTGTCCTTTCGGGGGAGATTAGCTCTATTTATAAGAAGAATGGCAAGGTGCGCAAGGTTCACAATGTCATCCTGCTCCCCAGCCTGGAGGCGGCGGATATCCTCGCCCACAAGCTGGAAGCCATCGGCAATATCCACTCCGATGGACGGCCTATCCTGGGGCTGGACAGCCGGGACCTGCTGGAAATTACCCTGGAGTCCTGCCCAGATGCTGTGTTCATCCCCGCCCATATCTGGACCCCTCATTTCTCCCTGTTTGGCGCATTTTCTGGATTTGACACCATAGAAGAATGTTTTGAGGACCTGACCCCCTATATCCATGCCTTAGAGACGGGACTTTCCTCCGACCCGCCTATGAACTGGCAGATTTCGGCCCTGGACGGCTATACATTGGTTTCCAACTCCGACGCCCATTCCCCGCAAAAGCTGGGAAGGGAGGCGAATCTTTTGGAGGGCCCCTTGTCCTATCCCGCCCTTTCCCATGCCATCCAGACTGGGGAGGGGTTTGCCGGCACCTTGGAATTTTTCCCGGAGGAGGGGAAATATCACTGGGACGGCCATCGCAACTGCGGCGTTTGCCTGGAACCGTCCCAGACCGATCAATATGAGGGCAGATGCCCTATCTGCGGGAAAAGCTGACCATAGGCGTACAGCATCGGGTGGACCAGCTTTCCGACCGGGAGAATGGCTACCGGCCGAAAGGCGCCAAGCCTTTTGAAAGCCTGGTTCCCCTGCCTGAGGTTATCGCCGCCTGCACTGGGGTATCCGCCGCCAGCAAGAAGACGGCGGCCCGCTATGAGCAGATGCTTCATGCTTTAGGAGATGAGTTTTACATCCTGCGGAAGGCGCCTATAGAGGATATCGAGCGGGCCGCTAGAAAGGGTGTGGCCGAAGGCATCCGGCGGCTGCGGGCTGGGCGGGTGGAGCGCAGCCCTGGCTTTGATGGGGAATACGGCAAAATTACCCTGCTCAGCCCCGACGAGATGGACATGCTGGCCGGGCAGACCTCCTTGTTCGGCAAGGAGGAAAAGTCCCTGAAAAAGACCCGGTCCCGGATTTCGGCTTCACAAAGGGAAAAGAAAACAGCACCGACTGTAGAGAAGGATGAAAATGCATCCGAAGACCTGCTCTCCGGGCTTAATGAGGAGCAGAGACAGGCGGTGACTGCCACAGAGCCTGCCGTAGCAGTCATCGCGGGGCCAGGGACGGGCAAGACAAAGACCCTCATTACCCGCATTGCCTATTTGGTGGAACAAATGGGGGTGCGCCCGGAACAGATCGGGGCGGTGACCTTCACCAATCAGGCCGCCGAAGAGATGCGGCAGCGGCTGGAAGCCCAATTTGGCGATAAAAAAAGGGTCAAAGCGATGACCATTGGCACCTTTCATTCCATCTGTCTCAAGATGCTGGGGAAAAGAGAGGGCGCTTTGCTGGATACTCCTGCGGCCCTGGAGACAGCGGCCCAGGTCATCCAGGAGATGGACCTGAAGATAAAGCCCTCCGCTTTTTTGCAGGAGGTATCCCGAAAGAAAAACGGAGTCCAAGGGGAGGAGGCTTTCAGCGAGGAAGCATTTGCCCGCTATCAGCAGCTTTTGGAGGAAGCCGGCGCCCTGGATTTTGATGACCTGCTCCTAGCGGGGCTGAAGCTGGCGGAGGAAAAGGGGAAAGGCTTTGACTATCTGCTGGTGGACGAGTTTCAGGACATCGCTCCTGTCCAGTATCAGCTGATCCGGCGGTGGAGCCAGGGAAGAAAGGGGCTGTTTGTCATCGGCGACCCGGATCAGTCCATCTACGGGTTCCGGGGCTCAGACGCCCGCTGCTTTGAACGCCTGCAGGAAGACATGAGCGGTCTGCGTACCATCCGGCTGCGGATCAATTACCGCAGCACTCCGCAGATTCTCCAAAGCGCACTAGCGGTCATTGAGGAAAACGGGGGTGAGCCCCGGCTGCTTCAGGCCCATGGCGCCGGGGAGAAGCGGGTGCGTCTGGTCACCTCCGAAAGCGAGCTGTCAGAGGGCATCTTCATCGCCAAGGAGATCGGCCGGATGGTGGGCGGCGTGGATATGCTGGACGCCGGAGCTCTTCTGTCGGAAGGTGAGGGGGAGGGAACACGCTCCTTCTCGGACATCGCCGTTTTATACCGGACCCATCATCAGTCCCGGGTGCTGGAAAGCTGTCTGCGCCATGAGGGCATCCCCTATATTGTCCATGGCCGGGAGGACTTCCTGGAGGAGGAAGGTGTCCGGGGCATCCTCTGCTTTTTCCGGTGGCTGACCCAGCCGCGGGATATGCTTTCCCTCAGGGGATGCCTGGGGCTTCTCTGGCATTGCCCGGAGGATTTGTGCCGCAGTGTAGGCGAAGCCTGGTCCCTCCTGGAAGGACAGGATACGGCGGAGAAGGTGACGCAGATACTCAGCCAATTTGAAAATACCGGCCTTCTGCGGGAATGGGGCCGGCTGGCCCAGGATTTTACGCCTCGGGTGAAGAAAGACAATCCCCGCAAGCTCATTGAGGCCCTGGCGGAAGAATGCGGCCTGGAAGGGAAAAAGCCGGTGGAAAAGCTGCAAAACATGGCGGTGTTTGATAAGACAATGGCGGCTTTTCTGGAAAATCTGGCCCTGGGTTCAGAAGGGGATTTGCGCCGCAGCCCTGTTAAGACCTATCACAGCGGCGCGGTGCGGCTGATGACCCTCCACGGCGCCAAGGGCTTGGAATTTCCCGTGGTGTTTTTAAGCGGCGTGAAAAAGGGAAGCATTCCCCTAGAGTCCCCGCGGCACCCGGTGGATATGGAGGAGGAGCGGCGCCTGTTTTATGTGGGGATGACACGGGCCAAAGAGGAACTGGTCCTGATGACCTCCCGGGAGCCTTCGGCATTTTTGAATTCTATTCCTGAACAGCTGCTCCAAAGGGAAAAGGATGGGGCAAAACGACAGCCCCCTATGAAGCAGCTGAGCTTTTTCTAAAAAGAGGAGACGGTTTTCCGTCTCCTCTTTTCATAGGGATGCGGTTGACAAAAATGGGGAAAAGAAATAAAATATGAAATTGAAAATCATTTTCATATTCGGGAGGATATGGACAGCTGTCATGAATATAAGCTATCGGACCCGGCAACGGGAAAGTATATGGAATTTTTTGCAGGAGAATAAAGACCGCCATGTGATGGTGGACGATGTGGTAGACTATCTGAAAAGCCAGGGTAACGGCGTGGGAAAATCCACAGTCTACCGCTATCTGGAAAAGCTGGTGGAAGAGGGGAAGGTCCGCAAATATTTTTTGGAAGAAGGAGCGGGAGCCTGCTTCCAGCTGGCTGGCGGAGACGAGAGCTGCTGTAAGCACTATCATCTCAAATGCGTCAGGTGCGGTGCGCTGCTCCATGTAGAATGCAGCTTTTTAGATCAGGTGCACGCCCATATCCTGCAGCAGCATCAGTTCCTGATCGACAGCCGCAAGACGGTGCTCTACGGTCTGTGCGAGCAGTGCAGGGAGACAGGGGAAGAGGAGAACCGGGATGAAGTTTAGAATCATTGCCTTGCTGCTGTGCCTTTGCCTTACAGCTGGGCTCATATCCGGCTGCGGCGCGCTGCCCTCCAAGGAGGATGACGCAAAGCTGCAGATTGTTACCACCCTATTTCCACAATATGATTTTGCCCGTCAGCTATGCGGGGACAGGGCGGAAATCACCCTGCTTCTGCCCCCTGGCGTAGAGAGCCATTCCTATGAGCCCACGCCGGCGGATATGATTAAAATCAATGAGGCGGATCTCTTTATCTATACCGGCCAGTATATGGAGCCCTGGGCGGAACAGATCATTGAGGGCCTGACAAGTGATGATGTCACGGTGGTGGATGCTTCCCAAGGAATCCAGCTGGATGCCTCTCATGAAGAGGACGAGGATGGAGATGGGCATGACCATGCCTATGACCCTCACATCTGGACCAGTCCGGTTTTGGCCCAGCAGATGGTCGCCAATATCGCTGACGCCCTGTGCGCGGAGGACCCAGAGGGGGAAGAAATCTACCGCCAACGGGAGGAAACTTATCAAAAACAGCTCCAAGAGCTGGATGAGAAATTTTCCACCATCATAAGCGAGGCATCCCGCAAAGAGATTGTCTTTGCCGGACGCTTTGCCTTCCACTATTTTGCTGAGCGGTATGGACTTACCTATGTGGCCGCCTTTGCCTCCTGTTCCCATGAAGGGGAGCCCAGCGCGAAGACCATTGCCCAAATGATCGACATCATCCGGGAGGAGCATATCCCGGTGGTATTTTACGAGGAGCTGACCGACCCCAAGGTAGCCAGATCCATCAGTGAAGAAACCGGCTGCGAAATGCTGCTGCTCCACTCCTGCCACAATGTTTCCAAACAGGATTTTGACAATGGGGTGACCTATCTATCCCTCATGGAACAAAACGCTGAAAATCTAAAGAAGGGGCTGAATTAAATGCCATTGATGGCCTGCCGCCATTTGACAATCTATTATGAAAACCAGTGTGCGGTCAAAGATGTAAGCTTTGACATAGAAGCCGGTGACTATATCTGTATCGTGGGGGAGAACGGATCGGGAAAAAGCAGTCTGGTCAAGGGGCTGTTGGGGCTGGTCCCTCTGCGGACGGGGAGCGTCACCTGCGGGGAGGGGCTCAGCCGAAACGCCATCGGCTATCTGCCTCAGCAGACGATGGTACAAAAGGACTTTCCGGCTTCTGTTTATGAAATCGTCCTATCCGGGTGCCTGAGCCGGCGGGGACTGCGGCCTTTTTACAGTGCTGGGGATAAAAAGAGGGCTCTGGAGAATCTGAAAAGCATGGGCATTCTGGAGCTGAAGAACAAATCCTATCGGGACCTTTCCGGAGGCCAACAGCAGCGGGTACTGCTGGCCCGGGCGCTGTGCGCCACCGATCAGATGCTGCTGCTGGATGAGCCGGTGACAGGGCTTGACCCCATCGCGACCACCGAACTGTATGATCTGATCGGCCGGATTAACAAAGAGCAGGGGGTTACAGTTATCATGGTGTCCCATGACTTTCATTACGCCGTAACCCATGCCGGGAAAATTCTTCACATGGATGAGGAGCTGCTTTTTTACGGTTCCACAGAGGAATACCTGCGCAGCGACGCCTACCGCAGGATGACAGGGAGGGTCGACCTATGATAGAACTACTCCGGCAACTGTTATCCTATGAATTTATTGTCCGGGCTTTGATTGTGGGAACTTTGGTCTCCATGTGCGCGGCTCTGCTGGGGGTCAGCCTGGTCCTCAAACGCTACTCCATGATTGGGGACGGTTTATCCCATGTGGGATTTGGCGCCCTTTCTATCGCCATGGCCCTCAACCTATCCCCCTTGCAGGTATCGATTCCCATTGTGGTGCTGGCGGCGTTTTTGCTGCTGCGCATCAGCGAAAACAGCAAAATCAAAGGGGATGCCGCCATTGCCCTGATCGCCAGCGGTTCCTTGGCTGTAGGCGTCATTGTTACCTCTTTGACCACCGGCATGAATACGGACGTCAACAGCTATATGTTTGGCAGCATCCTGGCCATGAGCCAAAGCGACGTATACCTGAGCGTGGGGCTCTCGATTGTGGTTTTGATCCTTTTTGTTCTTTTTTATAACAAACTTTTTGCCATTACCTTTGACGAAAACTTTGCGCTGGCAACCGGTACCAAGGTGGGCGCCTATAATACACTGCTGGCCCTTCTCACCGCCATCACCATTGTAGTCGGCATGCGGATCATGGGGGCGCTGCTCATCTCCAGCCTGGTAATCTTTCCGGCGCTGACCTCGATGCGGGTGTTTCAAAGCTTCAAAGGAGTGGTCATTTGCTCGGCTTTAGTTTCGGTGGTCTGCTTTGTCATCGGAATCTTGGGCTCCTTTGTCTTTTCCACCCCGGCGGGCGCCAGCGTAGTGGCGGCCAATATCCTGATGTTCGCACTGTTTTCCCTGGTGGGAGCTGTCAAAAAACGGACAGCATAAAAAAACAGCCGGCTTATGCCGGCTGTTCTGGAAGATACCGTTAGAAGGCGGCATCTTTTTTTATTAATAATTGCGGAATACCTCTTCAATGTCCTTGGCCTTGTAGATACTGCGGACCTCGAATGCGTCCTCATGGACGTCATAGATACATTCGTAAATATCAAGGTCCGCCCGCTGGTTTTTGATGACCATAATGTGAAATGCGTCATCCTCATGGGAATAATAGGCGCTGTAAGAAACATTGCCTTGCTGAATATATTGCTTTTCCATCAAAGGATAAAAATAGCCGTGTTTGCGCAGGACCAGTGTCCAGATCTGGCCATCGTCGTAGATGATCTGGCCGTTTTCATCGGTGGGAGCGTCAACATATAGCTCTAGGGAGGACTTGTCCCCGCCGGGGACCAAGGCAACTTCGCAGGAGCTTTCCAGGGTCAGCCCCTCAGTATAGGCCCAGCCTTTGATCTGCGGCCGAATGTACTGGGGAAGAACCACCTGTTCCGGAATTTTCTCCTCCGCCGCAGCTTTGCTGGAAACGGTGGAATAGAAGAAGAAAGCGCCTAGGATCAGAAGAACGCCCAAAAGGGGAGTTGACAAACGTTTCCATGTATTCATCCAAGGGTCGCCCCTTTCCTTTTAATTAAGATTAGCTAACTTTATTATAACGGTCCCTTCGGGCAAAAGCAATGAAAAAACAATAAAAATGAATAAAATATGAACTTTGAAAATAATGCAAGAAATAGTAAGAAATCAGACACTATGGATTTGGGCCTGCCATTCGCCTGTGTTTAAATGGGGGATAAAATTGGCATAATAAAAAAGAAGGCTCAAAAAGAAAGAGAAAGGATTATAAGATGAAAAGAATTTTTGTGATTTGTCTGGCTGCACTGCTGTGTATGACGATGTTTTCCGCATGCGCCAGCGGGGAGAATGGGAGCAGCGGCAGCGCTGTACAGGACGAGCTTGTCGAGGGAACTAAACTCAGCGATATTGTGGACAAAATCGACCAAGAAATCGGTATTGCCATGGCCGGAGAGGTAACCCAGGAGATGCTCAGCGACATGTACGGGATCGATGACACCATGGCAGAGGACTTCTATGGAAAATATGCCCAAGTTATGCCCGGTGTGGACGATGTAGTGATTGTCAAGGCCAAGGAGGGCAAGATCGAGGATGTCAAAGCCGCCCTGGAAAAAAGAAAAGAGGCGCGGATTGCCGAGCAATATCTACCCGACATGATCAGTAAGGCAGAAGCAGGCAAGGTGGTCACCAAAGGGGATTACGCGGCGTTATTAATCGTAGGTGATACCACGAAGGACATTTCCGAGGAAATCGACAAGGCCGAAGAGATATTTTTAAGCTTTTTTGCATAAATTGCAGCAAAAAGAGCCAAACTTTTTTACGTTAAGAAAATATTTAGGATTTTTTTTGCAGGCTAGCTTGAAATTTGACGGTGTTTCTGTTAGATTTAGAGCTAGCTTTTGCTTTTTGAAAGATTTTTCTTTCGGCGGAAAATACTTCCGATTGAGATAATAAGGCACTATATCGATGAGGGGGATGCATAAGTGGTATTCAGTAGCCTGCTGTTTTTGTTCCGGTTTTTACCGGTTGCATTTATTATTTACTACGCTGTGCCGTGGAAGCTGAAGAATCTCAGCCTTTTGCTTTTAAGCTTGTTTTTCTATTCTTGGGGTGAACCCAGATATTTCCCGGTGATGCTGGCCACCATTCTGGTCAATTATCTGGCGGCCTTGGGTATTGAAAAATTTGCGGAGAGAAAGGGCTTGCGAAGGGCCTGTTTTCTTATTGCTGTATTTTTCAGTCTAGGCATGCTCATCTTCTTTAAATATACCAATTTCTTTATCGAAAACCTTAACGGCTTATTGAATCTTTCCATCGGGACGCTGGAGCTGACCCTTCCTTTGGGAATCAGTTTTTATACCTTCCAGACCATGTCCTATACCATCGACGTTTATCGGGGGAAGGTCAAGGCTGAGCACAACATCATCGACCTGGGCGCCTTTGTAGTATTGTTCCCGCAGTTGATCGCCGGCCCCATCGTACTTTACACCGATATCAACAAAGAGCTTAAGAGCCGGAAAATCCGCCTGGCTCAGATTGAGGAAGGCGTGAAAATTTTCATCCTTGGCCTGGGGAAAAAGGTACTGATTGCCAACAATATCGGCGCCTTGTGGACAGAGGTGGAAACTTTGGGATTTGCTAATGTATCCACCCCGCTGGCATGGCTGGGAATCCTGGCCTTTGCCCTGCAAATCTTTTTTGACTTTAGCGGATATTCTACCATGGCCATCGGCCTTGGCAAGATGCTGGGCTTTGAGTTCCCTGAAAACTTTAACTATCCCTACATTGCCCGGAGCATTACCGACTTCTGGCGCCGGTGGCATATGACCCTTAGCTCCTGGTTCCGGGAGTATGTATACATCCCCCTGGGCGGTAACCGTAAGGGCAAAGCGCGGATGTATTTTAACCTTTTTGTGGTCTGGGCCTGTACCGGATTTTGGCATGGGGCCAACTGGAACTTTATTTTCTGGGGACTGTTTTTCTTTGTATTCCTGGCCATCGAGAAGGCGGGATTTTCGAATTTCTTGGACAAGCACCGGATTTTCTCCCATGTGTATGTGCTCTTTTTGCTCCTCATCTCTTGGAGCCTGTTCGCCATCACCGATTTGGGACAGCTGGGCACCTTCTTCACCAAGCTGTTCTCCTTTAGTGGCGGCATGGATTGGCTCTACTATCTGCGAAATTACGCAGTAACCATTGTTATCGCCTGCTTCTTATCCACCCCGTTGATTGCCAAGGTGTTTTCTAAGGTGGACGTCAACTGGATTAAAAATGCGATCTATCTGCTTATCTTCCTACTGTCGGTGGCTTATCTGGTGGATGCCACCTACAACCCATTTCTCTACTTTAGATTCTGATGAAAGGAGACTGATCTTCTATGGAAAAAATCAAACATTTACTTCGGCATCCCATGACTGTGATTTTCGGTCTCCTCATCGTTGGTATTTTTATCTGGGACAACTTCTATCCGGTCCGGGAATTTTCTGAGATGGAAAACAGGGTGTTGACACAAAAACCGGAATTTTCTATCAGAAGCCTGATGGCGGAAGGCGATCAGAGCTATACGATGAAATATGAAACCTATGTCAACGATCAGTTTGTCCTCCGCGATCAGTGGATCAGCCTGAAATCCCGGACAGAGTATCTATTGGGAAAGACGGAAAACAATGGGGTGGTCTATGGAAAGGATCACTATATGTTCGAGAAATACTTCGCCACCGATGAAGACCGTTTACAGAAAAACATCGGCTTTGTGGAGGAGTTTGGAAAGAAATACAGCGCGACCAATGAAATTACAGCGATGATTGTGCCCTATTCTTATGAGGTACTCAGTGATAAGGTGCCCAGTGGCCTTCATTTTGTTGATCAGGTAGCATGGACTGAGGAAATCTATGACCGTTTTTCCAAGAGTGGGATCTCCACCCTGGATGTTTACTCGGCCCTTTCCCAGCATAAAGATGAATATATCTATTACCGCACCGATCACCATTGGACGACCACAGGCGCCTACTATGCCTATCGGCAGTTCTGCGAAAGCCGGGGCCTGACACCGGTGGAACTGTCCGATTTGACAAAGCATGAGGTAGAGGATTTCTACGGTACCTTCTTTTCAAAATCTAAAGCGTTTAATACGGTGCCAGACACCATTGATTACTATGATTTTTCCACCTCTCAAGTAACCATTGACGGTGAAGAGGTAGAAGGTCTCTACAATTTGGATCAATTTGAGAAGCGGGATAAATACGGCGCTTTCCTACATGGCAACAATGGCTTGACCATCATGAAAAGTGGGGAACAGAACCGTTCTCAAAATAAAGAGAACCCCAGCCGTATCCTGGTCATCAAAGACAGCTTTGGCAATAGCTTTGTCCCCTTCCTACTTCAAAATTATGACGAGGTCTGGGCCATCGACCTACGGTATCTGGGAGAGGATTTGAGTACCATTATGGCTGAAAACCACTTTGACGATGTGCTTATCCTTTATGGTTTTGTGCCCTTTAGCAGCTATCCCAGTGTTTCAAAAATTACCTATTAAAAGAAAGGCTTCCTGCCCGGCGGGAAGCCTTTCTTTTAACGGCCGGTGGTTGTACTCCCTGAGAAAACAAGGTATAATAAACTACAACTATACTCAACAGAAAGAGAGAATATCCTTCCATGATCGTATCACTTCAGTCGGTGACCAAATACTTCGGTTCCGACCTGATTATAGAAGACTGTACAGAAAATATTGAGCCTGCGCAGCGCATTGGCATTATTGGCCCCAATGGAGCGGGAAAATCCACCCTCCTGCGGCTGATTACAGGGGAGCTTGCGACGGATGAAGGGGAAATCACCATCCAAAACGGGCTGCGTATCGGCTACCTGAAGCAGAATAGCGGCCTGGATAGGGACAATACCATCTATGAGGAGATGAAAAGTGCCTTTGCCGATGTGATCCAGATAGGGGAGCATCTGCGTCTGCTGGAGCAGGAAATGGCCAGGATTCCCCACGACGGGGAAGAATATGAAAAGATTGCCGCTATCTATGCCGGAGAGCAGGCCAAATTTGAGGCCCGGGATGGCTATCAGATGGATGTGGCCATCAAGACGGTGCTGGGAGGCATGGGCTTTGGCGCCGATGTCTATGACAGCATCATCGGCCGTCTTTCCGGCGGGGAAAAGACCCGGCTTGCCATCGCCAAGCTGCTTTTGGAAAAGCCGGAGCTGCTCATCCTGGATGAGCCCACCAACCATCTGGATTTTAAAACCCTGCAGTGGCTGGAAGAGTATCTGAAAGGCTACAAGGGAGCGGTGCTTATCGTCTCCCATGACCGGTATTTCCTCGATCAGCTGGTGGATACCATCTGGGAGGTCAGCGAATGCGAGGTGACCGGGTATCGGGGCAACTATACAGCCTATATACGGCAGCGGGATGAGCGGATCAAAAGGATGCAGAAGGAATACGAAATCCAGTCCCAGGTCATCGCGTCCATGCAGGACTATGTGGCCCGGAACATCACCCGGGCCAGCACCTCCAATATGGCAAAGAGCCGCCAGAAGGCTTTGGAACGGATGGAGCCGCTGAAGAAGCCGAAAACTTACCAGAAGCCGCCGAAAATCTTCTTCCGCTTTCCCAAGAATACCTCTAACGATGTATTGCTGGTCAAGGACCTGTCAGTGTCGGTGGGGGAGGGAGCGGCGAAACGTCTGCTGATTCCCAATGTGGAGCTGGACGTGAAAAAAGGGCAGAAAATTGCCATCATCGGCCCCAATGGCTGCGGAAAAACCACCCTGCTCAAGATGTTGATGGGCAAAATTCCCCATGATACCGGCAAGATCGAGTGGGGGAAAAACGTCCACATGGGTTACTATGACCAGGAAAACGCGGACATGAATCCTCAAAACACCGCCCTGGAAGAGGTTTGGCAGCGGTATCCCCGCATGGCGGAGCAGGAAGTGCGCAATGCTTTAGGATGCGTGCTCCTCACCGGGGAAAATGTCTACAAAAAGATCGGGGAGCTTTCCGGTGGTGAGCGGGCCAAGGTGGAGTTTGCCATCCTGCGGCTGCGGGAGAGCAATGTACTTCTGCTGGACGAACCTACCAACCATCTGGATTTGCAGACCAAAGAGGCCATTGAGGATGCCCTGCGTGAATTTGAGGGGGTCATCCTGCTCATTTCCCATGACCGGTATCTGCTCAACCGGGTACCGGATCAGATTCTGGATCTGAGCGGTGGCCGTGCCATCCTGTATAACGGGAACTTTGACGCCTATCTGGAGCAGAAGGCAGAGCTCCCGGAGGAAAGCATAAAAGTACCGCTGAAAGAAAGCGACTCACAGAATAAGCAATCTTTTTACAAAGGCAAGGAGCAGCGCCGGAAAGCCGCCATGCGCAAGGCAAGGCTCAAGGAGTTGGAGGAGGCCATTGGATCGGCAGAGGCTATGTGTGCCGAATTGGAACAGGCCATTGCGGATCCGGAGAACGCCAGCGATTACGAAAAGATCACCCAGCTTTGCAGCGATTTAGAAACGCGAAAACAGCAGCTAAACGACCTAAGTGATGAATGGATCCTCCTTTCAGAGGAAGCGGAGATGGTATAAGGCCGATCAAACTATATGAGGAAGAAGGATATGTATGAAACTTGAAAAGAACAATCGGTATTTTACGGTTTCCCTCTATGCTTTTCTGGTCATCGTGGCAAGTATTCTGTTTTTCCTTTTTCTGTTTAACATCAGCTATTTTCTGGGACTTTTGTCCAAGTTGATCGGCATCCTGCTTCCCTTTATTTATGGCTTTTCCATCGCGTACCTGCTCAACCCTCTGATGAAGTGGCTGGAAAACAAAGGGATCAAGAGGGTGTTCAAAGACAAACTGCGACCTAAATATCAGCGAATGCTCTCCATTCTTCTCACCTTTGTGGTCTTTTTTGCCGTGCTCGCCCTGCTGTTCTTCACCATTATCCCTGAGGTGGCAAACAGTATTTCCAACCTGACCCACAACATCTCCTCTTACGCGGCGCAGCTGGAGGACTTTGCCCAGAATACTTTGGTGGGGCTGCTGGGAGATGAGGAGGCGGCGACGGAATTGGTTCAAAATCTGGGCAGCATGATTGGCTCCGCAGAAGGAATTCTGGCTAAAGTTTATGAAGTTGTAACCGATGCCTTGCCCCATGTAGTAGGCTATACCATCCAGATTACCTCCGGCATTGTCCGGGCGGCCATCGGCTTTATTATCTCTGTTTATGTCCTTTATCATAAGGAGCGCTTTTTTGCCCAGGCAAAAAAGGCCATGTACGCGCTGATGAAAAAGGAACGGGTGGACTCCCTCATCCGCTTGGGACATAAGTCCAACGCCACTTTTAGCGGCTTTATTGCCGGGCAGATTCTGGATGCGCTGATCGTGGGCATTCTCTGTTTTGTTTTTATGAGTATCTTCCGTTTTCCCTATCCCATGCTCATCAGTGTCCTAGTGGCGGTGACCAACGTAATCCCCTATTTTGGTCCCTTTATTGGAGCTATTCCCAGCATTCTATTGGTGCTGATGATTAATCCTGTCCAAGCGTTTTGGTTTGCGATATTCATCCTGGCCCTACAGCAGTTTGACGGCAATGTCCTTTGTCCCAAGATTCTGGGCCAATCCATTGGGATTTCCGCCTTCTGGGTTATTTTTGCCCTGCTGTTGGCCGGCGGTATTTTCGGCTTTTTAGGGATGTTCATCGGCGTTCCCATCTTCGCCATCATCTACACCCTGGTACGCAGCTTTATTGAAGAACGGCTCACCAAAAAGAACCTTTCCACCGATACCCACGATTATGCCAGTGATGAAAATCCCATTCGGTTTTAGTATTGGGTTTGGGAGGTTCCACCCTTTCGAGGCTAGATATCCTCATGAAGGGACAATAAAAGCCGGCTTGCGATAAGTTTACGCAAAAACTCCGTGTCAATGGTTTTGCCATCGACACGGAGTTTTTTATGTTACGAAAGGCAAAAGACAGATGAAATCACAAAATCGGCTTATCCTGATCTACTGAAGTTTCACATCTTCGGGCGGCCATGCTTCATGCCGCTATGAGAAAACTGTTGGCGCCGGACTGACTGACGGCTGCCAGCCGAGAATAGATGATAAAATGAAGAAAGGAGTATACGGATTTTACATTAATCAATTGGGAGGATGATTAAATGGAAGAACAATTGAGCGATTACATGCGGTATCTGGAATGCGAGGAAAGGAGCCTGACGACGAGAAAGCAGTATCGAAGGGATATCATAAGCTTTTTTGCCTATCTGGGGAACCAGCAGATAACAAAGGAGATGGTGATTCAATATAAGAAAAAGCTACAGGAGGAATATAAA
The DNA here is from genome assembly GCF_038739695.1 of Zongyangia acetica. Taxonomy (NCBI): domain Bacteria; kingdom Bacillati; phylum Bacillota; class Clostridia; order Eubacteriales; family Oscillospiraceae; genus Zongyangia; species Zongyangia acetica. The sequence continues at coordinate 226,142 of NZ_JBBEWN010000001.1, read as the reverse complement.
CCGGTGAGTGTTAATGCGAAACTGGCGGCCCTCAATGGTTTCTTTTCTTTCATCGGAAATCCTCAGTTACGGGTCAAACAGCTGAAAATTCAAAAAAAGCCGTTTTGCTCCAGGGAAAAAGAACTGAGCAAAGCGGAGTACATACGTCTGGTGACAGCGGCGGAAAAGGAAGGGGATGAAAGGCTGGCGCTGATACTTCAAACAATCTGCAGCACCGGCATACGCGTATCGGAACTGCAGTTTATTACTGCGGAGACGGTAGCGTCTGGTGAAGCTGCCATCTGCCTCAAGGGGAAAAACCGTACCATTTTGATTGCAGGGAAACTGCGCAAAGCGCTGAAATGCTATTTGCGCCGCCGCGGAATTACCGCAGGTCCGGTGTTTATCACGCGGTCGGGCCGGCCCATGGATCGGTCGCATATCTGGAAAATGATGAAAGCCCTCTGTCAAAGAGCGGGGGTGCGGGAAGAAAAGGTCTTTCCCCATAATCTGAGGCATTTATTTGCCAGATGTTTTTACTCCATTGATAAAGATATTGCCCAGCTTGCGGATGTTCTGGGCCATTCCAGCATTAATACAACCCGGATTTATATTGCTTCCTCCGATTACGAACATCGGAAGAGAATTGACGCGCTGAATTTGGTCATATAAATTTTAACAAATATTAATGCCACATAATTCGCATTATGTGGCATTAATAGAACTAGAGAATTCCATTTACTAGCAATATATCAAAGTTCACGAAATCTGTCAACGCATTAGAATAGTTTTTTATATAAATCAGCGTATAAGAAAAGACTCTTCTCATAAAGTTTATAGAAAAGTCTGAAATCGTTCTATGTAGGTTTATTTCATATTTTATTGCAGTATTGCCCTTTTTCCCTCGTTAGTGATAAATTCATCATTAATTCGACATAATGCGAATTATGTGGATTCAATGTAAATAAAATAGGGACCTCATGAAAGTGAGAAAATGTGTTTAGCACCAAGAATAACTTACAAAATCGGACTTGCATTGCTGACAAATAAAGATGAGCTACTTTATAAAATGCTCGGGGAGAAGAAAACTATTGCATAAGTGTAAAGCACACGGCAGGTGTTTGGTCATATACTTTTTAGTATGGCCATAGGAATGAAAAGGAGGTGCGGTGAGATTATGACGGAAGATCAGCTGCATCGGCTCAGCCGAAAAGACCTTTTAGAGATGATGATTGCCCAGGAAAAAGAGATGGAAACCTTGAAAAAAGAATTGGACGAGGCAAGAAAAGCTTTGAAAAATAGGGAAATTGCCATTGACGAGGCCGGCTCTATTGCAGTTGCCGCCCTGCAAATTAACGGTATCTTTGAGGCGGCGCAGGCTGCCAGCCAGCAGTATATTGAAAACATTCAGAAGCTCAACGACAGGCAATCTGCTCTCTGCGCTGAGCGGGATGCGGACAGCAAGATAAGGTCTGAAAGACTGCTGAAAGAGACGGCGGAAAAGTGTCTTGCTATGGAAGCGGAAACCCGTCGAAAATGCCAGTCTGCTGAAGCGGAAAGCAGAGAGAAATGCGAGGCCATGGAAGCGGAAGCAAAAGAAAGGTCAGAAGCCTATTGGAAGGAAGTTGCCCAGCGCCTACAGTCTTTTTATGAAACCCATCAAGAACTGAAAAAACTGCTGAATTTTACAGCTGATACATAAATGGAGTACGGGTATGAAACGGAAACCAAATATGGTACCCCCTACAATACAACAGCTGGAAGCGGAACTGCAACGGGAGTCCTACCGGATGCGATATAAAAGGATGCTGCGCAGTACCGTTGCTATCCTGGTCGTTGTAGCAGCAGCTGCGGTGTTAGTGGCTACCTTTTTTCTCCCCATCTTCAGGATCTATGGCTCTTCCATGACACCAACATTGCGCAATGGGGATGTTGTTGCATCGCTTAGAGAAGATTCCTATGAGCGGGGGGACGTCATAGCATTTTACTATAACAATAAAATTTTGGTAAAACGGGTGGTCGGTCTGCCGGGAGAATGGATTGACATCAGTGACGACGGCAGCGTGTACATCGATGGAATACTTCTGGAGGAACCTTATCTGACAGAAAAGGTATTAGGTGAATGCAATATTGAGCTTCCCTATCAGGTGCCGGATGGACGGTATTTTGTTATGGGAGATCACCGCAGCGTCTCCAGCGACTCGAGAAATGTTGCGGTGGGGTGTGTTGCAGAAGAACAGATCGTAGGAAAATTAGTCTTTCGAATCTGGCCCTTCAGCCAACTGGGAACCATAGAATAATTTCGTGAAAGGGGGCGCGTCCATGGAATTCCATGATCAAGAGAAGAAGAATTATCCGCATAAGTATCGGGAAAATATTCATCGGCATTGGAAAAAGCTTGTCATCATTTTGGCAGCCTTGGTTGCCGTTGCAACGGCATCCCTGCTGATTCTGCCCGCCATTACCATGGAGCGGGGGGAAGAAACGCTCTATTGCCAGCAAAGCCTCCATGTCCATACAGAGGACTGCTATGATGCAAACGGAGACATCATTTGCGGATATGCGGATTTTGTAGTTCACACCCATGACAGCACCTGCTACAGCGATAGCGGCATGTTAATCTGTCCTTTGGAGGAAATTCAGGTACATGCTCATGACGAATCCTGCTATAGGGAGGTTCCTGTGCTGATTTGCGGCACGGAAGAAACAGAAGGGCATATCCATACAGACGCTTGCTATGAGAGCCAGGCAGAGACTACTTTGACTTGCCCCTTGGAAGAGAGAGAGGGACATACCCACGGAGCGGACTGTTACCAACAAGAGGATTGGATACTGGTTTGCGGCCTGGAAGAGTCGGAAAACCATACCCATACAGACGACTGCTATGAACACCAGGCAGGAGGGGATTTACTCTGTCCTTTGGAAGAAACAGAGGGACATACTCATAATGCATCCTGTTATCAACAAGGGGAGCCTGTATTGATCTGCGGCACGGAAGAGACAGAAGGCCATACCCATACAGACGCTTGCTATGAATATCATAAGGAGTTGGCTTGCGGCCAGGAGGAGATCCTTCTCCACACCCATGACGCCAGCTGCTTTGACGCAGACGGCCATTGGATTTGCGGAAAAATGCAGGTTCTGGAGCATATCCATGACCAAAGCTGTTTTCCCGTTGAAGATACCGCAACCGACATACCACAGGATGCGGACAGCTGGGCTACCGTCGATAAGCCCGGCTATAAAGCCAGAAGCGGACGGCTTGCCGCTACCCCCAACTCTGCGCAGACCGGCACAGACTTTGGACCATATATTACCCAGGTGGTTGTGTCCAAGGAGGTTGATGGGCAATGGGTGCCGGCCACAGAATTTACAAACGGTGATTCGGCCAAGGTGAACATCAGCTATTCTATTCCGGAAGGCATTGTGGGGCCGGATTCTAGAGTGATCTATTATCAGCTGCCAAGCGGTATCGGGCTGGATGAAGATGCCACTGGTCCCGCTACCATTGGCGATGAAGTTGTTGGAACCTATATCATCCATCAAAATGGGCTGATCGAGATTACCTTTGATACCCAATTTGCCGATGGTAAGCCGTTCACAGGAAAGCTGGAATTTCAGGGTACGGTGACGCTTACAGGAGGACAGGGGGAGGATGAGATTTTCTTTGGCGGGGATGGCGGATCAATTACAGTTGTGCCAAAGGAAGAAGAGACCGATCTTACCATTACAAAAATCGGCTACTATGATAAGGAGTTGAAGAAACTTGGCTATGCCATTGAAGTTTCCGCCCAGAATGGCTCGGATGGCCCTATAACCATCACCGATGCCCTTTTGCATCACCCTGATGATGGAATTGTGAATTATGATACGGACAGCATCCATATCATGAAGAAAGACGCCGCCGGGGCGCTAACGGAAATAACAGGGTTTGTTCCCGTTTTCCAACAGCAGACAGCTGGGGCGGCGGCTTCCTTCATCCTTACAGAGCTTCCCGCCCTTCAGGCTGGTGAAGCCTATATTCTCTATTATACTGCCACGCCTGATTTGGATAACAGCCGGGGGGAGGGAAATGGATACCTGGAATTTTCCAATAAGGCGACGGCTCAGGACAGCACCAATGACGCCGAGGCACAGATAAGCACAAAAGTCTCCCTATCTATGATAGCTAAAGAAGGAACTTACGATGCCCTGACCCGGAAAGTGAAATGGACCATCCTCATCAACGAAGATGGGCGGGACATCGGCGGTTACCAATTGGAGGATACTCTGACTTATACCGACAGCCAGGGCCAGACACATCAGCTGGGATTACCGGAATCTGTCACTTTGACCCGGCTTGAAGGCTGGAATCCAGCGGAGGAAAGCGTGATTTCCATCCCCTATACCTTCCCCGCTGGTACAAACTCCCGGTATATGGTGACCTATGAAACAGATCTGCCGGCTGGGGTACAGCCAGGGGAAAATATCACTTTCCATAACTGGGCCGGATTTGGCGAGTATGAGACGGAGGTAGATGTTGGTGTTACAATACCCGAACCGCTGGACTATAATGTGCAAAAGGGATTCTGGGGTTCCGCAGGGGATAACGGCGAATTATCATGGGGATCCCTGATTACATATCCTGCTGAAGGCGGGGATCTTTCCAACCTAATGTATGTGGACAGGATTGTTGAGGTGATGCAGGAAGATGGGACCTTCCTGGCCGACAGCCACTATACCACCCTTCGGCTTCTATACGATTCCCTTTATGTGAGCACCACCGATGGAACGCCACTTGTTTATGGCACCGATTTTGAGGTGTATGCGGTTGCGAAATCCAGCACGCCGGCCATTGAACAGATTGCATCCGCCGATTTTTGGCAGATCATCAACAATCTTCCATGGCAAACGATCACCAGTTTCGGGGAGGATGAGCCACTCACCCTGTTTGGAATTGCATTCAGTGAAAGCGCCTTGGAAAAAATTACAGGCCAGTCCATCATCATCGGTTACCACACCCAGGTGGCTCTGGATAAGATACCAAATGGTGTTGCTCTGCGAGCGGGAAATTATGCTAGGATACCGGATCATGAGGCATATGCATATGGTCAAGATGTCGTGGAGGAGCAGCTCAACAAACAGGTTAGCGCTACCGGGGTAGTGGAGGGGAGCAAAGATACCCATTCCTTTACCGATGATCCGTTGACCATTGACTATAGCCAGACAGATAGCCTGCTCCATTACCGGCTGCTGCTGCACCGTGTCAAATCGGTTCCCGATGCCGTCACTGTTACAGATACTCTTCCCAAGGGCACACAGCTGGTGGATGGCTCGGTAAAGCTCCGGCTGCATTCCGGCGAAAACCGAGATGACGATTATTGGGATGTGGAGGGGCAGGATTACTATCTATCGGTTGTGACCCAGGAACAGGACGATGGCACGACAACCGTAACCTTTACCATCACCCACCACCATGAGATGCCTGACGACGGGATCCTCGCGATCTATTACGACGTTTCCGTTGCCGGTGATCCTGCGTGGGAAGAGGGGGATACCCAGGTCTATGAAAACCATGCCCAGTGGGGCGACACAACAGATTCTACGACAACGACGGTCAAGCGGGTTACTCCCAATCTGGTAAAAACAGGGGAACAGCTGGTGCAGTATGATGAAGAGGGAAATCCCTCCTATTCTGACACGGTGCGTTATTACATTACCGTGAACACCCAGGGGGATGACCTAAACCCATATGCAGATACCCTCACTCTGGAGGATACCATGAGCACCCCAGCGGGGAGCGGGGCGGCATTACTGCCAGAGAGTGTAAAACTCTACCACTATCAGGCGGACGGGGAGGAAAATCATTACTGCGGCGAGTTAATCGATGGGACGCAGTATACAGTCAGTTACAATAGCGAGACCCATACCATTACGTTTACCCTACCGGATGCAACCCCCTGTGTCCTGGTCTATGACTATTCCATTGATCGAGGGACCGCGGCCGGAAATATTCAGATATCCAACAAGGTAACCCTCAGCGGCCGGTCAGAATCTTCCTCGGAAGCCGGCATCATCATGCAGGAGCAGTCATCATCCGCTACGGTCAACAAGGCCACAGTGACCATCTATAAACATGACAGCAAGAATGTAACCGCACTCCTGCCCGGGGCCGCATTTAAATTGGAGCGGTATGAATACAAAGACGGAAGCTATCAGTGGAATCAGACCTCTGTCACAGCAGTCGGTGGAAGCGGAGAGTTTATTACCGGTGACAGCGGTATGATCGTCCTGAACTTCTTGGAGGAGGAATCCCTTTACAATACCCTATACAGGCTGACAGAGCTGTCTGCGCCGGAGGGCTACCTGCCCAGTGACGAGCCTCAATACTTTGTATGGATGGAGCAGGGCGCTAATGAGGAACAGACGGTTGAAAAAATGCGGGGAAATGGGGCGTTAGACGGTATTTCTCCCGATGATATAGTCTTTATTCCTTTTTCTACCTCCGGAACCCTCTATGTGCCCAACGAACTAGATCAGTTGACGGTGACAAAGAAATGGCAGAATGAAAACGGGGAACCAATGGAAAATCCGCCGTCGGATAGCGTCAAGGTCACCCTTTACCAGTGGGATGCAGATGATCGCCAATCTGTTTATGCGCAGGTGGAACTGAAGGAAGAAAATGGGTGGTCTTATACCTGGAAAAATCTGCCCAGAGCGGATGACAATGGAGGGGAATACCGTTACACGGTGGAGGAGGAGCCTGTCGCCGGCTTTGACGCCACCTATTCAGAGAATAATGCTGACGGCATACAGACCGGCGTGATTGAGATTATCAATACAAAGGGGGAAGGCTATGTCCTACCCGAAACCGGCGGAATAGGCACCTATTTTTATACTGTGGGAGGATTGCTGCTGGTTGGCATATGCTGTGCGGGATGTGTCTATCTGCGCCGCAGGTACCGGAAGGGGGATGCCTCCTCAACATAGAACTGAGCAGACATCATGATTTGACAGAAAGAGGAAAGGGGCAACTTTGATGAAACCGACCAAGAAGCTGACAGCCATACTGCTGTCTTTGATGATGGCCTTGATGCTGGTGATACCGGCCTTCGCCGCCGGCGGCAACTATTCCATTACCATTGAAAATGAAGCGCAGGGCCATACCTATGAGGCATATCAAATTTTTTCCGGAGATCTGTCCAGCGACAGCGTCCTCTCCAACATCCAATGGGGAGATAGCGTCAACGGGGCGGCGCTGCTGGCAGCCTTGCAGACAGCGGATGCCGAGAAATACGGCAGCTGTGATTCGGCGGCCAAGGTGGCAGAAGCCCTGGGTGGCGGAGATGGGACGGAGGCGACAGCCGCGGATGCCGAAGCGTTCGCAAAGGTGGCGGAAGATTACCTCACCACGCCCAAAGGCAGTGCCGATACGCCAACAGGCGGCAATTACGTGATTTCCGGCCTACCTGCTGGATATTACCTTGTAAAAGATAAGGATAACAGCTTGGAAGGCAACCATGACGCCTATACCAATTACATTGTCCAGGTTGTGGAAAATGTTACCATGGCACCAAAGTCCGGAACGACCACCTCGGAAAAGAAGGTCAAGGACATCAATGATTCCCAAGGTCTTACCTACACAGACTGGCAGGACTCTGCCGACTATGACATAGGAGACCGGATTCCTTTCCAGCTGAAAGCCACCCTACCGGCAAATTATAGCACCTACAGCCAATATGCGCTGACCTTCCACGACACCGAGAGCGCGGGACTCTCCTTCCAAAGTGACAATGTAAAAGTATACATCGATGGCAAGTTGGTAGATGGGGGAAATTACACGGTTGTCACCGAAGGCCTAGGCGGCGGATTTACATTCGAGGTCAGGTTTGAGGACCTGAAGAAAATTACCGCTGCCGACGGGGTGCAGGCCGGCAACAACAGCGTGGTTACGGTGGAGTATGAGTCGGTGCTCAATGAAGGCGCCGTCATCGGTGGCGCCGGCAATCCCAATACAATGCATATTACCTACTCCAATAACCCCAACGGTGAGGGCAAAGGCAAAACCCCGGATGATACGGTCATCGTCTTTACCTATAAGGTCATTGTCGACAAGGTAAACCAGGAGAGGGAAGAATTGCCCGGCGCTGAGTTTACCTTGGAAAAGAAGATCGTAAATGGACAGGGGGAATCATGGGAGACCGTGGAGGTATTGGGGACAGACGGCAGTCTGACCACCTTTACCTTTGCCGGCTTGGACGATGGGGACTACCGGCTGTCCGAAACAAAAACGCCGGTGGGATACAATACCATTGAGCCCATTGAATTTACTGTGACGGCCCAACATGACATGACCTTGACCTCCCTTTCCGGCAATACTGTCACCGGGGAGATCGTCATGACGGCCAATTTGACCGAGGGCTCTCTGTCCGCGACCGTCGTCAACAACAAAGGAGCACAGCTGCCGGAAACCGGTGGCATGGGCACCACCCTTTTCTATGTGCTGGGCGGCGTGCTGGTCGTCGGTGCAGGAGTGCTGTTGGTTGTAAAAAGACGTGTGGGAACAGAAAATAAAGAAGAATAAAGATCTTTGAGACGCCGTCTGCTGCCGGGAAGCGCTCCTTCCCGGCAGCGCAGCGGTAAGGAGAGCCCTGTATGAAGAATGGAAGAGCCAAGAAAAACAAAAGATATTCCCTGCTCCTTCTTCTCGCCCTTCTTGTAGGGCTGTCCTTGCTGCTGTATCCGACCATCAGCAACTGTTGGAACAGCTTTCACCAGTCGAAGACGATTGCCACCTATGTGGAGGCTGTGGAGGAGATGGATGACAGCGACTATGAAGGTATGTGGAGAGAGGCGCAGGCCTATAATACCGCGTTGCCACGAGATCAGGGGCGCTTTCAACTGAGCGAAGAAGAAAAACAGGTCTATGAGGGATTGCTGCGCGTCTCCGATGATGGGATTATGGGCTATGTGGAGATCCCCAGCATCAATGTGGAGTTACCTATTTATCATGGGACGGATGAAGAGATATTGCAGATTGCTGTGGGGCATATCCAAGGTTCCTCATTACCGGTGGGCGGGCCCGGCACCCATTGTGTGATTTCGGGGCACAGAGGCCTTCCCTCCGCCAAACTGTTTACCGACCTAGACCAGCTGACAAAAGGGGACATTTTTATCCTTCATGTGCTGGATGAAACCCTGACCTATGAGGTGGATCAAATTCACATTGTTGAGCCGGATGATGTGTCCCTCCTCAGCATGGAAGAGGGAGAGGACCTATGCACATTGGTTACATGCACGCCCTATGGCGTCAACTCCCACCGGCTTCTGGTTCGGGGGCATCGTGTCGAAAATCAGCAAGACGCATTGACCACCTCCATAACGTCGGAGGCAGTACAGATTGATCCCATGCTGGTAGCCCCGATCGTGGCAGCCCCTATCCTGCTGATTTTTCTGCTGTGGGTCTTTTTCCGTCCCCGTTGGAAAGCACATTGAGCAATAGAGAGGTGAGAAATGGATGAAAGCTAACACATTCCGTCGACGTGTAACGGCGATTCTGTGCTCTCTGCTGGTAGGGCTCTCCTGGGCGGTTACAACTGTTTTTGCCGTTGACAATGGCGACATAGAGCAAAATGCATCCTTGACGGTGTATTTTGGAGAGAACGGGGAAGGTTTCGCGGATGTAGAATTTTCCATCTACCGGGTAGCTGAGATATCACAGGACGGCAGCTATACATTGACCGGCGACTTTAAAAACTATCCGGTCAACCTGGAGAACCTGACCAGCTCCGGATGGCGGGCGCTGGCCCAAACCCTAGACGCCTATGCCGCTCGGGACCATCTGCAGCCTTTGCAGGTCAAAAAGACCGGCCAGGATGGGCAGGTCGTATTTTCCGGGCTTTCAACTGGCTTGTATTTGGTCAAGGGAGAGCAATATGAGGAAGAAGGGAATATCTACACGCCGGAGGCGATGCTTGTATCCCTTCCCGCGCTTTCGGAAGACGGCGGCTGGAGCTACCACCAAAAGGTGTCCTGCAAATTTGACAGCACCGAAACTTCATCTGAGTTTGTCCAACGGAAGGTATGCAAGGTTTGGGAGGACAATGGGAATCAAGAAAGCCGGCCAAAGGAAATTTTGGTGCAGCTTTTGGAAAACGGCAGGGTAGTGGACACCGTAGTCCTAAACGAGGAGAACCACTGGCAGTATACATGGGAGAATTTAAAGGGCAGTTCCAAATGGCAGGTGGCGGAGGCCAAGACACCGGAGGGATATACCGTGTCTGTGGCCCAGGAAGGGAGTACCTTTATTATGACCAATACCTGTCCATCGGACACACCGTCGCGCCTCCCACAAACGGGCATGCTGTGGTGGCCTGTACCGCTGCTTGCCTGTGCCGGCCTGCTATTTGTGGTCATGGGATATATTCTAAGACGCAGACATGGAGAATCGGATGGAAGGTAAAAGAAAAAAGGGTGGAACTTGTCTGATCCTAGGAGGGCTGTTGTTGCTGGCGGCAGCCCTTTTTTTGACCGGCTATAACCTGTTGGATGAACACAGGGCCGGAACGGACGCGGAACACGCGCTTGAGGAGCTGTTGGTCCGGACACCGGAGACGAACCCCTCTGCAGAAGAGGGTGCGATAAATAGGAGCGTGATGGCCGCCACCGAGATTGAAGGGGAGGACTATATTGGTATTCTGGAAATACCTTCTCTGGAAATTGTCCTGCCGGTGATGGCGGAATGGAGCGATTCCAATCTGAAAATTGCCCCTTGCCGCTACCATGGTTCGGCCTATTCAGGGGACTTGGTCATCGCCGGCCACAATTACCGCACCCATTTCGGCGCCCTTGGCAGTCTAACTGCCGGCGCCCAGATCGTCTTTACCGATATAGGCGGAAACCGCTTTCTCTACGAGGTGGCAGAAATTGAAGTGCTTGGCGCTACCGATGTAGAAGGGCTGTTAAGCGGTGGGTGGGATTTAACCCTTTTTACCTGCAACTATGACGGCCGTGCTCGGGTGACTGTACGGTGCATCAGAGCTGATTGACAGGATCCGCTTCACAGATCAAACCCGGTATGGATCACGACGGTACAGATAGTTTTTAAAGAGAAAGGGCCCGACGCGGTTTCTGCCGCGTCGGACCCTTTTCAGAAGTGGCTGTTTTCCAGAAGGGGAGACTATCTAAACTGAGAAGCTTTTATGTCAGGCCCGTTTGATTTCACCGCAGGCGATTTTCATTCCTGCGTCGCCGGAAGGCTGGGTATGAAAATCGTCGGGGCTGCCGTGGATGATTACCGTCCGGCCGATAGCTTCAGCGGCTGTCAGGCGCTGGGTAAAAAAGGCGCTCCAGGCGTAACCGTTGTTGCCAAAGAGCGGAGGCATATCTCCCGCATGGCTGGGATGAGGGCAGTTGCCGGGATTTAGGTGAGACCCGGCGTTGGAAAAGGAATCCTCTGCATTTCCGGTGCAGGATCTTCCCTCGTGGATATGAAAGCCAAAGACCTTTTGGCCGCAGTTCCCTGTGCCGGTGGGCAGACCGAACACCTCCGCCACCACCAGGGTGCCGCCTCTGACTCCATAGAATGAGACTTTGCCGTGAAGATGGGGATAGGCCTTGCTTCCCCGGAGGCTGGCGTAGGATACGGGACGTCCTTTGATTATCTCAGCAGCGAACAGCTTGGTCCGCTGGGTCAATGGAAATATCATGACAAGCGCTCCTTTCCCTACAATGTACGGGGAAAGGGCCCTGGGGGTTCCAGCAGTCGGGGCATAAGCGGCCCAAAGGTCTTGGAGGGCAATCAGCTTAGCTCAAACATACCGTGATACAGCCGGTAATAGAAGCCCTTCTGGGCCAGAAGGTCATCATGGTCGCCCCGCTCCACAATCTTGCCGTGATCCAGCACCATGATCGCGTCCGCGTTGCGCACCGTACTCAGACGGTGGGCGATGACAAAGACGGTACGCCCCTTCATCAGCTGATCCATCCCCTTTTCAATGAGGGATTCGGTCCGGGTGTCGATGGAGGAGGTGGCCTCATCCAAAATGAGGACAGGGGGATCGGCTACCGCGGCCCGGGCAATGGCCAAAAGCTGCCGTTGCCCCTGGGAGAGGTTGGCCCCGTCGGAGGTCACCATGGTCTGATATCCATGGGGGAGGCGCCGGATAAAGCTGTCGGCGTTGGCAATGTGGGCCGCCCGTTCGATTTCTTCCTGGGTGGCGTCCAGCTTGCCGAAACGGATATTGTCGGCGATGGTGCCGGTAAAGAGGTGGGTATCCTGCAATACAATGCCAAGGGAGCGGCGAAGATCCGCCTTCTTGATATCCCGCACGTCAAAGCCGTCGTAGAGGATGGTCCCTTTTTGCACATCATAGAAGCGGTTGATCAGGTTGGTGATGGTGGTTTTTCCAGCGCCGGTGGAGCCTACAAAGGCGATTTTCTGGCCCGGCTTGGCATAGAGGCTGATGTTTTTGAGGATGAGCCGGTTTTCCTCATATCCGAAGTCCACATTCTGGAACCGGACATCCCCCTGCAGGGGAACTAGATTTCCGTCCTCCCTGCGCCAAGCCCATGTCCTGCGGGAGGAGCTGGCGGAGGAAGCTGGAGCCTGCTCTGTCTGGACCAGCTCCACCTTGCCGTCGTCTACCTCCGGTTTGCGGTCCATGACCTCAAAGACCCGCTCGGCACCGGCCAATGCCGCCAGGAGGAAGTTGCTTTGCTGGGTGAACTGGTTGATGGGGGCGGCGGCCTGGCGGACAAATACCAGATAACTGGCCAGGCTGCCCACGTCGGTCATCCCCTTCATGGCCATGATGCCGCCGAGGATGGAGACGATGGCATAGTTGACATAGGAGATGCTGACTACAGCGGGAATCATGGTGGCCGCGTAAGACTGGGCTCCGGTTCCAGCCTTGCGCAGGGCCTCATTTTTCTTCCGAAAGGTTTCCAGGTTGGCCTGCTCATGGTTAAAGACCTTGACCACCTTCTGTCCGCCCACCATTTCTTCAATATAGCCATCCAGCGCGCCTAGGCTGGCCTGCTGCTTGGCATAGTAGGCGCTGCTCCGTTTGCCGCTGAAGCGGATGTAAAGGAACATGGCGGCATAGCAGACCACCACGATGAGGGAGAGGCGCCAGTTGAGGATGAAAAGGATCACCAAGGTGCCCGCCATCTGGATAAAGCTCTGGATGGCCATGGCAAAGCTGTTGTTGAGAGCGTCGGAGATGGTGTCCACATCGTTGGTGAAATAACTCATGACGTCGCCGTGCTGCTGGCTGTCAAAGAACTTCAGCGGAAGCTTCTGCAGATGGGCAAATAGATCACGGCGGATATCAAACAGGATCTTTTGGGCCGCTTTCACCATGATTTGGGTATAACCGTAGGCGGTGAGTACACCGATGACATAGATGACAGCGGTAACGGCAACGCCCGCGACCAGAGTATGAAGATCTCCGGAGGCCAGATTGTTGACCACCGGCCGGATCATATAGGTGCCCAGCAGGTTGGCCATGGCGCTGATGGTGACCAAAAGCGCCACCCAGAACAGGAGCATCCGGTGTTTGCCCATATAGGATAGGAGGGATTCCACGGTATACCGCAGGTTCCGGGGCTTTTTAGCGTTGAGACGACGTGCTGCCATGGACCTGGCCTCCTTTCATCTGGGAATCGTAGATTTCCTGGTAGATGGGGTCCTCCGCCAGAAGCTGGGCATGGGTCCCCACCGCGTGGATGCCGCCATCCTCCATGATGACGATTTGATCGGTATCCATGACCGAGGTAACCCGCTGGGCAATAATGATCTTGGTCACGTCGGTGAGCTTAGCCAGCGCAGCGCGGATTTTGCCTTCGGTGGCGGTATCTACCGCGCTGGTGGAATCATCGAAGATAAGAACTTTGGGATGCTTGAGCAGGGTCCGAGCAATGCATAAACGCTGCTTTTGTCCGCCGGATACGTTGACACCGCCTTGTCCTAAGTCGGTGTCCAGCCCCTTGGGCATCCGCTGAAGAAATTCGTCGGCACAGGCGATCCGGCAGGCATCCCATAGGGTGGCGTCATCGGCGTTGGCGTCGCCCCATTGCAGGTTTTCCCGGATGGTACCGGAGAAGAGGACGTTCTTTTGCAGTACGATGCCTACAGCATCCCGCAGGGCATGCAGGTCATACTCCCGCACATCCCGGCCGCCTACTTTGACACTGCCGGAGGTGACGTCATAGAGCCGGGGGATGAGCTGGACCAGGGTGGTTTTGGCGGAACCTGTCCCCCCCAGGATCCCCACCGTCTGTCCCGCTTTGATATGAAGGGTTACGCCGGATAGGGCGCTTTCTTTAGCATCGGCGTTGTATTTGAAGGAGACCCCCTCAAAATCCACGCTGCCATCGGCCACCTCTGTTGCCCCGCCTTGGGGGGAGGAGAGATCCACCCTTTCATCCAGTACCTCACCGATGCGGTGGGCACTGGCCAGGGAACGGGTCAGGAGCAAAAACACATTGGAAATCATCATCAGGGAGTTCATCACCTGAAATACATAGCTGAGAAATCCGGTCAGATCGCCTACCTGAAGATGGGAAGATAGAATCATATTGCCGCCAAACCACATGATGAGGACAATTGACAGGTACATGATAAACTGGAATGCAGGCAGGTTGAGCACTGCGTAGTGAAAGGTCTTTTGGGTGGTATCCATCAGTACTTCATTGACCTGCTGGAACTTTTCCTCCTCATATTCGTCCCGCACAAAGGCCTTGACAGCCCGGATGGCGGTTAACCCCTCCTGCACCACGTTATTGAGCCGGTCCACTGCCTTTTGCATGATGCCGTACATGGGCGCCACCTTGCGCAGAATGAGGAAGAGGATAACGCCTAGGATGGGGGTGCCGACGACAAAGACAAGAGCCAACTGGGGATTCATCCAGAAAGAGAGGATTACCCCCATAATCAGCATGACAGGTCCTCTCACCATGGGCCGGAACCCTCCGTTGATGGCGTTTTGCAGCACAGTGACGTCGGTGGTCATTCGGGTGACCAGGGAAGAGGTTTCAAAGTGGTCCAGATTGGAAAAGGCGTAGTCCTGCACCCGTTCGTACTGGGCTTCCCGGATCCTCGCGCCCCATCCGAAGGAGGCCCGGGCGGCAAATCGGGCATACATGAGCCCTGTGATGAGGGAAAAGAGGGCGCAGATCCCCATCTGAATTCCCTTGTGGAGAATATAGGCGGTATCATGGTTCGTGACCCCTACATCAATGAGATCCGCCATGAGCAGAGGAATAAACAGCTCAAAAGCGGTTTCCACCACAATGAGCAGGGCGCCGATGACCATATCCTTTCGGTAGGGTCCCATATAGCGCAACAGACGCTTTAAGTCCGCCATTATTTTTCCTCCTTTTCTGCCCGGAAATTATGATATACCCGGGAGAGAAACGAAGCAAACTGTGTCCGCTCCTCCGGAGTAAAGCCCTGGAGCATAATGTCCTCTAGCTCCTGGCAGTGGCTCTTCCATATATGATAAGCCTCCCGCCCCTTGGCGGTTAGCTCCACTAGATTGCACCGGCGGTTGCTCTCGCTGGGACGGCGAGTGATCAGCCCGCTTTTTTCCATTGAATCCAGCATCCGGGATACCGCCGCGGAATCGATATCAAAATAATCGGCCAGTTGGCTTTGCCGGCAGGGGCCGTTGGATTCCAGATAGCCTAATATTTTGGGCTGGCCTACCTCCAGGCCGATGGCGGCCAGATAGGGACGCAGATAGTTGCGCTCCGCATGGGCCGCCCGGTATAAAAGCATGTGAAAGGTTTTTTCCATCTTGTTTCCCTCAATTCGATGACTTATCAGCTATTGATAAGTCAATTATATGTCCTGTTACTGATTTGTCAAGATGAAATATTCCATATTTTTGCCATCGTTTCAAAGCATTAGTTTTAGAAAGCGAAACTAAAAAGGAGAAAGGTCCCCTGTGATTACAAGGGACCTTTCTCCTTTTTGCTTTTATTTCAGGAATATTTTCTTATTTTTTCTTGCGGATGAGAACTACAGCAGCGCCAGCACTCAGTGCCAGGACTGCCAGTGCTCCAGCGATCATGCTGTGATCGCCAGAAGACGGGTTCTCTTTATCGCCAGAACCAGATCCGTTGGCGGAACCATTTCCACTGCCAGACGGCCAATCCCAGTCCCCGCCGCCTACCTGATCTTCATCAGATCCAGGAATGCTCGGCTTGTCAGTGCCAGGATTCTCCTGGCCGCCCTCTGCGGTGATGGTGACATTGATCGGGATGGTCATCTCGATCTCGTCGCCGTTCAGGGTCAGGGTGCCGGTTGCCACATAGGCGCCAGGCTCGTCAAACTTGACGTTGCTGTAATCCCAGTCGGAGACTACCAAGTTGGCGGTGCTGCCGTCAGAGTAGTTGGCAACGACATTCTTGTCGATCATGTTCCAAACTTTTTCTGCGGTAGAACCTTCCACCGCGGAGACGTTGATTTCCTCCGGTGTCAGGGACTCAATGAATTTCTCTGCCTGTACTACCACCTTGATGATAGCCGGGATATCTGTCCCCTCTACCGTACCGGTGATTTCGTATGTGCCAGCCTGGGTCAGGTCTACCTTGGAGGTATCCCATGCGGTGACATTGGCCAGAACTTTGGCGCCGGATTCCATTTCTACTGTAACCTGTGCGGGCAGGGTAGCTTCGATGTCCTCGATGGTGACGTCAGAGCCCAGCTGGACATTGATGTCATCCATGGGAGAAACTGCTACGATCTCGTCTTCCAGGGTCAGATAGACGTTGTTAAAGGTGGCGTTGGCACGATAGGTCAGCAAGCCTATATAACCGCCATTGTAATCGGGATCCTGCATCCTTGCCACTTCCACGTCATCCAGGTAAGCAACAAACTCAAATGTGCCATCATTATCCAAATCGTCATAGACGACCTTCATATGGAAGCTTTCCTGATTTCTCTGCTCCTCTGTCAGCTGATACGGCTGGGTGATGACTTCGCCTTGGCCGTTAACGTTCTTGAAGATTCTGCCGTGGCCTAAGTCTTTGGAGAGGTTGAAGCAATACCAGGTTGCAGGCGGATTGTTAATATCCTGAATACCAAAGACCAGGGAGGTATATTCTCCGGTTGTACCCTTGACGTCGGCTTCATAGGTAAACGGAACATTGGGAAGGATATTTTCAGACAGATAGAAGCTGTCGCCAACTCCTTCGTTTCTGCCTTCCATACCTTCGGGGCCCTTCACCCAGCTGCCTACGCCATTCGCCAGTTTGAGATTAGTAAGGTTGGTGTTGAAAACTTTCTTTGCGACCTTGACGGTGATTTCATCCTCAAGAGCGCCAGTATTGCTGGTGGCTTTGATGGTGTAATCGCCCTCGGTATCGGATTTCAGAACCACATAGGTGTCAGCTTCCTCTACGACGGTCAGGCCCTCGGGGATTTCCCAAGTGACGGACTTATCGGTAGCGGAAAGGGGCAGAATGGTGGACTGAACGGTAAATTCCTCGCCAGGCTCCGCAATCTCAGGTGCCTTCAGAGACAGGAACATGGGCTCGGTGCCGCTCTCACCATCTTCTGTGTACATGGATTTCATCTGCCAGATGTTCATCTCATCGATGGCAACATCGCCGCCTACGGTGAAGAACTCCATGCCGATGCTGTCAGGATCAGGATAGTATGCGTCGGCTATATCTGCGTCACCATAGTTACCGAATACCTCAATGACCGAAGTATCCACCAGGATACGCAGCTGGACTTTGCCGTTTTCCATGGGATGGAGGGTCCATTCCAGATTCGATCTGGCAGCTGGTCCAGATTGAGAGAAGTCCAGAAGCAGCTTATCAGTTTCTGTGTTGTATTTGACAACTGTCTCCTGGCCGTTGCCGGTGCGGAGTTTGAAGCCAAACTCTTTGGCAGTGCCCGGAGTGAAGGTGGCCTCTACATCATAGTACTGGCCGGTTGTATCCGCCAGGATATTCGGGGTATTTTCATCCACTACCGTATTTTCGGTGGAGAAGATAACGTCACCGCGATTGGCGTCGATTTCCTCTACCGGGTAAGCGGTCAGGTGATACTGATCGTCGATGATCTTCAGCCCGGTTTCACGCGGGATAGACTGAATAGCGTTCCAACGTTTGCCGTCAGGACCATAGTTGCCGAAGGGATTCCATTCCTGAATCCAGTGGACCATGATCTTCCGGTCTTTTCCAGCGCCATCGTTCAAGTAATGCTGGCCGGCATACAGAGAGGATGCGCCGCCTGCACCAGTCTGGATAAAGTCGGTGACATTGACAAAACGCCAGCCATCCTCGGTCTTCTTCAGGTCGCCTACAGCAAATACGTCGCTGGCGCCTACATAGACCCATTTTTCTTCATCGGTGCCTTCCACAGTCATCGGGAACATGGTGGGGCACTCAGACCATATATCATTTCCGCTGCCTGCGTCGTGTACAAAGGCCTGCTCATCTTTCCATGTCTTCAGGTCATGGGAAGAGAAGAGTCTTCCACGGCCGCCGGCTACGACCATGAGCCAGATGCCGCCGGCAGGCTCCTCGGGATCTTCCTGCCACCAAACCTTCGGGTCGCGGAAGTCGGCGCCATATATTCTGTGAGATTCGTCGATAACAGGATTGCCGTCATATTTGTTCCAGGTTACTCCGTGGTCCTTGGAGTAAGCTGTAGCAATGACCTGGCCCACAGGTCCCGCATGGTAGGTATAAAATGCTACCAGCTTGGACTCACCCGGCTTGTTATCGGTAAAGAAACCGGAGGTATTTTTGTCATCTACTACCGCGGAACCGGAGAAAATGGTGCCCAGTTCATCAGGCGCGATGGCAATGGGCATCTCTTGCCAGTGGACAAGGTCGGTGGACTGGGCATGTCCCCAGTTATAAAATCCGGGATAAACCAGGTTAAACTGGTAGTACATATGCCAGGTTCCGTTGCTGGGATCGTAAACCAATCCGTTGGGGTCATCCAGACAGCCGTTTTCAGCTGTATAATGGAACTGGGGACGATAGGGCTCGGCCGCCATGTAAGTTCCATCCGATTTTCTATTGGCTTTGATGACAGTACCCATAGAAACATCGCCCTTGGTGGCCATGATGGTGATGGTGGTGTCCCCTACCGGCAGGGAAATTTCTTGTCCTTCCCCGCTGGCAATGGCTTTCTCTTCCAACACAACGCCATCCGGGCCAACAGCGCTGATGGTCAGGCTTGTGCCCTCCTCAGCGGTGGGGGTGACGGTGATGGTCTCGTTATTTCTTCCGGCATAAAGATTGTAGTTGACAATACTGGGGTCAAACTCGGGGGAAAGAACGAGGTCTTCTCCGTCGATTTCCAATCCTGTCAGCGCGGGAGTTGTGTCATCTTCAATAGGAGTATAGTAAACATCCTGGAAGGTGAAATTTCCGTTAAAGTTGAGCAGGCACAAATATCCGCCGCTGTATTCATCATCGGTTCCCGCGTGTACAAGAACATCGTCGATATAGCAGTTGATCTTGTTGCCGATGGCAACCACCTTAATATGGCAGGTGGTGGGGGCTGGATCTCCCATGGGATACCGTGCAGTGATATCCGTACCGCCCGGGAAGCGGAACAAACGGGAACCAACATTCTGCCAGATATTAAAGACATAGGAACCATCCGCGGGTTTCTCGGGGTCCTGAACACGGAAAACCAAGGAGGCCGCATGTTCCCACAGATCGGGGTTATTATCGGTGATGGTAGCCTCAAAGATAAAGTTTTCGGCCTGGATTTTGCTCATCGCAAAATTGTCACCGCTGCCAGTAGCGACCAAACCATCTTCTGTCTTCACCCAGGAGCCGCTGAGATAATCAAGATCGCCCAGGTTGGTGTTGAAGTTGTCTTCTACTTCAGGTACATCAATATTGGCAGTTGCCTTTAAGTTTTTAAACTGGGCTTTGGCCTGCCAGCTCAGCAGTCCCAAATAACCGGGCTTGTAGGGAATACCGCTGCCAAAATCATGGGAGAGCGCTTGCTTCTCATTGATGTAGACTGTCAGCACATGATTTTTGCTCATAACCATCCGGACATTGACAAAATCTGATGTGAAATCAACGTTTGGAAACATGATGTTTGTAAACACCATGTTTCCAGGCCGTGGAAACTCGGGATCGTTGTCCACAAAGGATGAGATGTTCATCTGAGTTCCGTCCTGGCGCATATCCAGGCCGTGGAAACGATGGGTTCCATTATCATAGCCGAAAACCAAGGTTGCGGCATTCCCCTCCAACAGTTTTACATCCACCGAATATTCAAAAGAATCGGCGTAAGCTGTTGTAGAGGGAAGGGTGTTATTACCGTCATTGTTCGAAGGCTCTAATCTTTCCAGGGTATATACGCCGTCTTCTACGGTGTAATCTCCTTCCGGAAATTCAAACGTTAATTCTGTAGGTCCTTCTGGTTCTGCTGTAGGAGCTGCCTTGGCGGGAATTTCCGCTGCGGAGATTTCCGCCGGCGCCACATCAATCGCCATGGCCGGTATCATTCCGGTGAATACGCTGGTCACGACGAAAACCAAAGCGAACAGGAAAGCTCCGATGCGCTTCCCCTTGTGGTGTAGCTGTCTCAATTTTTCTTCCTCCCTTTTTGTCATTTTTATTTGCTTTATTAAAGCAAATAATTAAATAGATTATGTTTGATATTACTATTTTTTAAAATTTTGTGCAATACTTTTATAACTTGTTCTTAAAATTTGTAGGAACGTCTAATTTCTCAAAAGGAAAATTAAATATCATGACATTTAATTTTTTATAAATGTACATAATGTTACTAAAAAATATACAACTTCCATACTAAATATAGTAAGAGTTGTATATAAATAAAAGAAAAAACAAGATAATTAGTATAAACTAACTATAATATTTTTATGATATGATGCATTTGTTGAGAATGATCTTCAAATCAGTATAGGTAAAGAAAAGATAAATATAGGAATTTTTTCCATTTATTAAGGGGGAACTTGACAATATATAGAAAGTATATAAAATGAAAATATAGAAAAATGGTATAGATGGAGGAAAGAACATGGGGAGACGCTTTGTTCATTGGAAAGGGCCGGTGGCTGCAACACTAATTTTAGTTTTGTTTATTGCGGCTGCGAGCTTTATTGTGACGGGGCGGATCAATGAAGCAGAAGAAGCGGTGAGCTTTACACGCTTAGCAGAGGAAGCAGAGGAATTTGCTCATAGTTTAGAACTGAATGTAGATTCTGATCGGGAAAAACTTGGCCTTATAGCGGAGATGATGGCCTCCGATTTGAATGGGCTGGAGGAATTTTTACATTCTTACCGGAGCACAGGGACATTTTTTTCGCGCCTAGAATTGCTTTTGCCAGGTGATGAGGTTGTCACTTCCGATGGTACGCATGTCAATGTATCTGAACAGCTCTCATTTGAAAGGGAGGCTGCCTTAGGCGCCCATATTTCGGACCGGCAGTTGGACTTAAACGGTGAGGACTATGTTGTGCGCCATTTTGTGCCGGTGAAAAGCGAGAACGAAACAATTGCCATGCTCTATGGAGTGATCGAATTGGGAGATCTCGCAAGGAAGCTGCCCTATTCGCCTTACGGTGGAGAAGCGGCGGTGTATGTAATTGATGGAACAACGGGCGACTTTTTAATTGACACATGGCATGACGAGATGGGAAATATTTGGGATCTTGGGGAACGTCCTATGGCGGAGGGATATGACCATGAACGGCTGCGTCAAGGCCTTGTAGATGGGGAAAGCAACTACGTTGTTTTCCTGTCAAATACTACTGGAGAAAATCTGTATTTTTATTATACGCCACTAGAAATTAATCAATGGCGGGTAGCGCTTTCCGTCCCCGAGGCGTTGGTTTTTGCTGGGGCTCGGGATATCCGTCAAATGTTAAATTTCTTTCTTGTTATTGAAGGCCTGTTTTTCCTGGTATATATTTCTTGGCTGGTGTTTTATGTCCGCCGAGAGACGGGAGAAAAACAGCGACAACTGGATGCGCTCAATTACATCTATGATGTAGAGAAGCTACTTTTTAACGCCCATGAGCACCGAGAGAATATCATTCGTTCACTTGAAGTTATTGCGCAGATGCTTCCGGCAAAGCGTGTGGCATTCACTATGATGGGTGGGGACGGGCCCAGTTTGGATTATCTCTGGGAGGTAGGCGGAGAATCTATCCTGGGTCGAACATTGGTAGAAAAAGCTCAGGTGCTTGCCGATCGCTTTACTTCAGGGCATGGGGATATATCTGTACATACACCGCAGGAGGTCCGAGCAATACTGCCAGATGCGCCGGAAAAGATGGGGGATTTGGTGGCTATTCCTGTGGAGGACGCTGATGGTACCCTTCAAGGTATAATTTCTGCTGGCGGTTTGTCAAAGCAAACCGGATGTGCTACCATGCTCAGAAGTGTTGGATTTAGTTTTGCGATGCTTTGCGGAAACATGCGAACTTATCAGGAAATGCAGCGGCAGGGTGAGAGAGATACACTGACAGGGTTATATAATCGCAATCGTTATGAACTGGATTTACCTCGTATCGCTGCAGAATGCCGTGACGGAATTTGTTGCGCCTTTATTGATGCCAATGGTTTGCATGAGATGAATAATGACCGAGGACATGAGGCAGGTGACGATATGTTGCGGGCGATCGCTGAAGAAATTCGCAATCGTTTTGACTCCAAGCACGCTTATCGATTGGGTGGTGACGAATTTGTTATTTTCGCCGTTGACGAAGTAGAACCGAAAATTATCCATCACAGTCGAACTATGACTATTGCGCTAGAGCAAAAGGGATATCACATTTCTGTTGGGGTGGCGTGGATTTCGGCCCCTGTGAAGGATCTGGAAGCACTTGTCAAAGCGGCGGAGAAGCGGATGTACAAAGCCAAACAGAAATATTATAGCAATCCAGATCATGATCGTCGTGCAAGAAGATAAAAGGGAATGAGTAGGAGATACGGCGACTCTTCAGAGTAAAGGCCAACACATCGGGGGACGATGTGAAAGCACATTTCCCTGCCAAGTTAAAGGTGAAGCAGCTGGATAATGTCAGGAAAGTGGTGGAGTCTCGATTAGATGGACCTTTCTGTTCCCACGATGAATGTGGCAATAGCAAAAAAGAGAACCTGTATTCTGGTGACCACAGCGTGATCCCAGGAGCGCTGGTAGTCCTGGCACCGAGTGCGGGCGCCGCGGTTCTTCTCATCCGTAAAAGAAAATAATATATTTCTTAATGAATTAGAACAGCAGATCGGATAGGCAGGTGATCCATTCTATAGAAATATTTTGATAAAAATTTGATGCGCTAATTATTAAAAATAGAGAATATTTCTCTTCTTGTTGACAGAAATACGGTGATATTTTACAGTGACTTTGAGCCATCTTATGAGTGTGCTCATATTTGGACAGGAGGAGAAGAAATGTCGAGAAAGAAACGCTGGATGATGAAAAGCACAGCGGTGGTTCTGGCCGTTTGGATGGCGCTGGCCTCTTTGGTGGCGGGAACCCCGGTGTTCGCGGCGTTGGATGAAAACGACGCCGAAAAATGGAACACCAACCTGGGAACGATCCAGCCGGTGGGGTCGGAGCTGACCTATACCGACGACGGGTTGCTAGTGGAGCGGGGGAGCGACAATGACGCGGCTGCCATCAGCTCCACCCGTGTGGATGGATCGTTTGTGTTCGAAACGGACGTGACCTTCAAAAGGGGCAACGTGGTCAATTTGATCTTCGGGGCCCAGAATGGGGACAGCCTGGAGGACAGCCTGATTTTCAAGGTGGACAAGCGCGCGTCCGGGAATCAGGGGGAAACCAAGCTGTTTTATTTCAGCGAGCGGCTGGGCTGGCCGACAGTAGTAGGCAACAGCGGCCGTGAATTTGAGAGCAAGGACAGCTATCACCTCAAGGTAGTGGTAGATGGGAATACCTGCACCGGCTTTGTCGATGGGGTACCTGCCTGCTCCGGCGATATCAGCCAGTATTATCAAGGCGGTTTTTTGGGCGTTGGCACGGCTGAGGACGGCGACGCCGTTTTCCAAAACACCACCTTCCGGCAGCTGGAGGAAAGCGGCTGGCAGAGCGACCTGAAGGATATGGCTCCCTTGGCCGGAACCGAGGCCAGCCTGACAGCGGACGGATATCAGCTGGTTTGGAAGGATGGCGAAGGGGTCAACGACGCCATGGCCATCAGCGCCAACATCCCGCCCCAGAATTTTTCCTTTGCGTCGGATGTCATTTTTGAAGAAGGCAGCAACGTAGCCAACCTGATCATCGGCGTCAAGCGTCAAAACAGCGTTGACGGCGCGTTTGTCTATAAATTTGACCGTGCCAACCCAGATGAGACCAAGGTTTTTTATTTTGGAGGCGGTTTTGACCTAATCTGCAAGAATCAGAATGGCGAGTTTTACGAGCTGGGGAAGGACCGGTATACCATCAAGATTGAGGTATACGACAACACTTGCAGCATCTATGTCGATGGTGAGCTGGCAACGGTTGGGACGCTGCCGGATAGCTACCAGAATGGCCTTCTGGGCCTGGGCGCGGCGGAACACGGCACGGTGACCTTCCAGAATACCCGTGTCACCGAGCTGGAATTTGACGCAGGCGATCCGGATTCTTGGGTGACCGACTTTAACAAAGACCGCTTGACCATGCTGGGCGGCTATCTGAACTATGACGAAAATGGCGTGCGTGTCAACGCCACCGGCGAATCCTATCTGGTGAGCGATACCTACATGGGCCCGGATGATTCCTTTGTCTTTGAGACCGAGGTCAAGTATGTCGAGGGCGACTGCCTGGGGCTGATGTTCGGCGCAAAGACCAAGGATTCCAAAGATGACGCCTATATCTTTTACATGAACCGCACCGGCGGCGGTGGCAACTGGTGGGATCGGGACACCCGGTTCTGGAAATTTAACACGGGCGCCGGCGATACCCTCTTTAGCGACGACAGCGTCGGCGACCTGACTTCCACCGATTTGTTCGAGATGAACAAGGAGGACTACAAGCTCAAGATCGTTGTCAACAACGACTATTTCTTCGCCTATATTGATGGAAAACTGGTGCATCAGTTCTACCTGCCCAACTACCAGGGCGGCTATCTGGGAATGCGCATCGATGGAACCGCCTATTTCCAAAATACCAAGGTGACTAAAACCGACGCCGCGGAAATTGCGGAGATTTCGGACCTGCGGGTGGAAGGCCATAAACTGACTCCGGACTTCAGCAAGCTGGATAAAGAGTACAGCATCCTCGCGGTGGATCATGATGTGGAATCGGTGAAGATCGCCGCCACCTATACTGGCGAAAACGCGGTGCTGCTGATCAACGGCGAGGCGGCGCAGAGCGATCAGGCGGTAGAGGTGCCCCTTGCGGTGGGGCGGCAAATCATTCCGATTAAGCTAACCGACAGCAAGATGGGAACCGAGTATGAGGTGAGCATCTCCATCTACCGGAAGGAGTCCCCGGATCAGTTCAGGACAGAACCATGGCGGGATCAGTATCATTTCTCCCCCTTAGAGGGATGGATCAATGACCCCAACGGCTTGATTTATTACAATGACCAGTGGCATCTGTTCTATCAGCATATCCCCCTAACCACCGTCCATGACGACTACGCCAAGCACTGGGGACATGCGGTGTCAGACGACCTGGTGCATTGGGAGGAGCTGCCCGTCGCCCTGGCGCCGGACGAGCTGGGATCGATCTGGTCGGGAAGCACAGTGGATGACCCTGAGAACAAGTCCGGCCTGTTTTCGGGAAAGAGCCCCAATAACCTGCTGGCCTTCTTTACCCATATGAACGGATACCAGGTGCAGAGCGTGGCGTATTCGGAGGACGGCGGCGTGACCTGGAAGAAGTATGACAAGAACCCGATCCTGGAACAGGATGACGACCCGCTTCACGATGGGGCTTTCCGGGATCCCAACGTGTTCTGGTGCGAGCAGGCGGGCAAATACCTGATGGTGGTTGCCGGCGGCCCGCTGCGGATCTACTCCTCGGACAACCTGCTGGATTGGACCTTTGAAAGCGCGTATGGCGGCGCAGCCGAATACCGGCCGGCCGGCGTGGGATCGATTAATTCCGAATGCCCCGACCTGTTCCCAGTCCCGGTGGACGGGGATCCTGACAATGTGAAATGGGTCTACACCGGCGCGGGAGAATGGTATATCATCGGCGACCTGGAGCAGCAGGAGATCAACGGGAGGCTCAGCTGGTGCTTTGTGCCGGACGACGATTTTATGGACGAAAATGGAAACGTCCGGACCCAGCGGCTGACTATGGGCGGAACCGATTCCTACGCGGCTGTCAGCTTCAAAAAGGGCCCGGAAGGCCGGGTAGTGATGATCGGCTGGATGGCCAGCTGGGGCACAATTAAAAACGCCCCCACCGAGGGCTGGAACGGCACCTACACCCTGTGTTACGATATTTCGCTAAAGACGACTCCGGAGGGAATCCGCCTGTATCAGACCCCGGTGAAGGAGTATGAGAAACTAAGGCAGGAGCCTCTCTTTGATCAGGATGAGGTCGTCATTCAGGACGGCGGCTCGAATCCCCTCGAGGGGCTGCGGAGCGACCAGTTTGAGCTCATTGCCCACCTGGAGCCGGAGGAGAGTGTCACTGAGGTAGGCTTTAAGGTATTCCAGGGCACAGATCAGGAAATGGTGATCCGGTATAATCCCCAAAGCGGCGCCCTGACCCTGGATCGAAGCAGGGTACCCGGCTTTGGCGGAAGCTTCAGCCACAATCTGCGCAAGAATGAGGACGGTTCCGTGGATCTGCAGATCTTTGTGGACAAGGGCTCCGTGGAAGTCATTCCCAACGGCGGCCAGCTTTACGGTTCGGTTCTTGTGTTCCCCAACGCCGCGGGAATCGGTATGGAGGCCTATTCCGTGGGCGGCGATACCGCCGGCGATATCTCCATTTATCCCCTTTCCAGCATCTGGCGGGAAGAGACTGCCGGAGAGAGCGAGCCTTCCCAGGTTATTTTGAGCGCCGAAGAGGGCCAGAGCGTTTTGGTCGGGGAAGAGATGACCATTTATGCCCGGGTGATGCCCGACGCCGCGCCCCAGGCAGTTGAATGGAAGATAGAGGACGAGCAGGGCCTGGTGAAGATCCTCTCCCAAAATGATAATTCCATCACCCTGATGGCTGCGGCGGAAGGAGATTTTTCGGTGACCGCGTCTACCCAAGATGGGAAGGTTTCCGCAACAATCAACCTGAGCGCTATGGAAAACCCTTTTAAGACCAATCTCACCGGCTGGAGGGTTTCAGGCGGCGGGAATTGGACTTTGGTTCCCGAAGGATACCAGGGCGTCAGCATCAGCGGCGACGTGTTCACCATCGGGAGGAAACCTTTGATAATGGATTCCACATGGAATTTGACGTGACGGTGTTGGAGGGCACGGCTTTTGGTGTGATCTTTAATGCCGGCGATAATCCTGGCAGCGAATCTTATATGGTGAACTTTGACTTTGGCACAGATCAGATGGGGCAGCAGTTCCGCTGGACGGAGTTCCCCTATCAGGGCTCGGTGAGCGACCACGCGGTGGCTAAGTTTGACGATACCTACCGGCCGGAGATCGGCAAAGAGCACCATGTGGAGATCACCTTCCTGGATGGAAAATTGACCTATGTGATCGATGGGCACACCATCTTTGACCAGGTCCCCGACGACAGCTTAAAGTATACCGGGGGCCATATCGGGGTGATGGGCTATAAGAGCACCTCGATTGTCAATAACCTCTATGTCACAGCTCCCGGCGGTATCACCGGGCTGGAGCTGATTGCAGGCGAGGAAAATATTCAACTCGACATACAGAAAACAGAGCAGGAAGTCTCCGTCCCCTATGAAACTGATCAGATCCAGATCCAGGCCTTGGCTGACGACGGCGTGAGCCTGGCGGTCAACGGTGAGGCGGTCATGAACGGCAAGCCTTCCCAGGAAATTCCCCTTCAGGTGGGGAGAAATACGGTGACTGTGACCTCCAAATCCCTGGACGGCGAGCAGACCTATACCATCATAGTAAACCGCGATGAGCAGCCCCAGCCGGAGGAACCCTCTTTAGACGACGTAACCTTTGAGGATCCCTCGGTTTCCCTGGAGCCGACCTTTGATCCGGATGTCTTCCAGTACACAGCGTCCATTCCAAATACAGTGGAAAGCGTAATTCTCAGCTTTACCGGTGAGGTGAAAGTCACCCTCAACGGCGAAGTGTTCGCGGTGGGCCCGGATGGAAAAGTTCCCCTCTCTGTAGGAGAAAACATCATTGTGGTAACCGCTGGGGAGGATGTTTATACACTTGTGATTACCCGGGAGCAGCCGGGAGAGGTCACTGAACCTGAGGATCCCGATGAGCCCGGTACGCCTGGTACAGGGAATTCCATCGGCTCTGGGAATCAGAATTCCGGTTTCGAGTGGCCGGATAGCTGGTTTGACGGTTCCGGCGATACAGCCAACCCTTCCGGTGATAAAGAAAATCCCCAGTCTGGCGACGCAAGCCGCATCCCGGCGGCATTGGTGCTGCTGGCAGCAAGCGCAGGCGCGGTCCTCCTGATTAGACGGAAAAAATAGGCGTTCATCCGATCGCTGCATAAAAAGTGAATTCTCCTCCGGGGCCAAATAACCCTGGGGGAGAACTTTCTTTTTCCGGCTTTTTTGACCAAACAATGACCAAAACTAGATTTTGGCAAAAATAAAAAGGCCACAAACAGCTTGCATAAGCCATTTATAGCCTTTTCAGTATGGAGCGGGCAACGGGAATCGAACCCGCAACCTCAGCTTGGGAAGCTGATGTTTTACCACTAAACTATGCCCGCCGAATATCCTTATTTTATACCATTGGAAGAAAAAAGGCAAGAGGTATTTTCACAATGAAATTTTATGAGCAATGAAAGCACCCAAATCATTTGAAAAGATGGGGAAAATAATAAAACAAGAAAAACAATGGTTGAACCAGTTGAAATGTGGTAAAATCATAGGGAAATACAGATGAGATGGAATGATGGCATGAAAAAATTAGCGAGATACCTCCGGCATTTTAAGAAAGAGGTAATCCTGGGACCCTTTTTTAAACTGCTGGAAGCAATTTTTGAACTGATTGTCCCCCTTGTGATGGCAAAGATCATTGACGTGGGCGTCAAAAACGGGGACACCCAGTATGTTCTCATCATGGGCGGGGTCATGGTGGTACTGGGAATCGCAGGCCTTGGCTTTGCGCTGATCTGCCAATATTTTGCCGCCCGGGCGTCCCAGGGAGTCGGCACCCTCCTGCGCAATGACCTGTTTGCCCATATCCTTTCCTTCTCCCATGGAGAGGTGGATAGGTTCGGTACCCACTCCCTGATTACCCGCATCACCAATGACGTCAACCAGATCCAATTGGCGGTGGCCATGCTGATCCGTTTGGTAGTTCGCGCGCCCTTCTTGGTCATCGGCGCTGCGGTTATGGCCATGATGCTGGACCTACAGCTCTCCCTGGTCTTTCTGGCGGCGGCTCCGCTGGTTGCCCTGGCCCTCTATTTCGTTATGAGCCGGAGCATTCCCTTTTACCGCGTGATTCAGAAGAAGCTGGATCGTATCTCCCTCATCACCCGTGAAAACCTGGAGGGGGCCCGGGTGATCCGCGCTTTTTCCAAGCAGGAAGCGGAACAAAAGCGATTTGAGCAGGCCACGGAGGATGCGATGGACTCCTCGGTGAGGGTGGGGAAGATCTCGGCCTTATTAAATCCGCTGACCTTTGCCATTATGAACATTGCCATTGTGGCCATCATCTGGTTTGGGGGACTGCGGGTCAACGCCGGGTCCCTGAGCCAGGGGCAGATCATTGCCTTTGTCAACTATATGACCCAAATCCTTCTGGCCCTGGTGGTGGTAGCCAACCTGGTGGTCATCTTTACCAAAGCTTCCGCCAGCGCCGCCCGGATCAATGATGTGCTGGAGACCCAGCCTGCCATTGCGGACAGGGCACAGGACAGGATGCCAGCCCCGTATCATGGCCCTAAAATCCAGTTTCGGGACGTGTCTTTTTCCTATCCCGACGCGGAAGAAGCCTCCCTTTCCCATATTAGCGCGGAGATGCTGCCGGGGCAGACCATCGGCATCATTGGCGGCACCGGTTCTGGAAAGTCCACGCTGGTCAGCCTGATTCCCCGGTTTTATGATGTAACCCAAGGAGCTGTTTTGGTAGACGGGGTGGATGTGCGGGACTACCCCCTGGAGCGGCTGCGCCAGCAGATTGGCGTTGTGCCGCAGCAGGCGGTGCTTTTTTCCGGCACCTTGGAGGAAAATATGCGCTGGGGGAATGAGAACGCGACCCAAGAGCAGATCGCCAAAGCCCTGCGGGTGGCCCAGGCGGAGGAATTTGTATCCAAACTCCCCGACGGGTGGCAGACCAAGATCGCTCAGGGCGGCAAGAACCTGTCAGGAGGCCAGCGGCAACGGCTCACCATCGCCCGGGCGCTGGTGCGGGAGCCGGAAATCCTCATTTTGGATGACAGCGCCAGCGCTCTGGATTTTGCCACTGACGCGGCTCTGCGCAAATCCCTGCAGGAGGAAACCCAGGGCATGACGGTGATTATGGTATCCCAGCGGGCCCACACCATCCGCCAGGCAGATCAGATCATTGTCCTGGATGATGGAGAGGTGGCCGGGGTGGGCACCCACGATGAGCTTTTCCAGGGATGCGAAGCCTATCGGGAGATCGTCATCTCCCAGCAGAAAGAGAAGGAGGTGTCCGGCCGATGAAAGACAGTACCTGGAAGGTAGGGAAGCGGATCCTTTCCTATACCAAACCCTATGGCGGATACCTGGCCGGAGGCCTTGTCTGCGCTGTCATCAGCGTCCTGCTTTCCCTGTGGCTGCCCGTGCTCATCGGCAACGCTGTGGATCAGATCATAGGCCCTGGCCAGGTCCGGTTCTCGGCCATCTGGCCTATCCTGGTCAAAATGGGGGCGGCCATTGCGGTCAGCGCCCTCTTTTCCTGGATGATGACCGCCTGTACCAATACAGTATCCTACCGGACGGTGAAGGATATCCGGGACGACGCGTTTCAGAAGCTGTCCCGGGTTCCCCTGCGGGCCATTGACGGCCAGTCCCATGGGGATCTGATCGCTCGGGTGGTCACCGATACCGACATGATTTCCGATGGTCTGCTTCAGGGCTTTACCCAGCTTTTTAGCGGCGTCGTCACCATCCTGGGCACCCTGGGCTTTATGCTGTCGGTCAATGTCCACATCGCTTTGGTGGTGGTTGTCCTGACCCCGCTCTCCCTCTTTGTGGCCTCTTTTATTGCGCGGCGTTCCCACAAAATGTTCACGGCCCAGTCATCTGCCCGGGGAGAGATCACCGGCGTGGTGGAGGAGATGGTGGGCAACCAAAAGGTGGTGAAGGCCTTTGGCTATGAGCAGCGGGCCCAGAAACAGTTTGAAGAGATCAACAGCCGCCTCTACGACTGTGGGGTAAAGGCTCAGTTTTATTCCTCCCTGACCAATCCCTGTACCCGCTTTGTCAACGCCATGGTCTATGCCGCGGTGGGCATCTTCGGCGCCCTTTCCGCTATGGGCGGCAGCCTGAGCGTCGGACAGCTTTCCAGTTTCCTTTCCTATGCCAACCAATACACCAAGCCCTTTAATGAGATCACCGGCGTCATCACCGAGCTGCAGACCGCCTTTGCCTCGGCCAGAAGGGTATTCCACCTGCTGGATGAGGAAGCGGAGCCCCCAGATGCCGGCGGCAAGGTGCTGGAGCACTGCGACGGCCGGGTCAGTCTGGAGCATGTGGACTTTTCCTATCAGCCGGAAAAGCCGCTGATCCAGGACCTGAACCTCCAGGTCAGCCCCGGGCAGAAGATTGCCATCGTAGGCCCTACCGGCTGCGGCAAGACCACCATGATTAACCTCCTCATGCGCTTTTACGACCCGGATCAAGGGAAAATCTGGGTCAGCGGCCAGGATATCATGGGGCTGACCCGCCAGAGCCTCCGGGCCCAGTATGGCATGGTGCTGCAGGATTCCTGGCTCTTCAGCGGAACGGTAGCGGAGAACATCGCCTACGGCAGGCCCGACGCCTCCCGGGAGGAGATTGTGGCGGCGGCCAAAGCGGCCCACGCCCACGGCTTTATCCGCCGACTGCCCCAGGGCTACGATACCATGATCTCCGGAGAGGGGGAGAATATTTCCCAGGGCCAGCGCCAGCTTTTATGTATTGCCCGGATCATGCTGACCCACCCGCCCATGCTCATCCTGGATGAGGCTACCTCCTCCATCGATACCCGAACCGAGGCCCGGATCCAAAAGGCCTTTGAGGAGATGATGGAGGGACGCACCAGCTTTATTGTAGCTCATCGTCTTTCCACCATCCGGGAGGCGGATGTGATCCTGGTCATGCGGGACGGCCATATTGTGGAGATGGGGAACCATGAGCAGCTGCTTCAGAAAAATGGATTTTATGCGAAGCTATATAACAGCCAGTTTGCCCAATAGAGGGGTGGTTCTTTCATTCCCTCTGGATGTTGAAAAAGACCTGAAGCCAAAAATGCTTCAGGTCTTTTGTACTGTGCTGGCCTTTTGACAAGAGAGAACCCTTGCAGGCATCAGGCTGCTATGATGATCCCTACTACAAAAAGGGGCAAAAGCTCAAGAAGGCCGCGGCCGCTTGTAGCTGCCCTAAGGTCAGGATATGGATCTTAAGGGAGCTTTTTGCCGCAACGATTGCAGAATTCAAAGTCTTTCGCAACGGGAGCTCCACAATAGGGGCAGAAGTTATGATCGGCGCCATCTATTTGTTGCGTGGAGTTTTGCTGATCGCCGAAACGCTGGTTCAGCGGATCCGTTTCTTCGTCGGCGTCGGTAATATCATATGCGGAATAGCGGTTTTTTCTGGTAGCATTTTTAAAATTATAAACTGTTGTTACGACTGCGACACCGGTCCAAAGCACACCAAACATCGCAAATAGACCGTTTGCCTGGGCAGCCAGAACCGTCCAGAGAATGCCGAAGCCGATCATAAAAATTCCAACCACACCACCCATCATAGATGGACCTCTGCCAGGTTTTATACTTTTCATTTGATACCATCCTTTTCGGGGAATCATAAGGAACAATGTTATTGATCTATTATAGCATACATAACGCACCTGATAAATAGGAAGGCAAAGAGATAAAAGAAAAAACTGAGCCCGGAACGCCAGGCACGTCCAGGCCAGCTTGATGGTGTAATGCTATAAAATAGATGCCCACCACAAACGCGAGCAGCAAGGCAAAAGAAAAAGCCGAGCTTAGTGTAATGCTATAAAATAGATGCCCTCCACAAACGCGTGTAAGAAAGCTTCAAAAAAGAAAAACCTGCGATGCGCGACTTGCTCACCGCAGGTGTGGTGGAGACGAAGAGGATCGAACTCTCGACCTTACGGATGCGAACCGTACGCTCTCCCAGCTGAGCTACGCCCCCACACTTGTTTTGACCTAAATATTATACAACATCTTTTTCCGAAAGTAAAGAGGGAATTTTGTCTGGCTCCAGGCTTCAAGGCGTGAAAAAGGACGGCCGGAGAATATTCCTCCGGCCGTCCTTATGAAAAACAGTAGCCTTATCAATGAAAGAGGCTATTTTACCCGAAAGTTTTTCGGGGCCAATTGATAGACCAGGGTCAACGCAACGAGCATATACACCACAGTGGCCCCCAGAACAATGAAAGCAAAGCTGGAAGGTACAGCCTCAATCTGCAAGCACATGTAGCAGACGACATACACCACCATGTTGATGATATTAAACAGAGGGTTTTTCATATCCAGCTCGGTGGTATAGGGCTGGAATACATAATAAAGGAATAGATGGTGGACAGAAAAGAACAGGGAGAGGAAGATGATGCCCAGCATGAAGAAAATCATGTCCTGGATGGGCCAGTATACACCGCTGATGAAAACCAACCCTCCCACCGCTGCACAGATAGCGGCCGCCAGCACCAGGTTGAGCTGCACCACCTTCCAGAGCCGGATCTGGAAATTGAGGAGGATCGCCTTGCGCTCCCGGTAGTAGCTGTAGCGCAATAGGCTGATGTCGCAGTTGTAGAACATGGCCCTGCAGATCCGCTCCCCGATGGAAGCAAAGTACATGACAAAGCAGAAGACGGGGAGAAGCTGGGAAAGAATCTGAGAAAAGGCAGGGCGGAAGGAGGGAATAAGCAGAAGCGCCGCGCCGCAGCCCACAAAGAGGACGGCGACGATCATCAGCCGCCGATAGAGGGGCAGGGTCAGCATCCGGCGGTGGCGTTCAAAGAAGATGGCGTTGAGATAGCGGTAGCCCTTCTTGTTCTGAAATTTACCTGTGCCCAGGTTTTCCCCAGTGAAGTCCTCATCCCGGAGCTTCACATCCCGGAAGCGGTTCTGGTTGGCGGTCGCCTTGGGATCCACCAGGAGCTTGTCGCGGATGAGGATGTCTCTGGCGGCTTCCCGATAGCCGGGATAGCGGATGATATACCGAAGGGACGCAAGGCCCAGGGCGATGGGAACCAGCACAAAGGGAAAGCCGATGATCCACCGGTCGACGCCGAAGGTGAAGCCCATCCCTGTGGGAATATAGGCCAGCGCCGCCCCCAGCAGCAAAACCACGGTGATGATGGCATAGCTGGTGGTGAGCACCCGCCCGGTTTTGCGGTAGATCAGAAGCTGCAGAGCTTCCCCCATCAGGCGGAAAGCTGG
Source organism: Zongyangia acetica (assembly GCF_038739695.1). Lineage (NCBI taxonomy): Bacteria > Bacillati > Bacillota > Clostridia > Eubacteriales > Oscillospiraceae > Zongyangia > Zongyangia acetica. The sequence goes on along the minus strand of NZ_JBBEWN010000001.1, from coordinate 191,491 downwards.
GAAGGAAATCGCCATGCAGAGAATCTGTACCCAGCTGCATCCACACAGGATCCCTCCCACAATGATGCAGGGCAGGAACAGAACAAATTCCGACAGATGATAGAATAGGACCATGGACAGGGTGTAGTCCTGGGGGTCCATCCCCACCAGACGGATGCAGATGTATTTATTGGGCTTATTTTCCAGAGCCTTGGGCGCCTGGACAGCGCCGGCTAGAAAGCTGAGAAAGAAGAAGATGTGAACGAACATAGCCCCGCGGGCAGCGGGATCCGCGTCTTCCGCCATCAGGAAGAGAGGGAACGCCACCATCAGCCCGATATAGGCCGCTTTGCAGAAAAAGCGGTAGACGGTGTAAAGAAGGGCGGCCACGATAGCCAGGCCCTGTTTGAGCTCGGTCTGGGCATAAAGCCCGTCGGGAACGGCTTTTCCAATCAGCGGCAGCCGCTTGATGTAATAGATCAACCGATTGGCCATGGATACGGTGCTGATATGGAAGACGCTGATCAGGGTGTTTTTCATCTTACTGCTGTTCATGGTCATCCTCATCTTTCAAGATCTCAATAATTTTCTCCTCAAACTCCTTGCTGTGGAGCATGGAGCTGTCCACCGGTTCCAGCTGTCCGCCGCTGAGGACGACAATCTCGTCACACAGGTCGGTGGCAAGCTGAAGGATATGGGTGGAAAAGATGAGGATATGATCCTTTTTAATATCCCGCAGCAGCTTCTTCATCTCCAGCGCCACCACCACGTCGAAGGAGGTCAGCGGCTCATCCAGCAGCATAACCGGCGGACTTGTGATGATATAGCAGAGCATCTGCACCTTGTTTTTCATGCCGTGGGAATAGCCCTTAATCAGCCGGTGCCGGTCCTCAGGCTCAATCTTTACAAGATCAAAGTATTCGTCGATGGTTTTGGGATTCTTGATTTTATCCCGGTTGATGTCGGTGTAAAATTTCAGAAACTCATAACCGGTGAGAAAATCCGGCAGAATCGGCGTGGCAAAGACATAGCCGATGTCCTCCGGCAGCAGGGGCTTTCTCTCATCGCCCTGCACAAGGTACGCCTGGCCGCCCTCCGGGGTCAGATCCCCGCTCAGGCAGTTGAAGAGGGTGGTTTTACCCGATCCGTTGCGGCCCAGCAGGCCGTAGATCTTCCCCTTTTCAAAGGTGAAGGACGCCCCCTTAAGGACTTCTTTCTCCCCGAAAGACTTCCGGATTCCCTCCAATATCACATGGGTCTGATTTTCCATCAATGAAACCATCCTTTTGTTAGAATTTAGTGGAACAAAGCAATCAAATTCTATCATATTCCCCAGGGGAGTACAACGCGGAAAAACAGTCGATTTTCTTACATTTTAGGGCAAGGAAGGGCCCGTGGTTAGGGGAGCTTTGGGGAGGCTTTATTTTTTCTCTCCGCCGGGCCCGCACCAGCCGGCGCGCATATTTTTACAGCGGTCTTTGCCGTGAAAATCTCCCCATTTTCTGTTAATAGGCAAGGTTTTGCAAATACTAGGGGTAGATTCTGAGAGAAAGGTTGCTGTTTTTTTATGTTTCAAAGGCTACAGGAAGGACATCCTGTCTATGGAAACCTAATGGGAGGAAGATGGATCACCTCCCAGTCGGGAAAATTTATCGATATCCATTCCCCGGTGGATGGATCCCTGGTGGGGAAGATCCCCGCCATGACCCAGGAGGAGGTGGCCGCCTCCATCCAGGATACCAAAACCCACCTGAAGGAGTGGGCAGCCATGCCGGTCTTTGAACGGGCCAACATCCTCCACAGGGCGGCTACCCTTTTGGAAGAGCGGGCCAAGGAGCTGGCGGAGATCCTGGTCATGGAGATTGCCAAGGATCGGAAATCCGCCCTTTCCGAGGTGACGCGGACCGCCGACCTGCTGCGCTACACCGCCGATATGGGCAAGAGCCTGGAGGGACAGGCCATGAGCGGGGAGAACTTCCCCGGCGGCTCCCCGGACAAAATCTCCTTTGTCACCCGGGTGCCGCTGGGAACGGTGCTGGCCATCTCCCCCTTTAACTACCCGGTCAACCTCTCCGCCTCCAAGATCGGCCCGGCCCTCATCGGCGGCAACGCAGTTTTGCTCAAGCCCGCCACCCAGGGGGCAATCAGCGCCCTGCATCTGGCAAAGATCATTCAGGAGGCGGGGCTGCCCGACGGCATCCTCAACACAGTCACCGGCAGGGGAAGCCAACTGGGAGACTTTATCGTCACCCAGGAGGGCATCGACTTTATTAATTTTACCGGCAGCACCGAGGTGGGAATGCGGATTTCTCAGCTTTCCGCCATGCGGCCGCTGCTCATGGAGCTGGGCGGCAAGGACGCCGCCATCGTCTTGGAGGACGCGGATCTGGACTTTGCGGCGGAGAACATCGTTTCAGGCGCCTATTCCTATTCGGGGCAGCGCTGTACGGCGGTTAAGCGGATTCTGGCCACCGATCAGGTGGCGGACGATCTGGTGGAGAAGCTCAAAAAGAGGATCGAGGCGCTGCCGGTGGGGGATCCCAGGGATAATGCCGTCATCACCCCGCTGATCAGCGAGCGGGCGGCGGAATCCGCCCAGGAGCTCATTGAGGACGCCCTGGACAAAGGGGCCAAGCTTGTCACCGGCGGCCAGCGGGAAAAAAACCTGCTGACCCCCACCCTGCTGGACTTTGTCACCGCCGAGATGGACGTGGCCTGGGAGGAGCCCTTTGCGCCGGTGCTGCCGGTGATCCGGGTGAAGGATGTGGAGGACGCCATCCAGATTGCCAACCGTTCGGAATACGGCCTGCAGTCCTCGGTCTTTACCCACAATATCGATCAGGCCTTCTATGTGGCCCGGCGTCTGGAGGTGGGGACAGTCCAGATCAACAATAAGACCGAGCGCGGCCCGGATCACTTTCCATTTTTGGGGGTAAAGGCTTCGGGAATGGGGACCCAGGGGGTGCGCTACTCGATTGAGGCCATGACCCGCCCGAAGGTGATCGCCCTCAACCTGCAAAATCCATGAAAACTTGAGTTTATTGTTCCCATGAGGGAATTTTTGCTTGTGTAAAAACCCAGGACTTTGTATAATAGGGGCAGAAAGAACAGGAAGCATCCGGCTGTCCGGGTGTAGCGCGGGGAGGAATGGGATGTGGAAGCGGTACACAACTTGCTCAACAACATTGTAGACGTAGCCATTATGCTCTTTGAATTTATGGGTGTGGTTGTCATCATTGCCTCCGGCATCCGAGGGATTATCAGCTATATCCGCCACGATCCCCTGACCCGGCTCAACCTGGCCAAGGGCATGGCCATGGGCCTGGAATTCAAGCTGGGCAGCGAGATCCTGCGCACCGTGGTAGTCCGGGATTTTTCTGAGATTCTCACGGTGGCGGGCATCATCGCCCTGCGGGCTGCCCTGACCTTCCTCATCCACTGGGAAATCCGCAACGAGGAGGCGGATAACCGTTTGGCGGAATCAGAACGGCGTCAGTGGCAGGCCGCCAAGGGGGAAACAGAGAGGGAAAAGCCCGACGGGCAGCGGGAAGATCAACAAAAATAAAAAGAGCGGGGATCCGGCGGAAAACCGGATCCCCGCTTTTGGCTTTAATAGCCGATTTTGTATATAGATGCGCCTGATGGCTGGTGCGGCGGCTCCTACCGGAGATGGGCGGCTAGGTCTCCCAGATCCTCGAAGATATAGTCGGGCTGGATGTCGCTTTTCTCCACATCCTCCCGGGTTGTCTCCCCTGAGAGGACCAGGATGGAGGTGATGCCGCCGTTGGCGCCCATGGCGATGTCGGTGTAAAGCCGGTCCCCCACCATGGCAATCTGCTCCCGGGGGAGCCCGACCTTGTCCAGCACAGCGTCCACAATCTCTTTATGGGGCTTGCCGATGACCTTGGGCAGGACGCCGGTGGAGGCTTCCACAAAGGCGATGGTGGCGCCGATGTCCGGCATAAACCCAGTCTCAATGGGGCAGTTAAAGTCGGGGTGGGTGGCAATATAGGGGATGCCGGCCCGGACATAGTCACACAGCTTCCACAGTTTTTGGTAGGTCAGCCCCGTGTCAAAGCCAAGCACCGCCAGATCGGGCTCCTCTTCCACCAGCTGGACGCCCGCCCTTTCAAATTCCCGGGTCAGGGAGTCGGTGCCCACCAGATAGACCCTCTTGCCGGGGAAATGCTGGTTGAGGTAGATGGTGGTGGCCTCTCCCGAGGTAAAGATCCGCTGGGGAGCTACCTCAAAGCCCATCCGCCGCAGTTTCTCCTGGTAGGCAAACCGGTCTTTGGAGGAATTGTTGGTCAGAAACATAAACTCCCGGCCGGTTTCCTCCACCTTCTTGACAAAGGTATAGGAGCAATCAAAGATCTGATTGCCCAGATAAAAGGTGCCGTCCATATCCAAAAGAAACATGCGGATATTTTGCAGCTTCTCTATCTCCATGGCTTCTCCTCTTTCCTGTTATACTTCAGTTTTGTCCCATCATACCGCCTGGAGGGAAGGCTTGTCAACCCTTTCCAAGGAGGCCGGGATGTGGTAGGATAAAGACAGCAAAGGACAAGGGGGAAATCGGCAGATGGAGGAACAGGCGCTCTTTGATTATCTCAAAGAGAATTTCCAGATCCAGCTCAGCGCCCAGCAGAGGGCGGCGGTAGTGGCCGGCGGCAGGCCGGTGCTCCTGCTGGCAGTGCCGGGAGCGGGCAAGACCACGGTACTTGTCACCCATGTGGCCCATATGATCGCCTGCCGTGGCATCCGGCCGGCGGAAATCTTGACCCTTACCTTTAACAAAGAGGCCGCGCGGGACATGGGAGAGCGGTTCCAACGGCTTTTCGGCAGCCTTCTCTCCCTGCCCCGGTTCCAGACCATCCACAGCTTCTGCTACCGGGTGGTGATGAATAAATGCCGCCGGGACCGTCTCCGGCCGCCACGGCTTTTGGAGACGGTGCTGGGACAGAAGGTCAACCGCTTGTTTGTCGAACTGTTCCGGAAATATCAAGGGCTGAGCCCCACCCAGGAGGAGATCGAGGACGTCCGGCAGGCCATTGGCTATGTAAAAAACATGATGCTGGAGGAAGACCAGGTTCGGGAGCTTTCGGTCTGCGACCATTTCTGGGAGATCTATCAGGGATATGAGCGGTACAAGCGGGAGACTGGGCTGATGGATTTCGACGACATGTTAACCCTGGCCTACGAATACCTGTCCACCGACGGGAAGCTGCTTGAGAGTGTGCAGGGGCATTACCGGTACATCAACGTGGATGAGGCCCAGGATACCTCCAAGATTCAGCATGAGATCATCGGGATGCTGGCCGCCCGGAGCCGTCAGCTTTTCATGGTGGGGGACGAGGATCAGAGCATCTACGGCTTCCGGGGAGCTTTCCCCCAAGCGCTGCTGCGCTTTTCCCAGGACTATCCTGACGGGGAGATCCTCAAGATGGAGCGCAATTTCCGCTCCACCGATGCCATCATCCGGGATGCTTCGGCGCTGATCTCTCACAACCAGGACCGCTATGACAAACAGATGCACGGCGTGCGGGGAGAGGGGATGCCGGTGGAGCATCAGCTTGTCCGGAATCTGCAGGAGCAGTACCGGTATGTGATGGATCAGGCCAAAGCCCTCGCCCCCGGTAGAACCATGGCGGTGCTCTACCGCAACAACGATTCCGCCATCCCCCTTGTCGACCTGATGGATCGGGAGGGGATGGGCTTTCGACTGCGCTCCGGGTCTGTGAACCCTATGGATAACCCGGTCACCGCCGACGTAATGGCGTTTTTAAGCCTCAGCGCCGACCCGTCGGATCTGCGGGCTTTTTCCCGGGTGTTTTTCAAGACCTCCTGCTATCTGACCAAGGAGGTCTATGCCTTTGTCAAACATAACCACCGTCCCGGCGCCGACATTTTCCAGATCCTCCGGGATGCCCCCTACCAGGGCAGGTGGGAGGATATAAAATCCCTTTCGGAAAGGATCAGGATGCTCAAGCTAATGCGGCCGGCAGATATGGTGGACAGTATCCTGTGGGACGTAGGCTACGAGCGGTACCTTAACCGGATCACCCGGTCGGGAAGCCGGTATGAGACCATGATGTATAAGGTGGACATGCTCCGGTCCCTGGCCTCCGGATATCGGGACGTCTATGCCTTTGCCCAGCGCATTGAGGACTTTGGAGCCCTGTGCAGGGAGAAAAACCGGGCGGTGAGCAATTTGACCCTTTCCACCGCCCACGCCAGCAAGGGGCTGGAATTTGATCAGGTCATCCTCATCGACCTGCTGGAGGGGCGTTTCCCCTCGGACGTAGCCATCCAAAGCCATGTAGAGGGCGTCGGAGACGCCTTGGAAGAGGAAACCAGGCTCTTTTATGTGGCCATGACCCGGGCAAAGGACCGGCTTGTCCTCATGGTCAGCGACGAGATTTCCCAGAAAAACAGCAAGGTCTCCCGCTTTGTAGAGATGAGCCGGCGCCCAGCGGCCAAAGAGAAGATCAAACCGGCTCCACAGCCCCGTTCATCGGAAGCCTTTCCCCAGCTGTCCGGGGGAGAAAGGGTGCGGCATCCCCTTTTCGGGGAGGGGACGGTGCTTTCGGTGTCCGACAAGCGGATCGAAGTCCGGTTTGGGGAGGAGATCCGCCAGCTGGACATGGATATGTGTGTCAAAATGCGTCTGCTGACGCTTTGCAGGTAGAGGTGGAATATATGCAGATCAATTTCATCAGCATTCTGGAGTATATCGGCATCATATCTTTTGCCGCGTCGGGAGCCTATGTGGCCATGGGCAAGCGGATGGATATTTTCGGCGTCCTTGTGGTGGCTACGGTGACAGCCTTGGGCGGTGGCATACTGCGGGATGTTATTATGGACGTGGGAGTCCCCATCTTTTTCCGAAGCTATGTGAGCATCCTTCTGGTCCTGATGACAGCCGCCGCCGTCATGCTTCTAGGGGACAGGCTCCGGACCCTGCTCCTGATCCCCCTTTTTGATACATTAGGCCTGGCGGTGTTCGCCATTGACACAGGGGTGAAAGCCATCCAGTCGGGCTATAGCCTGACTGAATTTGCCTTTGTCTCGGTCATCACCGCCGTAGGCGGTGGGGTGCTGCGGGATCTATTGTGCCAGCGGGTGCCGGTGATCCTCCGGCGGGAAATCTATGCGCTGGCAGCCCTTTTGGGCACGGTGGTTCTCTGGTTCCTCCATCCCTATATCGGGCTGATGCCCGCGGCATACCTCTCGATGGGCCTGATTGTAGCGGTGCGCCTGGTGTGCGCCTATTTTAAGATAAACCTACCCATTGCAAAACTCAAAAAATCCAAGCAGGCTAATCGATGATTTCGATGGTGGCCCCCCGGTTGATAGCCCGCTGGCTGAGCATGGAACGCAGGTTGGTGGTGGTCAGGGAAAAGAGATTGACCAGGGTTTCCAGATCCCGGCGGGTCTTATCCTTGCCCAGACTTAGGGCCAGGATGGAGGCAAGGCCCACAATGTCCTCCTCTGACATACGGAGTTTGCTCTTGCGGGTGGGCCGGTTGGCGTTATCGGGGTCTCTGGGAGCGTTGGCTGCGGCGCGGTCAGCGGCTCGTCGCAGCCGTTGCTTTTCCCCTGACGCCACGTAGGAGATGCCGTTGTCTTCCGCCATGCAATCGCCCCCTTTCCCTTCAGTATATGAGAAAGTCCCTCAAAAGGCCCCAGGCTTCCAGGCAGTGGACGGACAAAACAGAAATCCCCTCTGATACGGAAAAGGAAAACCGTAGCAGAGGGGATTTTTAGGGGATGTTGGAGGTGTTTTCTTGAAAAATATCGAGGCCGCTGTCCTTCTTTTTAGCCTTTTGGGCAATATAGGCGGTGATGAAAGGCTCAAACTGGAGAAACAGCCGCAGATCATCCCGGGAGACGATGGCGCTGCGCTGGCGGCGGAAAGCCTCCAGCTCCGCAAAACGGTAGTCTGCAGCCTCATGGGAAAAGCCGGTCAGCTCCCTGAGCTCTCTCCGGGAACTGACGCCGCAGAAGTGGAGAACCACCAGCGGCCCCAGAATTTCCTTGGCCAGCTGATCGGCCTCCCGCTCCATCGGGTCCTTTTTTCCAGCGGGGGAGGGGAAGAGAGGGCCGCGCTTTTTAGGATGGTAGTGGAGCAGGATATGGGACAGTTCATGAGCCAGGGTCCAGCGGATCCGGCCCGGATCGTTGAGCTCATTGTAAAAGACGGTCAGCCTACCGTCGATGGGGAAGGTCATCCCATCCGGCCCAAAGCGGCCCAGCAGATAGGAAAGGCTTTTTCCGGCGGCCTGACTGTACTGGCCATAGGTCAGCACCGGAACCTTCATGGCCGCCAGCAGGGAGAGGGGAGAGACGGGCAGGGAATGGACGTCTGCCCGTTGAAATAGTTCCAGGGAAGGATGCATACCGAACGGCTCCTCTCGTGTGGCTTAGTCGTTGTTACCATTGCCATCCGAGAAGAACATCCTGCTGATTTTCTCCGCATCCCTTCTGTCTTCTTCGCTGATGCCGGAGACGCCGCCTCGGGCCGCAATCGGCGCGTCGGCGGCAGGGTGAAGGAGAGAGAGGGAGGAAAGCTTTTGGCTTGTGCTTTTGGAGGTGGGAATGGCGCCGCCTCCGGTCTCGCAGTAGGATAGCTGGGAGGCGGTGGCCGCGTTGACGGTGGCCTTCCCCCGGTCGTCCAGCCGCCGGAAGTTGAGAATCAGGCGGCTTTCCTCCTCGTCCAGCTCCAGGGCCGGCTGACGGATGTCGGTGCGGCAGAGCAGGTAGTCGGTGGAGACATTGAGCATGTTGGCCATCTCACAGAGCAGAGAATAGGCCGGCTCCCTGGCGTCAGCTTCATAGTTGCGGTAGGTGTTATAGGGCAGACCCAGCTTTTGTGAGAGCTGCTGCCGGGAATATCCCTGCTCCTCCCGCAGTTGGATGAGTCTTTGTCCAAATGTCATAGGAACGCACTTCCTTTCTTGTTGTCTTTATTATACCTCATCTATTTTCGTATTGCAATATTAAAATTTCTGTTTTGAAATATTTTTTTAAAAACCTCTTGATTTTTATTCGTAATGAGTTATAATAAAAGCGAACAAAAAACAGAATGGAGGAAATATAATGACGATATTTAAAAATATGGAACGGATGAGAATAGAACATAATATGACAAGGGAGGCCCTGGCCCGTAAGCTGGGCGTCACCCCTGCCCGGCTGCGCAGATGGGAAATCGGCAGAGAGCCCATCCCGTCGGACAGGCTTATCGCCATGGCGGATCTGTTTGGGTGCAGTATTGATTTCCTGCTTGGACGCAGCAGCCGGATGGAGTATGTGATCAGTTTCGCGTCGTGACCACATTCCAGCGTAACTGATAGAGAACAGATTCCCCATAATCACACACACAAACACAGGAGGGTCCAGCTGAGCGGAATCCTCCTGTATTTGGTTAGAGGCGAAGGATGCGGAAAAATCACAGGCGGCCGGGGAAAGAGTCAGTCCGGGGTTGCCAGGCCATCGATATACAGTCCCATGAATCTTTTGGAGGAGGGAGGCAGCTTTCCGGCGCATTCATCCCGGCGCAGGGAGGTGACCATCAGGGATTCTCCTGGGGGAAGATAGCCGCAAAGCCTTTCCCGGATCCCCAGCGCCGTATACCGGGAACAGAGAAGAAAACAGCCAGGGAAGGATTGAAGCACCTCCCCCAGCCGGTCCAGCTGGGAAAAGAAATCCATCGGTTCCTCCCCGCGGAGGGAAACACAGACAAGGTAGAGCATCCTGCCCCTCCTTTGACGGAAAATCTGGGGCGGATAAGGAACTTCTGCCGCAGAGAAAGAAGGTTATTTCCCCAAGTTTTGCGGCTTATTCCGGGCCCCTGTTGGATATTTTTCGGAAATTTCCGGTTTTTATGCGGGATAAAAGCAGCGGGGAGGGAGAAACGGCGCCTATTTCGAAGAAATCAGAAAGAAAACGAACACAAAAGCCCTCCGGCTATCTGCCGGAGGGCTTATTTTGAGGAAAATCCCCTTTTTGAAGAAAGCAAACTAGTTTTTCCAGGTTGTAGATGGTGGACTCCTGAAAGAAATGTTCCATCTGCTCCACCTGTTCGGTTTCGTCCTCGGTGTGGTTGAGTAGGCACAGAAAGGTGTGGAGAACCTCATGGCGGTGGAGAAGATAGCGGCCCAATTTCCAGCCCCTTTCGGTGGGCTTGACAATGCCATATTTTTCGGAATCCACATAGCCCAGCTCTTTGAGGCTGCCCACCATCTTAGAAGCGGAGGAGGGGCGCACCCCCAGGGCTAAAGCCAGATGGTTGATGCGGGCATAGCCTTCCTGCTGGGCAGAGCGGCAGATCATTTCCAGATAGTCCTCCATAGCGTCGGTGATCTCCCGGTGGTCCCGGAGCTTGTATCCTTTCAGGGTGCGGTATTCATGATTCATGGGCTCCTCCAAAAAGTTGTGGCAACCGCCGGGGGACGGGAATAAATTAGTACAAGGAAATAGAGTTTCCCTTCCCTAAATCTCACAATCATTCGTCCCCTGGCAACAGGGGATCACAATGGATATATTCTCATTTTATGAACAGGAGTATGACAATATGAATGAACATCGCGTCACCCTCAATGGAATCCAGGAGGGGCAGTCGGCACGGGTAAGCTGCCTTCTCTCCACCGGGAGCATGCGCCGCAGGCTCCAGGACATCGGTCTGATTGAGGGAACCAATATCACCTGCCTACAAAAAAGCCCGGCGGGGGATCCGGTGGCCTACTTAATCCGCGGCGCCGTCATTGCGCTGCGTTCTGAGGACTCCTCTCAGGTGGTAGTCCAATACAGTTAAAGTCGAAGGGTACAGAGATAGCGCGGATGGGTGGATCATCCGCGCTTTTGTGTGAATGGAGGGCGAGCATATGGGCTTGACAGCAAAGTCCACCGGCCTTGGCGCCGTGGACCGGGGGCTGACCATCGAGCGGGCAGAGATCGACGATCAAGTGGTGGCGCTGGCGGGAAACCCCAATGTGGGGAAGAGCACGGTTTTCAACGAGCTGACGGGGCTCAGGCAGCATACAGGAAATTGGCCGGGAAAAACGGTGACCAATGCCCAGGGCAGGGCTGTACATAAGGGAAAGGGATATATCCTGGTGGATATTCCTGGCACCTACTCCTTGCTGGCCCACTCCGCTGAAGAGGAGGTGGCCAGAGATTTCATCTGCTTCGGGGAGCCGGATGCGGTGGTGGTAGTCTGCGACGCCACCTGTCTGGAGCGGAACATGAACCTGGTACTCCAAACCTTGGAGATTACCGATCGGGTGGTAGTCTGTGTCAACCTGATGGATGAGGCGCGGCGCAAAAATATCCGCATCGACTGCGGTCAGCTCGCCGAAAACCTGGGGATCCCGGTAGTGGGAGCCAGCGCCCGCAGCCGAAAGGGCCTGACCGAGCTGATGGATCAGGTGGAGGCGACAGTCTCCCAAAAGGAACGGCGGGAAACGGTGAAAGTCCGCTATACCAAGCCCATTGAGGATGCCATCGCCCTACTGGAGCCTGTTGTGGCGGAGAAGCTGGGAAAAAGGCTGAATGCCCGATGGATTTCCCTGAAGCTTCTGGATCAGGAGCCTTCGCTGGTTCAAAGCTTGACGGAATATTTAGAAGAAGATCTGCGGGAAGATCCCCTTGTGGCGGAAAAATTAGAGGAGGCAAGGGAAAGGTTAAGAAGAAGCGGGATTTCCCCGGAAAAGATGAAGGACGACATTGTCTCCTGCCTGGTGATGACAGCGGAACACGTATGCGGCGATGTGGTATCCTTTGGACGGAGCAATTACAGCGCTTGGGACCGGAGGCTGGATAAGATCCTGACCAGCCGATGGACGGGAATTCCGGTGATGCTTCTGCTGTTGGCGGCCATTTTCTGGCTGACCATTACCGGCGCCAACTATCCCTCCCAGTGGTTATCCGACGGACTTTTTTGGTTGGGAGACCGGTTGGGGGATTTTCTGCTGTGGTGCGGTGCTCCCAGCTGGCTGTATGGGGCTCTGATTCAGGGAGTCTATCGGGTGTTGGCGTGGGTAGTCTCGGTGATGCTGCCGCCGATAACCAGATTCAAGAAAAACCTAACAGTATATTTTCTCTTGGAAATCGGATGAAACCGCTTGGTATTTGTCATATTATCCCATACGAATAATATAATTAAACATATTTCAATTATAGGGGTGAATCATGACAGATAATAAGAAAAAAATAGTGCTACCAAAGAATTTACAGGCAAAAATGTTAGAATTCTTTTTAAAAACATCTATTCCAAGAAAGAAGGAAAAAAATAAATCCTCTATCTAAAATCAGGGATAGGAGCGATTTATTATGGTGGAAACAGGGATTTATGTAAGGGTGTCAACAGAAGAGCAGGCAAAAGAAGGATATTCGATACGAGCTCAGATACAAAAATTAAAAGACTATTCCAGAATTAAGGAATGGAATGTCTATAAGGTCTATGCTGATGAAGGAATAAGCGGGAAAAATATAAAAGACCGACCGGCAATTGTTGAATTAATTGATGACTTAAAAAATGGAAGAATCAATAATGTTCTAGTCTTTAAAATTGATCGTTTGACACGCAATACCGCAGATTTAATTTATCTAATTAATCTCTTCAATCAGTATGATTGCGGCTTTAACTCATTAAGTGAGAGCATTGATACAAAAACTGCCAATGGGCGCATGTTCATAAAGATTATTGGTATTTTTGCAGAATTCGAAAGAGAAAATATAATTGAAAGGACTAAAATTGGTTTTGAAAGAAAAGTGAGAGAAGGATATACCCTAGCGACTAGAACAATGAGCTATGGATATGATAGGAGTATTGGAGAAAAAATACAAACTGTCAATGAAGCCGAGGCAAGCATAGTCAGGGAGGTATTTGACATGTTTGTTAATAGACAAATGTCATGTTTTGAAATTGCGAAAGAATTAAATGACAGAAAGATTCCTACAAAAGAAAACGCTGTTTGGTACACTAGAACGATAAAAAATATGCTTACTAACTGCAATTATATAGGAAGGGTCAGGTACTCTACAAAAGATAAAAAGAGAAGTTTTGAGACAGATGGAGTACATAAACCGATTGTATCGAAAGAATTATATGAAGAGGCTCAAGAATTAATAAAAAAAATATCGGTAAAAAGTTATACAAAGCGACCAAAAGAAGATAGCTATTTTCTAGGTGTCTTATATTGCGGAAAATGTGGCGGGAAAATGGTATCGCACAATAATTACCTGAAACATAAAGATGGGGATATGGTCATACAAGTGGACTATCGTTGCCGAAATTACATCAAAAAAACTTGCGACGCAAGCAATGTCACCCATAAAAAGGTGGAAGAAGCCTTTAAGGCCTATATAGAACACATTGAAGATTTTGAAATATCCGACTGTGTTGACATAGCGGGGGAACAAGAACGACAAAAGCAAAACGCCGATTTATTAGAAGGGCTTCACAAACGATTAAAAGCGATGGAGCAAAAGGGAAAGGAAGCGGCAGCTTCCTATATTGCTGGAAGCATTGCCTTGAGAGACTACTCAGAAATAAAAGAATTAATAGAAAAAGAAAAGGGGCTTTTGATCACAAAAATACAAGAAATAGAAAAAAACGAGTTTAAAGAAAAGGAAGAGAAGATTAAGAAAGAAGATATTATCACAAATTTAAAAGAGAATTGGGATCTATTGACCAAATCAGAAAAGAGACAGTTTTTAGTAAAGTTTGTCGATAAGATAATCGTATCTAGCAAAAAGACCAGTGCTAAAAGCCGCATAGTTCGTATTGAAGATGTTCAATTCCATACTTTTTAAAGAAAAACCGTACGGGACTTTTTAGTCCCGTACGGTTTTTGTTACTCATACATATATTTAAAATAAAGCATCAAACTTCTTTTAGCAGTTTTTAATAAAATAACAATCAAATGAATATAATTAAATAAAGTGACATCATTTTCTAAGAATTTCCGAAAGCTGCTATCTTTCGGAAAATAATTTAGTCTTTAAACTATTGACTTAATTCTATAAAATATATCAAAATTAGTCAAGATTTTTAGCGAAAAATAATTTGGTAAATTTCCAAATTTCAGAAAGGAATGATGAGAATATGAGCAAAAAGTCTCAGATGAAAGTAAATGATCTAATCCCTTTATGGCTTAATAACCTTGAAGTTTCAGTAAAGCCATCCACTTTTTCTACATATCAGGTCATTTTAAAAAATCATATCATTGGTACAATCGGTAAATTAAAAATAGAAGAATTAAACAAGCAGGCAATCGACCAATTCATTATTCAGCAATATAATAATGGAAGAGCAGATGGCGCAGGGGGATTATCTGCAAAAACCATTCTGAATATTTCAACAATTCTAACCTCTATCCTAAAATTCGCCTATGAGAATAAGTATGTCCAGTTTTACCCTTTTTCCCCTGTAAAACCCCGACAAGATATGCGTGAGATAGAAATTCTTACACAGACCGAGCAGAGACATCTCGAAGAATATATCTATAATCACCTCGATTATAAAATAGTGGGGATTTTGCTGTGCCTTTATACAGGCATACGAATCGGCGAATTATGTGCCTTACGTGTAAACGACATTGATTGGGAAAATGGGATTCTAAAAATAAATAAAAGTATGCAGAGGATTAAAAATATAGATCAGAATTCTGCTAATAAAACGAAAATTATTATAGATACCCCAAAATCGGGAAAACCGAGATATATTCCGTTGCCTACAGCTATCGTGGACATTCTTATATCTTTATATAAAGAAAGTTCGCCTGATTGTTATATCCTTTCAGGAAATCATAGGTATATTGAACCTAGGTCATACACAAACATTTTCAAGAAATGTTTAAAAGAATGCAATATAAGAGAAATTAACTTTCATGCGTTACGACATACTTTTGCTACTAGATGTATTGAGGCTGAATTTGATATAAAGACATTAAGTGAAATATTAGGTCATTCAGATGTCCGCATTACACTTAGCACCTACGTACATTCATCCTACCATTTAAAATGCAAGTATATGAAAAGCCTAAAATTAATGTGCGGATAATCTAATTTTTTACAGGGGTGGGGTGGAATTTTTATTGCAAAAAAGATTGATAAAATGGGGATTTTGAGATTATTTTCCGAAAGATAGCAGCTTTCGGAAAATAATAGCTATCACAGGCATTAGTATATCCTAATTAAATGTCTTTTGTGTGAAGTGGAAAAAACAGGAGGGGTTTTTGTGAAAAAAATAGTTGGTTTATTTTTAAGTATCATATTGATATTCACTTTTTGTTCTTTAACTGTATTGGCCTCAACAGTGCAAGAAGATGGAATCGAAGTTGAAATCACGACAGATAAAGAAGAGTACGAAGAGGGCGAATCGATTTCTGTTACAATCAGCGCAACTAATCAGAATGACTCCAATATAACGGATGTAAAAATTGAAAGTATTACTCCGAATGGGTTTAAACTAGCCGACGAGGCTAGCTCGTCAATCAGCAAGGAATCTTTAGGCTCTGGTGAGACGTTAATGCTGAAAACTACATATGAAGCTGAAAAATCCACGTCTGGCAATGAAAACACGGAGGGAGATGAAAACCCTCCTATTGGCGGCGGTGACTCGTCCAACACAGGATTAACGAATTCTACAGTGTCCAATCAGGCTAATCAGAATGAAATTGCAATGCAAACTTCCGATAAAGAGTCTCCAAATACAGGGGATACTAATTATTTCGGTATAGTTTTTGTTGCCTTTTTGATTAGCGTGACGGCTATTGTTGTCGTATCCGTTAAAATGAAGAAGGCAAAAAGAATCCTTTCCCTTATTCTGTGTATCGCGATTGCTGGGAGCGTTCTGCCTAATTTGCAGATTCATGCATTGGAAGGCAACAAAGACATCGAATATAGTTATATCAACCTTTCAAAATATATTACAGTTAACAATAAGCCAGTCCCATTACCGGCGGTCGTAAGCTATGTCTTGGATAACACTACAGATGATAACGACGAATATGAAGAAATTCCAGAAGGAGGATATACTCCGAAAGAAGAGAACATCGTCTATACAAATAAAGAAAAAACGTATGGCTATGTCAACAACATGGTGTTTATCTTCTTTAACGAGAATTTGCCAGAAGCGGAAAGGCGTGCAATTTGCGAAAGTATCGACGGAAAGATTATAGGTTCCAATAAATCCCTTGACCAATATAAAGTAGAAATTCCTCCTAGAGATGAAAAAGGACTGCAAGAATTATGTGAACAGTTGGAAGATATGGATGGTGTAATAACAGCAACATATGATCTTATTGGTCTTACTGTCGGTGCTGTATCCTCTATTCCAAATGACACATGGAAAGATGAAGTTAATGGAATCAACGGTGTTATATGGGATGAAAATAATCCTGATGGATTGAACTGGTGGTTAGAGGCGACGTATGTGCCTTCCGCATGGAATTATAGTCAATATTTTCACCATATGAAAATCGGCGTTGCCGATAATGGATTTGATATAGGTCACGAGGACTTAAATATAACAGTTTTAAACGAACAGGAAAACACAATAAATGACCATGGCACACATGTAGCGGGAATTATAGGCGCAACGCCGAATAATGGGCGTGGAATCACGGGAATTGTCCGGAATGCCGATTTGTTAGGATATGATGTATTTCCTGGCTCATCAGAAAAAACAAATTCAGATGAGACAATGGATGGGATTGATAAATTACTAGAGCAAGGAGCTAAGGTGATAAACTACTCACTCTATCAGGAAAATAATGGTTTAACTTCGGACAAAATATATAAACGAGGATATGAGCAAGCAAAATATATTGCACAGTTCCTGCATAAATTTGGACCTAACTTTATCATTGTGACTATTGCTGGTAATGGAAATGAAAACAACATAGGTATAGATACTAAAAATGCTAATGGTTTTGCAGGTATCAATGATAATATCATAGATCGTGTGCAACAGGCTTACGATGATGAATTTGGAACAGGTGAATATTTCTCTAAAGACGAGTTTTACGATTCCTTTATGATTGTCGGCGCCGTGGATAAGAAAAAAACATCTGATGGCGAATATCAATTGACGACATTCTCTAATTACGGAGACGCCGTAACCGTTTGCGCTCCCGGGCAAGATGTTTTTAGTACTATTGTAACTGGTGGTGAGGATGGCTCTTATGGTAATAGGCCTGGAACATCCATGGCCGCTCCCATTGTCAGCGGTATAACTTCTATGGTTTGGGCTGTCAATCCTGATTTTACCCCTTCGGTTGTAAAGGATATTGTTACAAGCACAGCAACAACAAAGGTAAATAGCCGGAACAGTGGTGACCCTAGGCCTACTTATCCGATGGTGAATGCTAAGGCCGCCGTAGAAAAGGCAATACAGGTATCAGACGATTATAACCCAAATTCTGATTACGGTACAATTTACGGACAGGTCTGTGAAGCGGAAACTGGCAATCCACTTGAAGCTACAATCGAGATTTATTCTTCTGATGAACTTTATCAGACCATTACCAGTTCAGCAGAAACAGGTGATTTCTCTGTTTCACTGCCTGCCGGTACCTATGAATTGAAGTTCTCAAAGGACTGGTATAAAGTCGAAAAATATTTTGATGAATATGCCATAACTGTGCCTCTTGAAGAAGGAGGATTGTACATATTATCCGACCCCATAGAGATGACAAAGATGGTACCTACCTTCACGGGAAGAGTAATAGATGCCAAAACAGAAAAGCAGCTGGAAGGGGTCATAGTTTCTCTCAAAGGTATTGACAAAGATGACCAGGATGTAACTATAGTTGCGAGTCAGACCCAAGAAGATGGAACGTTTAATTTAACTGTACCCAAGGATAATATGGCTGATATAACAGCGCTTCGATTCACAAAAGATGGATACGATGAATACATATCTCCTATAACACCCAATTCTAGCGAAAATGTCGATATTGGAACTGTGTTTTTAAGTCCAAGTCCCTCTACCAGCATTTTCGGAAAAGTAGTAGACTCTGAAACACAGAGCTCTCTTGACGGTGTTGAAGTTTCTCTAAATGGAATTGACGAAAACGAGAACGAAATTGTTGTATCTACGGCTACTACATCCACAGATGGTAAATTCAATTTAGACGTTCCATCAGGCAATACAGCAAAGTTAACCAGCATAAGCTTTAAAAAAGACAGATATGAAGATTATCTATATTCTTTAGAATCTTTCGACAATGAATCAATGGATATTGGAACTATCTATCTAAAGCTTTCTGAATCCACTGGTGATATTATTTATATATCAACACCTGAACAATTTAATGATATCAGAAAAAATTTAGATGCACATTATGTTCTATTAAATGATATCGATTTAGCTGACTTTACTTTTTGGGCGCCAATTGGAACATCTACCAATCCATTCACCGGTATATTAGATGGCAATGGATACAATATAACCGGTTTTACAATTTCAGGTTCCTCAACTGGCTTCGATTTAAGTGAAGAAATTGATTCTAAAGGACATACTGAATATTGTGGTGCCGCGATTTTTGGAACCGTTTCTGACGGAGCAAAAATTAAAAACCTTAATGTTAAAAATGCATCGATTTCCTGTGATTCCAGTTATTCAACAACATGTCACGCAGTTCTAGTTGGAAAGTTATTTGGCAGTGAATCTGCCAAAACAACTTTAGAAAATTGCAGTGTCAGTGGTAATATGACTATAAACTCAACTGGTGGTTATATAGGTGGCATTGTTGGTTATTCAAATGAATACGCAGAAATAATCAATTGCCAAAACTACTGTGATATAGACACATATGTGCAACTATCTGATTGTCTTCAGTTATATGCCGGCGGTATATTAGGCGGCGGATGGGGTTCATATCCTAACATCGAACATTGCTATAATGAAGGAAATATAGAAGCTTTAATTGATGTTATAGATCATAGTTGGGCTGCAGAGATGGCAGTAGACGGATTATTAAAACAGTCTACCGGAGTTGGCGGTATAGCTGGTAATTCGATTAATATTAAGAACTGCTGCAATGTTGCAACTCGTCTACAACTTCAATCAGATGTACCTGTAGGGCAATGTGGCCGTATAGCAAGTACTTATGATACTAGACACCAAAATTGTGTATCTTTTAAGTATACTATTGTAAATGGGCAATTTGTGACCAGCACAGACCCAACAAGTATTCACGGTAAAGATATGGACACAGTAGAAGAGGTAGAAGATTGGTATAACAGCTTCAATTAATCTATTCTAGTAAAAACAATGGAGAACGCTGGATTAATAATCCAGCGTTCTTATATTTTAGAATGTAGCTTCAGCCGTGCAAAAAGTGTTCTTTCTTAAGAAGAACACTTTTTACAATTCAAGTAAAATCACAAAAGCCTGCAAGTGCCAATATACACATAAAAAATGTTGTCTGTGCGTGCGGGGTCTCGTCTTTACAACCCGAGACCCCGCACGCACATCATGGGAAGACATTTTTTCTTTTTATGTGTATATGCACTAGCAGATTTTATACGTATAAAGTGCCAAAGTAAAAACATAGAACAAACATAATAAAAATTAATCGATAATGAATGAAAAATAAAGAGAATAGGATATAGTTTGAAAGACAGGTTATATAAAAGCGGTTTGCATGTTGTTTTTTCTGACGGGATTGTAAAAAGCCAATCAACAAACAAACGATTTAAAGTAGAAAAAGAAAAGAAATCGTTTGTTTTAAGTCTTACGACCACAAAACAACAGCAATATAGATATTTGTACTATGGACAAGTAATATGATAAAACCGTTTTTACATAAAAGCTCCAAAACAGTCATATATTTCCCAAAAGATGCATATTCTGTTTTTAGAAAATACAATAAAGGGTTATAACGGTGTCACATGGCTGGGATAAGAGTTGTATCAAGGGATTATACGATTTTAAAAGAGGTTGAACGCTGGAGGATTATCACTGGAAAACAGATAGGTAAGATTGCAGGGTTCTCCAGTCAGAGAGCTTGCGACAAAAGATTAGCCAAGCTTCAAAAGATAGACCTACTGGAACGAGAAAAAATTTTGTATGGACTTCCGGGATTTTATCACCTTACCCCCAAAGGAAAAGCTTTATTAGGAATCAGAAACCGAAAGGAATCTATTCGCATCGATCAGATTCATCATGATATGACCGTTTTGGATACTGCAATTTTCTTTCATTATAGGTATGACATCCCCTACGAAAATATGGTATCAGAAAAAGAGCTACATAAAAAGGATGGATTTGGAAATAGAAGGCACTGTCCTGATTTTATCTTTACCAAGGACGAAAGGAATTATTGTGTTGAAATTGAATTGTCTTTAAAATCTAAAGCAAGATTTGAGAAAAACGTTGTAGATAACTTCAAAAATTACGAAAGACAATTTTGGATTATTCCAGATTTGCATTCAAAGATTTATCAATTTCTTAAAGAGATGAATTCCAAGTACCCTAATATAAAAGTGTTGGAAAGGACGGAGATACAAATAGATGAATATTGAAACAGTATTAAATGGAGTTGAAAACTTTAAAGAATTAATTTTTGTTTTCATTTTATCAGTTGTAGGCCTTATTATCCGGTAATGAGGTACGAAAGAGTCGAATGATAAAGAAATATTTTAATTTTTGGAAGACGCTAAAAAAGGCAAATAACGCCCATAATCTTTCAGATTCTCCAAAAACAGAAGATGGGACGCTGATAGGCTACAACCATCAACGTAAAATTTTTATTCCGGATACCTGTAAACATTGTTTTGTCTGTGGTACGACAGGAAGCGGAAAGACGGTGGCGCTTTCCAATTTTATTGTACATGCCGCAGAAAATGAATATCCCATGCTCATTATTGATGGAAAAGGAGATATAGGAAAAAATTCCATTCTTGAGATCACCCAACGCATTTGTAAGGGACAAAAATTATATGTCATTTCGCTATCTGATCCAATCCATTCAGATAAATATAATCCTTTTAAAAATGCCAGTCCAACAGCCTGTAAAGATATGCTTATTAACATGACAGAATGGTCAGAACCTCATTATAAGTTTAATACAGAAAGATATCTGCAAAAGCTGATAGTTCTCTTGCAGCAAAATGAAATACCGCTTTCCTTTCAAAGCATTATTCAATCTATGCCAGTAGAAAGATTTAATATCTTAAGCAGTAATCTTTTAAAGAATGACATTATCAGTAAGGAGGAACATATTACAAATTTAGAAATCTCTGATACATGCGGAAAGATTGCCCAAGGAGCTGCGGCTAGATTTAGTACAATTGCGGAAAGTGAATTAGGTAGCATTTTCGAAGAAGATGGAATCGATATTTACACCGCTATTCAGGAAAAAGCAGTTATTTTATTTATTTTAAATCCGCTTATCTATCCCGAATTATCGCCATTATTTGGGAAATTACTTCTTATAGACGCTAAGCAAGCTATCAGCAAATGTTTTACGCATAGGCCACAAAGAGCCTTTTATATTTTTGACGAGATTAATACTTATGCCTCCCCTACCCTAATTGATCTTATTAATAAGTCAAGAAGTGCAAATATTACTGCAATTCTGGCAACCCAAAGCCTTTCAGACTTAGACTATGCCGTAAACGAATCGTTTAAAGAACAAATTATCGAAAATACAAACAATTATCTTATTTTGCGTCAGAATAGCGCAATTAATTCTGAAAATTGGGCAAATATACTGGGAACAAGGACTACAATGGATGTAACCTATCAATTGCAGCAAAACAGTAACTTTTCTACTTCTGACACAGGTTTAGGAAGTGCAAGAAGGGTCAGAGAATTTTTATATCATCCAGATGAAATCAAAGGGTTAAAGACAGGAAAGGGTATTTTTATGTCAAAGGACAATAATCTACATTGTTTGCTTGACATTCATAAACCGTTTTAAAGAAGGTGAATATAACAGTGAAAAAGACGGGTGGTTTCCTAAGGTCAAACTGGGCATATTTGATATGGTTCGCTTTATATTTTAGTTTCACTGTAATCATACTGGAATTGTTTGTAAATGATTTAAAAATTACATTGCTTTATTCTTGTTTGCTTTATATAGCGTCTGTCGGGATAGCCTTGTCTCCAATGGGCGAATCAATAGCCAGAATTTTAGAAAATGCTAGGCCGCTGCGGACACAAAATGAAATGAATTACCTTTATCCAATTTTTCAGGAAGTATATCAAGAAGCGCTGAAATGCACCCCTACATTAAATAAGGATATACAACTGTACATGTCAGATAGCATGATTATTAATGCGTATGCTCTTGGCAGGAAAACGGTTATATTAACTGCTGGGGCAATTGAAGTTTTTAGCGCAGAGGAACTAAAGGGAATTTTGTCCCATGAATTAGGACACCACGCTAATGGAGATACAAAGGCTCTATTGATAAAAGTAGTAGGAAACGCGATTTTCACAATTGCCGTTTTTGTATTACAGATTTTGCTAGCATTTATTAACAGCATAACTTTTTCTGTTGCCGGCAAAAACATTGTGCTGCTGGTGGTGGCTTTTATCGTTTATATCTTTAAAATGTTGATAGACGTATTTGTTTTTCTATTCCTTTCCTTAGGCGAGATCATTATTGCTTTTAATAGCCGGTATAGTGAGCTTTTAGCTGACAAATATGCCTACCATACTGGGTATGGACAGGAATTGATTAACGCCCTTTATATCTTAAGTAAAATTAGTTTGCCGTCAAAAATGAGTTTGACAGATAAATTAAAATCTAGCCATCCACATATAACGGCACGGATTTCCCAATTGGTACAGTTTTATCATAATGGTTTGGTTCATTTATGACATATGAAGGCTATTTTCACTTAATCGAGTACATGTAACACAATACCGGCGTGACAGTGTTTTCTGTCACGCCGGTATTGTGTTACATAAGATAAAAAGCTGAAAATAGCAAAACTGAAAAATGTTTATATTTTAACTTATTACAACAAAATTTTCATTGAATATTGAAAAATATTAAAATAAATTGTATAATTTGGATAAAGATAAAGGGTTTTGTTTTTCTCTTTTTCACATTGTAGTTTTATGTTCTGCGATGATGGAAATATATGGAAGGTTTTTCCTAAATCTGGTTATGGCAATCTTTTTTCCCCTGTTTACTCTGCTAGAGGATTCCGGCTATCTGCCGCGGGTGGCTTTTAATCTGGACCAATACTTTAAAAAAGCCGCCGCCTGTGGAAAGCAGGCGTTGACGATATGCATGGGATTTGGATGTAATGCGGCGGGAATTGTGGGATGCCGGATCATCGATTCGCCCAGGGAGCGGCTTATTGCCACCATTACCAACAATTTTGTTCCCTGTAATGGCCGTTTTCCTACCCTTATTGCCATTATCACCATGTTTTTTGCGGGGAGTTTTGGAGGTGCCTTCCAGTCGATATTTTCTACCCTGATGCTCACAGCAGTTATCCTACTGGGAATCATGATGACTCTATTTATCTCTAAGCTGCTGTCTAAGACTATTTTAAAAGGGGTGCCATCCTCTTTCACTCTAGAGTTGCCACCCTACCGTCGCCCCCAGATTGGCAAAGTTATCGTCCGGTCCATTTTTGACAGAACCTTATTTGTATTGGGCCGTGCGGCTGCTGTAGCAGCTCCGGCAGGGCTGATCATCTGGTTGATGGCAAATATTGTGGTGGGGGATATGAGTCTCCTTGCACATTGTGCCGGATTCTTGGACCCCTTTGCCCGACTGCTGGGGTTGGATGGAGTTATTTTGATGGCGTTCATTCTGGGCTTCCCTGCCAATGAGATCGTGGTGCCCATTATCATCATGGCCTATATGTCTACAGGGCAGATCACGGAATATGAGAGCTTGAGCCAACTGCATACATTGCTGGTAGACCATGGCTGGACATGGGTAACAGCCGTATCCACCATGCTTTTTTCATTGATGCATTGGCCCTGCTCCACTACCTGCATGACCATCCGCAAGGAGACCCAGAGTGCCAAATGGACGGCAATATCCATGCTGATCCCCACCGGAGCAGGAATGATCGCCTGTTTTCTCTTTACCAGTATCGTGCGACTGCTGGGACTGGCATAAACAAAAAGGGATGAGGCGAATGCCCCATCCCTTAAAGATATTCTGTTGTGTAAAACAAAATGGCATGAGGACAGAGCCTCGAATGATTGGCAATACACAGCTACTAACCCTCCGCTTTACCAATTGCTGCCTTATGTTGGTAGCCTAGCGCGAGGATATGACCTTATAGATTAATAGCCGTTTTGGCTAGCACCATAAGCCGCCTGTTCTGAAGTAAATCCCTCATATTCCAGCTGACCGATCAATTCTTCCCGAGAGAATGACATGATCTCAAGATAAGAGGCGGCGGATTTTGCAGCCTGTTCATTCCAATCTGCACCGCAGTTATCAGCTCCGTATGTAGCTTGTTCAGTGGTGAATTTCTCATATTCCAACTGTTCAATGAGACCAGCATAGGAAAAAGCACTGACCTCCAGATAGTTCTGCGCTGACAGCAATGCTTGCTCATTCCAGTCAGCTCCACAGTTGTCTGCGCCGTAGGTTGCTTCTTCGGTGGTATATCCCTCATACTCTAATTGACCAATCAATCCCTCGTAGGAAAAAGCCATAAAACGAAGATAGTTCTCGGCCTGCTCCAGTGCATTCGCCTCTCCTGTTGTTGCGTCATTAGCAGGAGGGTTAACGGCGGACTCGGTCTCAGGAGCTGGAGAGGTGGTCGGTGCCGTGGTTGAGACGCTTTGAGAGCTTGAAGAAGACTGCGATGCTATGCTAGAAGAATCGCCATTTGTTTTTTGGCCGTTATTGCCGATGGTTCCGCCGATGATAGCGAGAATGACAACTGCAATGATGGCCCAAAACCACCATTTTTTGTAAATCGGGGTTTTCATAGAAATCCTCCTCCTACCGACATGGCGAGAGAAATAATGAAATGAATAGTAGAATATTGATGAATTTTGTCGGAAATTTAAATATAATATATTTCGATAGGAGAGCGAATCGCCCCCTATCCTTGAAGCCACCTTGGTGTTGCGGCATCAGATGGCTTCTTCATTTGTAGCACAAAATTATATTAATGGGAAGATTAATTTTCAAATTTTGTAGAAAAAGCCAAAAGTATAGTGCTCTTCTTGACAATTTGACGAGAATTTATAGTTGATTGATGCGCAATTTTATGTAATAAACTATGGAGAACATCCTCTCAGATAGCGAAATGTCATGTGAATTTTGGTAAAACCTCTGGGACTGCGAAAAACCGATTTGCACTTTGCTTCCGTCAAAATCACAAGGTGGGGAAAATAAAAAAATGTACAAAAGAAAAAGCGTACCCAAAAGGATACGCTGTGTCAGAAAGCGGTAAGTGCAATGGCAATGACTGCCAAACCGATGGCAACAACCGCCAGCATTTGAAGTACAAAGCCGAGACAACCACCGCGATAATGGCGATGTGGCGGCAGTGGTGGCGGATGATGTCCTCGAAACCCCATGAGAGGAGGTGGGCGATGACCACGCAGCCTCATAGGCGGTGGGCGATGCCCTCTCGGGTCTCCTGGAGAGAAACCGGTTCTTGAGGCATTATATAACCACTCTTTTCGTGGCTTTTTAGCCAGTAAGAAAATCCCCGCCAATCTTGTTTCAGAAGGCGGGGACTTTCTTTGTCTTTTGGGTGAAATAAAGCCTCTAGCTAAAAGGCGGCCAGTTTTTCATAGACGCCGGTCAAGCCTTCATAGCACTGGTCAAATATGGGCTTGAGTGAATCATATACTTTGGAATTTTCCTCAATGGGATGCTGGACAGATTCGATGGTTAGGAATTTGTCGATGACATCGAAGTTATCGAAGGCACCTACTCCTACGCCGCCGGTGATGGCGGCGCCCATGGAGGTAGCCTCCTCCAGCACGTTAGGCTTTTGAATGTCACAGCGGTACATGTCGGCGAAAATTTGCCGCCAGGCCCGGCTTTTGGCACCGCCGCCGATGAGGGTCATCTCGTCGATGCGGACCCCCTTCTTTTTAAAGCAGTCCATGACGACCCCCAGGTTCAGGGCGACGCCCTCCTGAACGGCTCGGACGATATCGTCCTTGGTGTGCTCCATGGTCAGCCCCACAAAGGCGCCACGGGCGTGAGGATTCCAGCGGGGGCTGCGCTCGCCGATGAGATAGGGCAGGAAGAGGAGCCCTTTGGCGCCTACAGGGGAACGGTTGGTCTCCTGCTCTAAGATGTCGTAGGGGGATACCTGCTGCTGCTCCGCCAATACGCCCTCATACTGGCAGAGGGTGTTTTTCAGCCAGCTCATAGAGCCGCCGCCGCACTGCATGGTACCGGTGGGGAGGACATAGCCCGGGACAATATGGGCCCAGGTAAAGGTGCGCATTTCCTCGTCGTAGACAGGCTCCTTTGTGGTGATGGAAATCCAGGAGGAGGTGCCCATACAGCTGTGAGCAATACCCTCCTTGACACAGCCGGTGCCCACAGCGGCGCAGACCCCATCCCCGCCGCCGCAGACCACCGGAGTTCCTTCCAGAAGGCCGCACTCCTGAGCCGCCTGATGGGTGACGGTGCCGGCAATGTCGGTAGAGGCGAGCAGCTGAGGGAGCTTTTCCTTATCCAAGCCCATGACATCGATGAGTTGGTCGGACCAGACCCGCCGGCCCAGATCCATCAGACAGGTGGAGGAGGCGTCGGTGTATTCGGTGACAAACTCCCCGGTAAGCTTGAGAAGGATATAGTCCTTGGCATTGAGCATCTTATAGGTTTTCCGATAGAGATCCGGCTCATTATTTTTGACCCACATCAGCTTCTGCCCGCCGTAGGAGGGACTGATCCGGTGGCCGGTAATGCGGTAGAAATCCTGATCGCTGATTCCCGCCCGGATCTGTTCCATCTCTTTGGTGGAGCGCATGTCCGCCCAGATGAGGGATTCCCGCAGGGGATTGCCTCTGTCATCTACGCACAGGCATCCCATCATTTGTCCGCTGAAGGAAACAGCGGCGATTTCTTTGACATCAATGGATGAGACAAGATTTTTGGTGGTGACGCAGACCGCCTTCCACCAGTCGTCGGGATTTTGTTCCACCCAGTTGGCATGGCTGACATGGGTGTCATAGGAATAGATCTGGCTTCCCACCAGCTTCCCCTCGGTGGTATAAAGGGTGGCCTTGTTGCCGGAGGTGCCCAGATCATGGGCTAATAGGTACTGGGGCATATGACGACTCTCCTCTCGGGATTACTTTTCCAGGGACGCTTTGTAGGCTTCGGTAATGGCTACGGAACTGGAGCTTCCGATGCGCTCGGCGCCAGCCTCCACCAGGGCCAGGCAGGTTTCCAGATCCCGGATGCCGCCAGCGGCCTTGACCTTGACCAGATCCCCTACGGTTTCCTTCATCAGCCGGACGTCCTCCACAGTGGCGCCGCCGGTACCAAAGCCGGTAGAGGTCTTGATGAAATCAGGTTGTACCTCTTTGGCGATGAGGGCCGCGGTTTTGATCTCTTCTTTGGTAAGATAGCAGTTTTCAAAGATCACCTTGGAGATGACATTGTGTTTGCGGCACAAAGAAACGATGGCCTGCATCTCCTCTTTGATGTAGTCGGTGTTGCCCATCTTCAGTTGGCCGATGTTGAGGACATAATCGATCTCATCGGCGCCGTTGTGGATGGCATCCTCAGTTTCAGCCAGTTTCACCGGAATGGTGGTCTGGCCCAGGGGAAAGCTGATGGCAGCGCCTACATGGACATCGGTGCCTTTAAGATACTCTTTGCACAGTTTGGTTTGGCAGGAGTTGATGGCCACCATCCGAAAACCGTAATCAGCCGCTTCCTTGCACAGCTTTTCAAAATCGCTGTCCACGGCAAAGGCCTTCAGATTGGTGTGGTCGAATAGCTTGGCAAACTGTGCTACAGTCAATTTTTCTTGGTTCATGATTTTACTCCGTTCTGCCGCTGTCTGCGGCTATGAATTTCTCTCGCCAATCCCCCAAAGCTGGACAGAAAGGAAGAAATGTGATAATGTAATTACATTATAGAACCCAGTGAGGCCATTGTCAAGGGGAGAAAGGGAAAAATATCCCTATCCTATGAAAAAATGTAGATTTTTATAGAAGGTTACCGTTTAATTTTTAAGAGCTTTCAAAGGCAAGTTGGTAGAAACTACTGTGTTTTGTGAGTGTTTATAGAGAGAGACACGCAAAATTGTGGAAAAAATTCATTGCGCTGGGCGAGAATATGTGCTAACATAATTTCATATATAAAGGAGGGATGGCTGTGCTGGAAAATGGTATGGAAGAATTTAAATTAGATCGGAACACGCCAGTGCCGCTTTACTACCAGCTTAAGCAATATCTGATTGGACAGATTCGCAGTGGAAAGCTCAAGGTAGGAGATATGCTCCCCACCGAATTCGAACTGTGTGAGAAATTCGGGGTGAGCCGCCCCACGGTACGCCAGGCCATGAGCGAGATGGTGGCGGAGGGCTACCTCTATCGCCACAAGGGCAAAGGCACCTTTGTTTCCAAGCCCAAGCTGGAAGGAAGGTTCTTCCAAAAGCTGCAAAGCTATAATGTGGAGATGACCCAGAAGGGGCTGGAGCCTGCCACCGAGGTCCTCAACCTCAAGACGGTGACGGCCAATGACGAAGTCTGTGTCAATCTAGGGCTGCCGGAAGATTCCCTCTGTATCCTACTGGAGCGGCTGCGCTTTGCTGACGGAGAGCCTATGGTCTATTTGGAGACCTTTATGCCCTATGAGCGCTTTAAAAGTCTCTTACAGGTGGATTTTTCCACCCTCAATCTCTACCAGGAGCTGGAGGAGCGCTTTCATATCAAGATTTACCGGGCCCACCGGGTGCTGGAGGCGCTGGCAGCCAATGAGATGGAGGCAAAGCTTTTGCAGATTCAGCCGGGGGAACCGGTGTGCTTTGTCACTACAGTGGCTTACACCAAGACGGAAGAAGCGGTGGAATATTCCCGGGCCAGATACCGGGGAGACCGAAATAAATTCAGCATCGATCTTTATACAGAATAGAAAAAGCGCGGGCATTTGCCTGCGCTTTTTTGCGTAGTTGGCACCAAAGATTCCGGGACAAAATTATGCAAATGCACGGGAATTGTCATCTTGTCTTCTGAAAGTCACTGGTTGTCTGCTGGATTCTATGGAAAATAGATGTAGAGACAACTTGTTTTTTGTGGAAAATTCATGTGAGAGTCTGATGAATATTCTGATTGGATCCATTGGAGTTTTGTTGACATCGACGGAAGGGTTTGCTAAAATGGAAATAAATTATGGAGATTGCCAGTTTCGGCACGCAGAGCGCAAAGGAACTGCCGAATGCTCTTTTATCAAATTTTGATATTCAGAGGAGGTTTACCATGGACAAAGCGGCAAGAATCAGGAAAGCGTTTGCGGACGGGGAAGGCGTCATCAGGATGGTGCCCAACTTCGTTCCGAGAAGTTTTAACCAGCCGGGCAGAAGGCTCAAGCTCCACCCGGATGATTACTATGCAAAGGGTATGGATCGGGGAGCGATCACCGAGCGGTGGTTTTCTTCCGTTTGCCCAGCGGCCAATGGCCCTCTGGCTCCAGAGGACGAAGGACTCAGCTATGTATCCCTGTCTGAGGACAAGGAGGACAAGATCCTCTTTAAGGATTTCATCGCGGAGCTAAAAGAGGAGATCATTGGTAAGGCTCTCTATGATGAATATGGAACCTTCCCTATGTACGCGAAATTCTTTGACAACAACGGGCCCTTGTTCCACCATATCCATCCGGCGGAGGAGACCGTCCGCGCGGTGGGCAACCACCAGAAGCCGGAGGCTTATTATTTCTCGCCCCAGATGAATAACCACATGGGCACCGCTCCCTATACATATTTTGGCTTTGACCCCGAGGTAACCAAGGAGGAGGTCAAAGAGCGCCTGCTTCAGTTCAGAACCAGGGACAACAAGATTACCGAGCTCTCCCGTGCTTACCGGGTCCAGCTGGGTACCGGCTGGTATACACCGCCTGGTGTCATCCATGCGCCGGCCTCTGTCTGCACCTATGAGCCCCAGTGGAACGCCGACTGCAACGTGGTCATGGAAAACGTCACCGCTGGAGAGGTCAACAAATACGATTCCCTCTGTCAGCAGTGCCCGGAGGATAAGAAAGAGGACATTGACTACATCATGAATTTCCTGGATTGGGAGAAGAATGTGGACCCGGATTACCGCAAGCATTATTTCCGCGCCCCCATCACCATCCACGAGGATGATGTCTATGTCGACAAATGGGTTTGCTATGCCAACCCCTATGTGGCGGCCAAGGAACTGACCATCCTGCCCGGCCAGTCGGCATTGATCCAGGACGACGCCTGCTATGGATGCATCCTGGTTCAGGGCCACGGCAAATTCGGAAAGTATGACTGTGAGGCGCCGACCATGATCCGCTACGGAGATCTGACCTCTGATGAATTCTTTGTCAGCGAGGCCGCGGCCAAGAAGGGTGTGCTCATTGTCAATGAGAGCAAGTTTGACCCCCTGGTCATCCTCAAGCATTTTGGCCCCAACAATTCCGGCCCCAAAGAGGTTCCCGAGAAATAATTTGACGATTTTCACTTTGTGAGGAGGAAAACAAATGGCGTACTTTAAATTCGGCGTAGATTCCTTTATCTGGACCGAGGTATTCTCTACCAAGGACCTGTGGATTATCCAAAAGGCCAAGGATCTGGGCTTTGAGGTCATCGACTTTGCCATCGCCCATCCTGAGACCTTCCCGTTAGAAGAAGTAAAGAAAGAACTGGACCGCGTCGGCATTGAATGTGTTACCACCACCACTTTGGATGACGCGAGAAACCCCATTTCCCCCGATCCGGCCATCCGGGCGGCGGCGGTCAAGTCCATGAAGCTGCTGGTGGATATCAACTATGCCCTGGGTTCCAAGGTGCTGGGCGGTGTCAACTACGCCTCTTGGGGCTATCTGACCAAGAAGCCCAGAACCCAGCAGGAGTGGGATTGGTCTGTGGAGTGCATGAGAGAAGTAGGGGAATACGCCAAATCCAAGGGCGATCTGAACATCTGTGTTGAGTGCGTCAACCGTTTTGAGACCCATTTCCTCAACATTGCCGAGGACGCGGTGAAATACTGCAAAGATGTAGGCACCGGCAACATCAAGGTACATCTGGACTGCTTCCATATGATCCGTGAGGAGACCAGCTTCCGGGATGCTGTTCTGACCTGCGGCAAAGAATATCTGGGCTATGTCCACGTCTGTGAGTCCAACCGGGGCATTCCGGGCACCGGACTTGTTCCCTTCAAGGAGTTCTTTGAGGCGGTCAAAGAGGTGGGCTATGACGGCCCGCTGGTCATCGAGTCCTTTGATCCCAGCTTTGAGGAGCTCAACGGCAACTGCGCCATCTGGAGAAAGCTGGCGGAGTCCGGCGAGCAGCTGGCTGTGGAAGGCTTGGCCAACCTGAAAAAAATCGCGGCCACTGTGGAATAGAAAAATTACATGGAAAAAACAACCGTCGGAAGATTCCGGCGGTTGTTTGTTTTTTGAAGAAATTCTGTTATAATGAAAAATAGATCCCTTTCGTAGAGTGGAGAAAAAGAATAAAGGTAGGGTGAAATTGTGTCACATGACGAGAAAAAGAGCATGAGCCTCATCAAAAGGCTGTTTAAGCTGATCTTCAGCCGGATGGTCTTGGTGGGCCTTTTGCTGGTGCTCCAGGTCGCGGTCCTGGTGGGCGGGATTGCCTTCCTCAGCAGTTATTTTTTCTATGTTTACGCGTTTTTCTGGCTGTTGAGCCTGGGTGTTGTCATATGGCTGCTCAGTCAGAAGGACAACCCCTCCTTTAAGTTAGCATGGACCATCCTTATCCTGTTGCTGCCTGTTTTTGGCGGGCTTTTCTATATTATCTGCGGCGTGAACCGTCCCACCCGGAAGTTTGCCCGGCAGATGAACGATATCTGCAAGCAGACCAATCCCCTCATGGTCCAGGAGCCGGAGATTCTGGAAGAGTTGGAAGCCCAGGACAAAGAGATTGCCCTTCAGTCCCACTACATTGCAGATTACGCTTCCTACCCGGTGTATAAAAACACCGAGACAGAATACCTTTCCCCGGGAGAGGTAAAGTTCGAGCGGTTGAAGGAAGAACTCCAAAAGGCGAAACACTATATCTTTTTGGAATACTTTATTATTGAAGAAGGCATCATGTGGAACAGTGTTTTGGACATTCTGCGAGAGAAGGCGGCCCAGGGGCTGGACGTCCGGGTGATGTATGACGACATCGGCAGTATCCAGACACTGCCCTATAAATATGACGAGAAGCTCAGAAAGATGGGGATCAAGGCCAAGGTATTCAACCCCTTTACCCCCTCTCTTTCCATTAAAATGAATAACCGGGATCACCGGAAGATTGTGGTCATCGACGGCCACACCGGCTTCACCGGGGGCATCAATCTGGCGGATGAATACATCAACGCCTATCCAAAGCACGGACATTGGAAGGACGCCTCCATCATGATCCGGGGGGAAGCGGTGTGGAACCTGACAGTCATGTTCCTTCAGGCCTGGAATTTCCAGCAACGGGAAGACCAGGATTTTGAGGGTTTTAAGCCGAGAATCCATTGGGACGATGAGTTCCCTGACGACGGCTATGTCCAGCCCTATGGGGATAGCCCCATGGATGGGGAGACGGTGGGCGAGTCGGTGTATATGAACATCATCAACCATGCCAGGGACTATGTGTACATCAACACCCCCTATCTCATTGTGGACAATGAACTGAACACCTGTCTGTCCCTGGCGGCCAAAAACGGTATTGATGTACGGATTGTAACCCCTCACATCCCAGACAAATGGTATGTGCATTTGCTGACGCGGGCCTACTATAAACAGCTGATCCGGGCGGGGGTCAAAATTTATGAATACACCCCAGGCTTTATCCATTCAAAGACCTTTGTCAGCGACGACGTACTGGCGACGGTGGGCACCATCAACCTGGATTTCCGCAGCCTGTATATGCATTTTGAATGCGGCGTGTGGATGTACAAATGCCAGGCGGTAATGCAGGTTAAGAAGGATTACCTCGAAACCCTGGAGGTGTGCCAGCCGATTACCCTGGAGGACTGCAATCGGATCAATCTGGCCCAGCGCTTTATCCGGGGCCTGTTGCGGCTGTTCGCGCCGCTGATGTAAGAGCTGGGTATCTGCGTCATAATCTCAACGAGAAAAAAGGAGCGGTAGGTCTACCGCTCCCTTTTTTACGGGTTTGTGAATTTTGCGGCAACACTTCAGAAATTGCAGGTTTTATGTTATAATACAACAGATATGTCGATTGGGAAAAGAAAGGAACTTTTTTTGTGAGCCAATTGGAAAAAGACAACCAACTAAAAAAACAAGCGCTGGAACGGGTTTTTTCCCGGATGAATGAACGGCAGAAAAAAGCGGTATTCCGCATTGATGGGCCTGTCCTCATCCTGGCGGGAGCGGGCAGCGGTAAGACCACCGTCCTTGTCAACCGCATCGCCAACATGGTCCGGTTTGGGGATGCTTACAGCGCGCCCAATTTTGAGGAATACAGCCCGGAACAGCGGGCTTTTTTACAGGGCTTCATTGACGGGAAGGAGTCCGATCTGGATGCCCTTTCGGCCATTCTGGCCCATCGGCCGGTGCGCCCTTGGAATATTCTGGCCATCACCTTCACCAACAAGGCGGCGGGGGAGTTAAAATCCCGGCTCGCCTCTATGCTGGGGGAGGACGCCCAGGATATCGGGGCGGGCACCTTCCACAGCGCCTGTGTACGGATCCTTCGGCGGGAGATTGACCGGCTGGGATATAAGAGCAGCTTCACCATCTATGACACCGACGATTCCCTTCGTGTCATCAAGGATTGCCTGAAGGATTTAAATATCAGCGATAAGAACTTTGCCCCCAAGGGGATTTTGGGGCAGATCAGCCGGAGCAAGGATACCATGACCACACCGGCGGAGTTTACAAAGCAGGCGGGAAGCGATTACCGGCTGGCCACCATCGCCAAGGTCTATGAGCTGTATCAGAAGCGGCTGAAAGACGCCAACGCGGTGGACTTTGACGACATTATCTGTTTGACTGTCCAGCTCTTTGAAGAGAATGAGGATGTTTTGGAATACTACCAAAACCGGTATAAATACATCCTGGTGGATGAATATCAGGACACCAACCACGCCCAGTACAGATTGGTCAGCCTCCTGGCCCAGAAGCGGCAGAACATCTGCGTGGTAGGCGACGACGACCAGAGTATCTATAAGTTCAGAGGCGCGGATATTGAGAACATCCTCAGCTTTGAAAATCAGTTTCCGGGAGCGCTGGTCATCCGGCTGGAACAAAACTACCGCAGCACCCAGAACATCCTGGATGCGGCCAATGAGGTTATCCAGAACAACACCGCCCGCAAGGGGAAAAACCTGTGGACCGACAGCGGCGCCGGCGATAAAATTTGCGTCCGGCGGCTTTACAGCGAGGCGGAGGAGGCCCAGTTTGTAGCGGATACCATCCTTTCTGACGTCGCAAACGGCCAGAGGTATTCCGACCATGCCGTGTTATATCGAATGAACGCGCAGTCCAACAGCGTGGAAAAGACCTTGGTCAAGTCCGCCATCCCTTACCGCATCATCGGCGGCCTCCGCTTCTACGAGCGCAAGGAGGTCAAGGATATGGTGGCCTATCTCAGCGTCATCAACAATCCAGCCGACACGGTGCGCTTAAACCGCATCATCAACGAGCCCAAGCGGGGCATCGGCGCGGCCACTGTGGCGGCGGCTCAGCAGATCGCCCTGCAAACGGGAAACAGCCTTTTTGATATCTTTGCCACGGCGGATGAATATGCCGCCCTCTCCCGGAAAGCGGCGGGGCTGCGGTCTTTTGCCGCCATGATCCAGGAGCTTTCCGAAACGGCCCTGTCTGGGGAACTGTGCGACCTCTTTGACGAGGTCATGGAACAGACCGGTTACCGGCTTATGCTTACCGCCCAGGGGGATGAGGGAAGAACCCGGCTGGAAAACGTGGAGGAGCTTCGCTCCAACATTGTCAGATACTGTGAAGAAAATGAGGAGCCTACCCTCTCCGGCTTTTTGGAGGAGATTTCCCTCTATACCGATATCGACAACTTTGACCCCGACGAGGACAGCGTGGTGCTCATGACCATGCACTCGGCCAAGGGCCTGGAGTTTCGCAACGTCTTTCTCATCGGCATGGAGGAGGGCATCTTCCCGGGAATGCAGTCGATCTACAACCCGGCAGAGGTGGAGGAGGAGCGCAGGCTGGCCTATGTGGGGATTACCCGGGCCAAGGAGCACCTGTATATAACAAGCGCCTCTCAGCGGATGATTTTTGGCTCCACTGCCCGCAACCGCCCCTCCCGCTTTATCGGGGAGATCCCCAAAAATCTCTGTGATTTTGAGGACAAGACCATCATCACCAGGCCTGTCCAGGAGACAAAGCCCTTCAGAAAACCCGGCATCCAGGACGGGGTGCGCAGCTCCATCGGCATCGGCGGGGCGGGGAAGCCCATGCAGAAGGGCCAGACCGGATTTGGGCCCGGGGACGGGGTGCGCCACAAGGTTTTTGGCGACGGCATCGTCCTGTCAGCGGTACCTATGGGCAACGACCGGTTGTTAGAGATCGCCTTTGACAAGGTGGGTACCAAGAAAATTATGGAAAATTTTGCTCGTTTGGAAAAAATATAGCGGCTTCTGCCGCCTATCCCAAGGAGGGGATCTAATGGCTTATGTAACACTGCTGGCATACACTCCGATGCCGGAAAAGATTGTGGCCTCGGCGGCCAAGCTCTGCTATGCCGCCAGTTCCATCGAGACGGTGATGGATCACCTGGATGAAAAAAAGACCTCTGATTTTGTGCAGATGCTTGCAGAGCTGGGCCATGAAAGCCCGATCGAGCACGCATCCTTCACCTTTGGCATTCAAAATGTATCCCGGGCTCTATTGGCACAGATTACACGGCACCGGATTGCATCTTTTTCGGTACAGAGCCAAAGATATGTAAAGGAAAATCACTTTGAGTTTGTCACCCCGCCGGAAATCGCGGCCGATCCGGAGGCGGCGCGGATTTTTAAGGATTCTATGGACCGCGCCCTGGAAGATTACCTGCGTCTTGCCGATATCCTGCAG
This sequence comes from Zongyangia acetica, assembly GCF_038739695.1. Classification (NCBI taxonomy): domain Bacteria; kingdom Bacillati; phylum Bacillota; class Clostridia; order Eubacteriales; family Oscillospiraceae; genus Zongyangia; species Zongyangia acetica. The sequence goes on along the minus strand of NZ_JBBEWN010000001.1, from coordinate 155,333 downwards.
CGGCGCCACGCAAAGGAGCTGATGGAGCAGGGCATCGACGAAAAAACCGCGCAGGCACGGGCGGAGAAGATGGCCATTGAGGATGCGCGGTTTGTGCTCCCCAACGCCTGTGACACCAAGATGATCGTCACCATGAACGCCCGGAGCCTGCAAAACTTTTTCCGCCACCGCTGCTGCAACCGGGCCCAATGGGAGATTCGGGAGGTAGCGCAGCAGATGCTGGCCCTGTGCAAGGAGGTAGCGCCCACCCTCTTTGGGAAAGCGGGCCCTTCCTGTGTAGCCGGCCCCTGTCCCGAGGGGAAAATGTCCTGCGGAAAGATGGCCCAGATGCGGGAAAAATACCTGGGAAAGACGACGGAACAAGGCTGAGGAGGCAGAGAGTTGGGAAGCTTAATCGTTATTGACGGCCTGGACGGCAGCGGAAAGGCAACCCAGACCTCCCTTTTGTATGAGGAGCTGTGGGGAAAAGGCAGAGATGTCAAAAAGATCTCCTTCCCCAATTATGATGATCCCTCCTCGGCCCTCATCAAAATGTATCTGGGCGGGGAGCTTGCGGAAAACGCCGACGGGGTCAACGCCTTCGCGGCCTCCAGCTTTTATGCGGTGGACCGCTATGCCAGCTTTAAGCGCTTTTGGGAAAATGATTACCGCAGGGAGGGGAGCATCATCCTGGCCGACCGGTATGTCAGCTCCAACGCCATCCATCAGATGGCCAAGCTGCCTCGGGATCAGTGGGATAGCTTTCTCGCCTGGCTGGATGATTACGAATTTGAAAAGCTGGGGCTGCCCCGGCCCGACCTGGTGCTCTACCTGGATATGGATCCCGATACCTCCAAAAGGCTGCTGGCCCGGCGGTATGACGGGGACGAAAACAAAAAAGACATTCACGAGAAGGATTTTTCCTACCTGCTGCGGTGCCGGGAAAGCGCCATGTATGCGGCAGAAAGGCAGGGCTGGAAGATGATCTCCTGCTGCGATGGGGGAGAGCCACTGCCGGTGCAGGTGATCCACGAAAAATTGATGCAGACATTGCGGAAGGAACTGAAAACTTTATGGTAGATTTCAAGGATATAGAACTCAAGGATAAAGCTTGGATTGATCCGCTTTTAAAGATGTCGGATTTCAAAGGTTCGGAATATGTGTTCAGCAACAACTACAACTGGAAGGACATCTATCACATCCAGGTGGCCCAGGTGGGCGGATATTATTGTGTCCGCTCCGGCATTGAGGAGAGAAGCTATCTCTATCCCTCCGGAAGCGGGGATATTGCCCCTGTCATCGAGGCGCTGATACAGGACGCCAAGGAGCGGGAATGCCCTTTTCAGATGCATGGCATTGTCAAGGAAAATGTAGCGCTGCTGGAAACCCTCTTTCCGGGTCGGTTCGCCTTTGAGGAATACCGGGACGGGTTTGACTATATTTACAATACAGTGGATCTTGCCACCCTTTCGGGGAAAAAATACCACGGCAAGCGCAACCACATCACCAAATTTAAGCAAAATCATCCCGACTGGGTTTATGAACCCATCACCGCCGAAAACATCGAGGAATGTCGGGCTATGAATAAAATCTGGTGCGAAAAGCAGGGGAACTGCAATGATCCCAGCCTGAAACAGGAGCTTTGCGCTGTCAAAAAAGCCTTGGATCATTTCTTCGACGAGGGACTAAAGGGAGGCCTTATCCGCACCAAGGAGGAAGGAATAGTCGCCTATTCCATCGGCGCGCCTCTTTCCAGCGATACCTTCATTGTCCATATTGAGAAGGCTTTCGCGGAGGTGCAGGGAGCCTATCCCATCATCAACCAGGAATTTGTACGTCACAACTGTATGGACTATAAGTATGTCAACCGGGAGGACGACGTGGGAGACGAGGGCTTGCGAAAGGCCAAGCTCTCCTATAAACCGGCCATCCTTCTGGAAAAATACACCGCGACCCTCAAATAAAGAAAGGGGGAACCCTTGATGATCCAGTTTGCGGAGAAAAGTATGGTGCCGGCCCTCAAAGAGATTTGGCGCCGGTGCTTTGGCGATGAAGAAGGGTATATCTCCCTTTACTTTGACCGCCGTTTCCGTCCGGAGGAGACCTTGGTCTATCTCAACCATGGCCTTCCGGTGGGAATGCTGGCTATGCTGCCCTGCGAAATTGTCACGGATAGGGGCACCGTTGCCTCCCGGTATGTCTATGGGGTGGCCACCCTGCCGGAGTATCAGGGCCGGGGATATTCCAGCGCCCTGCTGGAGTATGCCCATCGCTGGATGAGAAAGCATGAGATATTGGTATCGGTGCTGGTGCCGGCGGAAGAGAGCCTCTTCCAGTTCTACCGCAAGCGGGGATATCTCCCCACCTTCTCGGTGCGGCAGGTGCGGCTCTCCCGAGAGGAGATTCTTCATCTGGCGCAGCAGGGACCGGCGCTGCAAAAGCCATTGACCTTGGAAGAGGTGACGGCCAAGGAGTTTTACGCCCTGCGGGAGGAGTTTTTCGGCTATCAGGGGCTGTTTGTCCGGTGGGATGAGCAGGCGCTTTCTTATGTGATGGAGGAAAACCAGTTCCAAGAGGGAAAAATATTAAGATTTTCTACAGACTATGGACATGGTTATGTGGTATGTTATAAAATAAAAAATAAGATTGCCGTCAAGGAATGCGGCGCTAGGGATGAGACGATGGTCTGCCGCGCCCTGCTCAGCGCCTTTGACGAGGATTTGTTTGAACTGCGGCTGGCCGCTGACAGCCCTCTTTTTATGGGCTTGGGGGAAAAGCGGGAGTTCGCCGCGGCGGTATATCTGGGAGAGGTACAGGATCGGGGACTGCTGTCCCTGTCAGAGCGGCTGACCGGCCGGGAGCTTCTGGATGCTCCCTATTGCAACTTGGTGTTGGACTAGATAACCGATGGGAGGGACTTTTGTGATCTATGTATTTTTGGCAAATGGTTTTGAGGAGACGGAGGCAATTGCCCCCATTGACATTCTGCGCCGGGCGGAGCTGGATGTGAAAATCGTAGGGGTGGAAAGCGACGTCATCGTCGGCTCCCACGGTATTGCGGTGGGCTGCGATGCTACCGTGACCGATATAGACGGAAAAGATCTTGAGATGATCGTGCTCCCCGGCGGCATGCCGGGTACCCTGAATCTGGAAAAATCCCCGGGGGTACAAAGCTGCATTGACTACGCGGTAGAGCATAATCTGTATATTGGCGCCATCTGCGCGGCGCCGTCCATTCTGGGCCACAAGGGCCTGCTGGCGGGTAAGGAAGCTATCTGCTTCCCCGGCTATGAGCAGGAGTTGACTGGGGCCAGAATAAGCGAAAAAAGCGTATGTGTCGACGGAAAGATCATCACAGCCAAAGGCGCTGGCGTGGCCGTCGACTTTGGCCTTGCCCTGGTCGCCTGTCTGAAAGGGGAAGAGCGGGCCAAGATCCTGGGAGAGTCTCTCCAATGCAGGTAAAGGGCGACATCCGCCAGTATAAGCGCCAGCTGCGGGATAGTGTCAAGCAGAAGCGCCGGGACATGGATCCCCAGCTGAAAAAGGAAAAGGACCAGAAGATCAAGGAACGGGTCCAGGCCCTTTATCAATATAAACAGGCCAAGCAGATTTTCTGTTATGTATCCACCCCCATTGAGGTGGACACCAAAGCCCTGATCCAGGAGGCTCTTCGTCACGGCAAGCGGGTGGCTGTGCCCAGATGCACCGACCCGGAGCACAGTGTCATGGAATTTTTCTATATCTCCTCCCTGGATGATCTTGCCCCCGGCACCTTCGGGGTGCTGGAACCAGACCCAGAGCGGGCTGTGAAGGTCACCGATTTTTCCAGAGCGCTGAGCATTGTGCCCGGCCTTTGCTTTGATTATAACGGCTATCGCCTGGGATATGGCAAGGGCTATTACGACCGATTTTTATCCGCCCATCCGGGCCCTCGGGTGGGAATTGTATACAGTGAATTTGTCAAATACCGGCTTTATCACGGCCGCTATGACGTCTCTATGGATTTAATTGTCACCGACCGGTATCTCCGTGCCACGGCAAAGAGGGGTAAACCTTCCCAGCCGGGGAATAATAAGATGAAATCATAAAAATCCCGGCAAGGCAAAAGCCCTTGTATGGCAATACAAGGGCTTTTGGTCGGGATACGGTGATGTTCGCTTATGTTTTTTTCGGGGCCGGACGCCCCCATCAGTGGATGACTAGCAGCCGCAGTTATTACCGCAACCGCAATCGTTGCCGCTGAAGGTGCTGCCGCCGCAACCGCCACAGCAGCAGAGCAGGATGATGATCAAAAGAATGATCCATGTACAACCGTTGTTTCCACACATAATGTTGTCACCTCTTTGTGTTGATTTGCTTTATACTATGTAAAAAAACAAAAGCTGGTTACAGCTTTTCTGAAAAATTTTTTCTTATTGCCAATGTTGCCAGATATGGGCTTGGCTGTGTACGGATGCCAAGCATCCGCACCGACAGATGCAGAGACCAAGGGTAAGGAGGTGGAGTAATTTGGACAATCGCGACGATTTTGAAGAACTGATGAAAAGGTTCAAGGCAGACAGCGATGACCAGAATCCACAGGACCAAGCAAAAGAAGACGGCTTTACCTTCCAAAGCGGAAGCAGTTTAGATAAGCCGGATGATCTGCCCCTGTTCCAGGAGGAATACAGCGGGCCCAAAAATCCAGAGCCGCCCAAGCATGAGTTTAAGCTGAATATCACCGACCGGGAGTATTATGAAATTCCTGATCCTGGCGCCGGCCCTGGGGTAAGCCATCGGACAAAAAGCGGTGGCAACCCTCCTCCCAGGACGCCTGAAAGAGGAAGCTCTCCGGCTCCTGGAAGAGGAAACCGGCCAACAGGAGGGAACGACGCCAAAAAATCCAAGCTGCGGCGCCGCTTTGAAAGACTGGGCCGGACAGCCAGGGTTTTGATTTACATTGGATTTGTCATGGGAATTTCCCTTTTTATGTCCTATTTCATCTTGCAGGGCGCCAATGATCTGTTTGGCTTTAACAAGCAGGATGTACAGGTGGAGATCACAGTGCCGGAGGGTTCCAGCGTCTCCGATGTGGCCCGGATCCTCAAGGAGAATGGGGTCATCAGTGAACCGACCATCTTCACCCTCTATTCTCAGTCGAGGAACGATGAAGGTGAGGAAACGGAGTTTGTCCCCGGCACCTATGTACTCAATCCCAAAATGTCCTATGATGAGATCATCATCACCCTTACCGCCGGATTGTCGGATGACGCCATTGTGGAAGTTACCTTCCCCGAAGGTCTCACAGCCCATGATATTGCCGATCTGCTGGAGGAAAATGGGGTCTGCTCGGCGGATGAATTTATCACCGCCCTCAACGAACACGATTATTCCCGATTTGAGTTTGTGGCCAATATTCCACCCAGCGAAAACCGCTACCTTAAGCTGGAAGGCTATATTTTCCCTGATACCTACGAATTCTATGTGGGAGAAAATGTAGACTCGGTGGTCAGCAAATTCCTACGGGCCTTTGATGCAAACTGGACCAGTGAGCTTTCCAACCGCGCTGAGGAGCTGGGGATGACCATGGATGAGGTGGTCACCTTGGCGTCCATTATCCAGCGGGAATCCAGTGAAGTGGAAGAGATGAACATGGTTTCCGGCGTCTTCCACAACCGCCTGAATAACCAGGATACCTATCCGCTCCTGCAATCCGACGTCACCATCAACTATGTTGAAACGGATATCAAGCCTTATCTCCAGGTGGCGGATCAGGAGATGTACGACAGCTATAACACCTATGTGTGCACCGGACTTCCGGTGGGACCAATCTGCAGCCCGGGTGTAGCAGCTATGAAGGCGGCTGTTTATCCGGAAAGCACAAATTACTTCTACTTCGTCACCGATTCCGAAGGCACCTATTACTATGCGGCGACCTTGGATGAGCATTTGAGAAATATAGCGACCGCCAGTCAGGTGGGCGACGGCAAGACCAACGGCATCGCCACCCAGGACGAAGAGAATGGCTAAAAGGCAGCCGCCGCTTGTAAGAAAAGCGGCGGCTGTTTGGAGTTGAGAAAAGGGGAAAGCATATGGCCATCCAAAAGAAAATACCGGAGGTGCTGGCGCCTGCGGGGGACTTTGAGCGGCTGGTGGCAGCGCTCACCTTTGGCGCTGACGCCGTTTATCTGGGAGGAAAAGAATTCGGTATGAGGGCAACGCCTCAAAACTTTGACCGGCAGCAGATGGAGCAGGCGGTAGAGCTTGCCCACAGCAAAGGTGTGCCGGTCTATGTGACCTGCAATACCCTTCCCTCCAATGATGAAATCCAGCGGCTGCCGGACTATCTGCATTTTTTAGCGGATATTGGAGTAGACGCCCTCATTGTGGCGGATATTGGGGTGCTTATGCTCTGCAAAAGAGAGATACCGGAGATGGAAATCCATATGTCCACCCAGACCGGTATCGTCAACTATCTCACCGCCAATGAGCTTTATCGGCTGGGAGTCAAACGGGTGGTTCTGGCCCGGGAGCTGAGTCTGGACGCCATCCGGGAAATCCGGGAAAAGACGCCGCCGGATCTAGAAATTGAGGCGTTTGTCCACGGCGCCATGTGCATGTCCTTTTCGGGAAGATGCCTGCTCTCCAGCTACATGACCCACCGGGATGCCAACCGGGGGGCCTGCGCCCAGCCCTGCCGCTGGGGCTACTATCTGATGGAGGAGAAGCGGCCAGGTGAATACTATAAGCTGGAGGAGGACGAGAAGGGGAGCTATATCCTCAACGCCAAGGACCTGTGTATGATTGAGCATATCGACAAACTGGTCCAAGCGGGAATCACCTCCTTAAAAATTGAAGGAAGAGCCAAATCTGCTTATTATGTATCGGTGGTGACCAATGCTTACCGCTGTGCGGTGGATCAGTATCTGCGGGATCCTGCCCATTTCCAGCTGGATAGCTGGCTTTTGGAAGAGGTCAAGAAGGTCAGCCACCGCCAGTATTCCACCGGCTTCTATTTCGGAAGGCCGGAACAGGGACAGTATTATGAGAATGGGGGCTATATCCGCTCCTTTGATGTCATTGGCGTTGTCCGCCGGTGGGAGGATGGCGTCCTCTATGGAGAGCAGCGCAACAAATTCGGTGAGGGAGACTGGATTGAGGTGCTGCCGCCGAGGAATCGGGCAGAGCGGCTGCAGGTCCGGGAGCTGAAAAATGGAGCCGGGGAGCCTATTGATTCCGCACCCCATGCGGCGATGGAATTTTCCTTTGCCTGTGAAAGACCTTTCCCTCCAGGGTCCATCTTAAGGAAGAAGGTTGCGGTCTAGCCAAAAAGATGGAGCTATGGAGAAAGCTTGATAAAATTACAGGAAAACAACTGCGAAGAAGCGCCCGAATTGCACCGGGCGCTTCTTTTTGTATCAAACAGAAGAAACACGGTAGTTTTAAAAGAATAGGAGAACCAGAAAGTTTGGGGCAATCTATTGACATATGTACGAAATCGGATATAATATATATGTACGAAATCATACAAGGAGATGAAAGGATGCATTATCTCAAGGCGGGACAGTATACCTATTTGGCGGGGGAAATCAATGCGCTCTACCACGAGGCAGCCGTAAAGATGAATATTTCGGATAGCGTACAGAATATTTTATATGTCATATGTGAAAAAGGGACCAACTGCTTACAGAGCGAAATCAGCAGATTAACCGGCATCAGCAGACAGACGATTAATTCCGCCATCAGGAAGCTGGAAAAAGAAGAAATTGTATACCTTGCGCAGGGCAAGGGAAGGAATACCGTGGTCTGTTTGACGGAGAAGGGAAAAACCTATGCGGCGGAAAAGATTCAGCCGCTCTTTGAAATTGAAAATAAAATTTGGAAAGAGTGGACAGAAGACGAACAACAGGAATACCTGCGGCTGACCCAAAAATATCGAGATGGATTAAAAAAATATCTTGCCACCATGTTGTAGCATGGGGCATCCAAGGAGCAATGACCCAATGAATCGAGAGAATAAGAGAAAATCATTTGAGAAGGGCTATTACAAGACCCATGCCTGTAACGATACTTTCACCTGCAAAGTATGCGGCCGGCCGGTGGTGGCAGCCGGAGCAGGCAGCGACCATCGCAACCACTGTCCCAACTGCCTGAGCAGCCTGCATCTGGATATTGAACCCGGCGACCGGGAGGCTGACTGCGGCGGCATTATGGATCCAGTGGGTGTATGGGTGAGAAAAAATGGGGAATGGGCAATTATACACCGCTGCCGGCGGTGCGGACATTTGAGCTCCAACCGGGTGGCGGCGGATGACAATCCGATGAAGCTGATGTCCATTGCCGTGAAGCCGCTATCCCAGCCGCCGTTCCCATTAGAGCGCATCGAAGAGCTGACTGCCCTCATGGGCGGCGATGGATGCTTATACCGTGTAAAAAATGATAGCCTTTAACCCAATCCAGGAGTTAACAGAGAAAGCGGTCCACGCCATAAAAGGCATGGACCGCTTTTTCATGTATTTTGCCCATGAGCTGTTATGCTGATGGGGCAAAGGTTCCGTATCAGGTTTTCTTGACAAAGGTTTTCCCGCATTTGGGACAACTGATTTCAATCTTTCCCTTTCCTCTCGGCACCCGCAGGGTCTGTTTACACTGAGGGCACTTGTAGTAGCGATGGGTTTTGCTATCCATGGCCCGGTTTTTCCGGACGGAGAACCAATGACCGATGGGACGCCAGAATTTAAGAAATGCCTCGTTTTCCCTGTAACGTCTTTCATGGTTGCGGGAAAGCATTCGATAAAAACAGAGGATCAGGGGGATATAGGCCAAAAAGTAGAGAACCGGCCACCGAAGCAGCTGCCCTAGGATGGAAAGAATGATAAACAAGATCATCAGGGCGAAGGAAAGGGCGTCGGAACCATGGCGGCCATAAAGAAAGTTGCGCAGCCAATTCATTGTGAGAAACCTCCTTTTCAATCGTCGGGAGAACAAAATGAGAAGTACCGTTTAGCAGTCTCTACTTTTTCAGGATCGTCATGAACTCTTCTCCGGTGATAGTTTCTTTTTCCAGAAGATAATGCGCCAGCTCATGAAGCTTGTCGATGTTATCCTTGAGGATTCCGATTGCCTTTTCGTGGGCGCTTTTAATGAGTGCTAGGACCTCTTCATCAATTTTGGCAGAGGTTTCGGGAGAGCATGCAAGGGAAGCGTCTCCGCCAAGATATTGGTTGTCGACGGTTTCCAGGGCCATCATGTCAAATTTCTTGCTCATGCCCAGGCGGGTCACCATGGAGCGGGCCAACTTGGTAGCCTGTTCAATATCGTTGGAGGCGCCGGAAGTAAAGGTGCCAAAGATCAGCTCCTCCGCAGCCCGGCCTCCGGTAAAGGTGGCGATTTTGTTGAAAGCCTCCTCCTTGGAGAGAAGGGCGCGCTCCGTGTCATCTACCTGCATGGTATAACCCAGAGCGCCAGAGGTGCGGGGCACAATGGTAATTTTATGAACAGGAGCAGAATCGGTTTGGAGGGCGGCAACCAAAGCGTGTCCGATTTCGTGGTAGGAGACGATCTCCTTCTCTCTTGGAGAGATGACAGCATTTTTGCGCTGGTAGCCGGCGATGACCACTTCGACGCTTTCCTCCAGGTCGCTTTGGCAGACAGCTTTGCGTCCGCATTTCACCGCCCGGAGTGCCGCCTCATTGACGATATTAGCAAGCTCCGCGCCGGAGGCGCCGGAAGTAGCGCGGGCAATGGCGTTGTAATCAATGTTTCCATCTGTTTTGACCTTGGCGGCATGAACCTTCAAAATAGCTTCACGCCCCTGAAGGTCGGGCAGTTCCACCGGGATGCGGCGGTCAAAACGGCCTGGGCGGAGCAGGGCCTTATCCAGCGTCTCGGGCCGGTTGGTGGCGGCGAGGATGACAACACCCTTTCTGCCGTCAAAGCCATCCATTTCGGTAAGCAGCTGGTTAAGGGTCTGTTCCCGCTCATCATTTCCGCCAATCCCCATAGCGCCGTCTCTTTTTTTACCGATGGTGTCGATTTCGTCGATAAAGACGATACAGGGAGCTTTTTCCTGGGCCTGTTTGAACAGGTCGCGGACCTTCGCGGCACCCATACCTACAAACATTTCCACGAATTCCGAGCCGGAAATGGAGAAAAAGGGAACCTTGGCTTCACCGGCCACAGCTTGGGCCAATAGGGTTTTACCGGTTCCCGGAGGGCCTACCAGCAATGCGCCTTTGGGAAGGCTTGCACCAATATCAGCATATTTCTGAGGATTGTGGAGAAAATCCACAATTTCAGTCAGTGCCTCTTTTGCCTCATCCTGACCGGCCACATCGGCAAAGGTTTTTCCGGTTTGCGCTGATACATAGATTTTGGCATTGCTCTTGCCAAAGGTCATGGCATTTTGTCCGCCTACCTTTTTTTGTAGGGAACGCATGAGCAAGATGCCGATACCGAAGAAGATCAGGGTGGGAAGGATCCAGCTCAAGAGGAAGGAGAGCAGGGGAGAGCTTTCCTGGGGAATAACCTTTCCAAATTCTACGCCGGCATCAAATAGGGTTTGGGTGAGATCGGGATCATCCATTCGGCCGGTGACATAATAGTTGTCCCTGCCATTTTCGTCCGGAACGATAAAGGCGATCTGTGTATCACTGACTTCCGCCTTGGTCACCTGATGATTTTGTACCTGGGTTAAGAATGTGCTGTAATCCACTTCGGTGATTTGGGTGGAAAACATGGGGAAGACAAGGGCATTCAGAAAGATAAGAACTACCAGGGCAATACAAGCATAGTAGATCAGTGGTTTTTTAGGGGTTTTCTGCTCCTGCATGCTGTTTCCTCCTTTGTAAGGGAATATTTACTGCTGCTCACTGTCTTTCAGGACGGCTGAGAGCCGTTCCATTAGTTGATTGAGGCTTTCCAATCCGGAAACTATGGCCTGCATCTCTTCCTTCGGCTCCTTTTCCATCACAGGGGAAAATTTGACGCGGAGAGAATCCTCAATGGCCTGGACAGTGGCATGACCCTTTGGGGTCAAATGGAGGCTGACCACCCGTTCATCCTGGGTATCACGGATGCGGGAAAGGAAGCCTTCCTTTTCCAGCCGCTTGCACATGGAAGAAGCGTTGGCGCTGGCAACACCCAAAGAGTGGGCCAATGTGCCGATGCTGCCCACGGCGCCGTCCCGGACAGTGAGTAGGGTGCGAAACTGCAGCATGGTAAGCCCGTGTTCTTCGCTGATCCGCAGGAAAGTATTGTTGACATTTTCATTGATGCTGCGCATCAGATCCCATACCTTGTCTTTGAAGACCAGTACATCCATAGTAAGCCTCCTATTCAGTTATTTGCTATATTATATATAACGTAAATATAATAGAGGAAGAACAGCCCCCAATCAAGAGAGATTTTATGAACATTTTGCATCCATACTATTTAGAAAAGAAAAGCAAAGGCAAAAGCAATCAAAGACAGCAGAGGACATTGCAAAATAGCGAAGATGAATGCTTGGATGATCAAAATAAGCCTCCAAACCAATTAAGTTTGGAGGCTCATTTGAGATTATGACATGAAAGCTAAAACCAACAAAAAGGGGGCCGACTTCTATTGCTTTTTAAAAAGCTTGTTTGATCTTCTCAATTAATTTTAACAGCTGCTTCTTGGGGATGGCCCCAACAACGCCATTTAAGTCCATTTCTCCGCCGCCCACGCTGCCGATGCCGACCTGTACCCAGGCGGAGAGCTGGATTTGCCCAGGACCATATTCTACCTTTACAAATTTCATGGCCGTCAGCATCCCGACCCCATTTTTCCACACATTTTCACCGGTTTTGATCACCTGGGGATGGTAACCATTACCTTGTAAGATAGATTCTACCTTTTTCTGCGCTTCTTCAAAGCTGCACTGATAGGGAATGGTGAAAGTAGATCTCGCCATTATGATTCCTCCTCGCTTTTTATCATAGAATAACCGCATCTGGGGCATATCTCTGTCCCAGATGTAATGTTTAATCCGCATTGGGGGCAGATCCCCGCCATCTGGTTGCCAGGCCCCATCCGTTCCAGCTGCCGGAGTTTATCCTGGTTATTCTTTCGGATGACAGCGAAAATGATCACCAGAATACCGGCAAGAAGCATGGCAATGGAAAGAAAGAACAGACATAGAATGGTCAATTCATGGCTTGTGAAAGGGCTTCTATAGCTGTAGCGGATATCGTTGGCGATATAATTCCAGAACCCAAACGTGCCTCCCAAGCCAAAAGCAGACAGAAGAATTCCCCAAATCATTGAACTACCTCCTTTATATATACCGAAACGGGATAATAAAATAATACCATTTTGGGATAATGATGTCAAGGAGTATGCGTATGTTTAGACTAAAAGAACTTCGAAAGAGCAGACAAATTTCCCAGCTAAAACTTGGAATGGATTTAAACATGGCTCAGAACACAATTAGCCGCTATGAAAATGAGGAGAGAGAAGCAGATTACAAAACCCTCATTTTATTCGCCGATTACTTCGACGTTTCCATTGACTACCTGCTGGGACGGACAGAAAATCCTAACCGAAACTGATCGGCCGCTGTAGCTTTCTCCTTAAAAGGGAATCAGGAGCGGTCAGGAAAAAAGCTATCCATGCAGAAATATTGATGCGTGGATAGCTTTTTTTATTCTGGAGGCGCGCTGTTAGCATCTTTCAAGGGGAAGTAAATACGAATTCGCTTTAAAGAACAATATTTTGCTGTTTTCCGGCGGCCCATCGGAGGATATTGTCAAAGACAATCTGTGCCCGCGCCACCATGGATTCCTGGGATGCAAAGGCCACATGGGGAGTGACGATGGTATTTTTGCTGTGTAGCAGAGGATGGGATGGATCGAGAGGAGGCTCGTCCTCAAAGACGTCGATGCCGGCTCCGGCGATAGCACCATTGTTCAGAGCATCGGCCAAAGCGGCAGAATCTACCACAGGACCCCTGGCCGCATTAATGAGAAGCGCCGAGGGCTTCATCATGGCGATCTTCTCTTTGTTGATCAGATGACGGGAGCTGTCGTTGAGGGGGCAGTGGAGGGAAACAATATCCGATTGGGATAGGAGCTCCTCCAAAGAAACATACTCCACCAAGCCCTGGGCAGCTTCCTTGGGACGGGGGGCATAGGCAATGATCCGGCAACCAAAGGCCTTGCAGAGCTGAGCGGTGCGAAGGCCGATAGCGCCGGTTCCAACGATTCCTACGGTCTTTCCGGCTAGTTCTCGGCCGACTAAGCCATCTTTTGTCTTGCCCTGCCGGCAGCGGGCATCTACCTGAGGAACGTTCCGCAGCAGGGAAAGCATCATGCAGAGGGTAAGTTCTGCCACCGCCTGGGTGGAATAACCCGCAGCATTGCTGACGGCAACCCCCATTTCCTTGGCTGCGGCTAAATCCACATGGTCAACACCGGTGAAAGCCACATCGATGAACCGAAGGTGTTTGCAGGCCCGGATGACCTCGCCGGTTAAAGGCATGTTGGCGATCATGATCACATCGGCATCTTTTGCGCGCTGTATCTGCACCTGAGGATCTGTATCTTTGGGGTATGCGGCGAAGGTATGTCCGGCCTCCAGCAGAGGCTTGGCATATGAATGCAGTATCTCTTCAGAAATCCCCAAAGGCTCTAATAAAACAATATGCATCAAGTCAGCATCCTTTCCTCGTTTCCTATCCCCAGTGTAACATATTGCCAATTCTCCTGCAATATTAAGATCGGAGGCTGACGCTTGGTTTATGCCGGTGCTGCTGCGCGGAGAAAAGCGGGGAAATGTGCCGTCGTAATGGGCGCTGGTTTGTGGTATACTAAACAAAGAGGTGAGCGCGTGTGGAGAGAAAATGCTGGGAGTGCCAATACTTTTATGCTGATGACCGGGGGAGTGCCTACCGCCGGCCTCCCTGCTTCTTCTGCCGAAGGAAGGGCGGCTTTTACAGCCGCAACTATAAGATTGGGGAGAAGACCCGCATTGGAAGGGAGGATCCGGCCTGTCCGGATTTTCAGTTCCGAAAGGATCCGCAGGAAAGATAAAATAAAATCCTCACGGATTTTCAGCTTTAGGAGGGAAGAGGTCGTCCAGCAAACGTTTTCCGGTTTTGGTCCGGAAATATTTACTGCGGATATGATCAATCTGCTCCGGGGTCATTTTCTCCTCATCGCAGTTGACGAGGAAGTCGGCTTCGATTAAAATCTGATAGTCCATGCCATCAATGGCAGAATAGGTATGATGATGCCCGATAAGATAACAGACCCGCTGGATCAGTTCCTCAGAGACCGCGTATTTTTTTAGCAATTTTTCGGCAATAGGAGGCCCTTCCAGCTCCTGATAATGACCGGCGCTAGAGCCGTACTTCTCCTTGGAGATAGGAATGCCTATGTCGTGAAGAACCGCCGCCGTTTCCAGAATCAGCCGGGTTTCTTTGTCCAACCCTTCCAGAATGCCAATGGTCCGGGCATAGGAGAATACCTTGAGGAAATGGTTGATGTGTTTGGGAGAACCCTTGTCATAGTCAGCCATTTCCTGGATAATGTTGCTGATAAAAATAGAACGCTTCATAAAATACCCCCTAAGTTCACGTTTTTTTACCATTATATCCTTTCTGGATGAGAGGCGCAAGCACCATAAAGGCGCGCTGCCGGGTGAGGTTTTTCTGGAAGGCAAAAATCAAAAGTAGCGGGCGACAATAGAGCGCTTTGGCCCAAAGCGGCCCAAAGCGGCTGTTTTTTGCCCTTAGGGGCATTTGACGAATGGGGGAAAAACAGATATAGTATATTCAATTTATGTGAAAAAGGAGATGTCTTATGGAACCCGACGGAAGTTTGTGGCTCTACATTGTATTACTGATTATACTCATTGGCACCAACGCTTTTTTTGCTATGGCGGAAATCGCCATTATTTCCCTCAATGACAATAAACTGAAGCATCAGGCGGGAGAGGGGAACAAAAAGGCAGAGATCCTGCTGCGGCTGACAGGGGAGCCTTCCCGATTTTTGGCTACCATCCAGGTAGGCGTTACCCTTTCCGGCTTCCTGGCATCGGCTGTGGCGGCAGACACCTTTGCGGAATACATTGTCTATGCTTTCCGCAACGTGCCGGTATCCCCGGCGCTGGTGCAGTTGGTCTCTATTATTGTAATTACGATTATTCTTTCGTATATCACCCTAATCTTCGGCGAACTTGTGCCCAAACGGCTGGCAATGGCCAGCAGTGAGAAGATTTCCTTCGCCATCGCACGGCCTTTGGCGGTGATCTATAAGGTGGAAAAGCCCTTTGTAGCGCTTCTATCTGCCTCCACCAACGGGGTGCTGCGTTTGTTTGGGATCGATCCCAATGAAAAGCCGGAAGAGGCCACCGAGGAAGAGATCCGGATGATGGTGGATGTGGGCAAGGAAAACGGCAACATCGAAGAGAGCGAGAAAGAGATGATCGATAATATCTTCGAGTTCGATGACCGGACGGCAGGGGATATTATGACCCACCGCACCGAAATGACGGCGGTAGAGGTGGAAACCTCTATAGAAAAGTTGGTGGAGGAAGCCACCAGCTCCGGTCATTCCCGTATCCCGGTGTTTGAAGAGGATATGGATGACATCGTTGGCGTGGTCTATGTCAAGGATTTGCTCCACTACCTTAGCTGCAGTGAGGCGTTCTCTTTAAAAGATGTGATGAGAAAGCCTATGTTTGTACCGGAGACTATCTCCTGTGCGGAACTGTTTACCCAGCTCAAAGCGGAAAAGATGCAGTTTGCCATTGTGGTGGATGAATACGGCGGCACCTCTGGCGTAGTCACCATGGAGGACGTGGTGGAATCTGTCATGGGCAGTATCCAGGACGAATACGACGAGGAAGAGGAGGATATCTCCAAGCTCTCAGACAATGTTTTTACCATTGACGGGACCACTGATATTGAAGAGGTGGAACGGCTCTTTGAGATCAAGATTGATGACGAAGATGACTACGACACCATCGGTGGCTATATTACCGGTCAGTTGGGCCGTATTCCGGAGGAGAACGAGCATCCCTCCGTCACTGTAGGCGGGGTAGAATTCACGGTGCTAAGCATGTCAGAGCGCCGGGTAGATAAGATCCGTGCTGAGAGAAAAACACCTAAACCAGAATCGACAATGGCATAAAGAAAAAATAAAAGCCGGCAAGCAGCCGGCTTTTTTCTTTTTTTGGAAGATTTAGGCGATCCACAGCCTCATGGCAAGCTCCACCAAAAACACGGTGCCACAGGCGGACATGGCCACGGTGAGCAGCCCCTTTTCCCGGATGGCCAGCACGATGGCCACGGCAAATCCGGCTAAGGCAGACCAAAGGGAACCGGTGGAAGAAAGGATAGCCGGAAAGGTCATGGCGCCTAAAACGGCGTAGGGAACATAAAATAAAAAGGACTTGATAAATTTGCTCTCGATTTTTTTGCGGAAGATGGCCAGAGGCAGCATGCGGATAAGATAGGTGACCCCTGCCATCACCAGGACATAGAGTAAAAAGCGGGGAATATCCATTACTCAGCCTCCTCTACCGGGAAAAATTTTGCGCCGAAGGCGGCGGCTAGGATGGTACAGATAATGATAACAAATCCGCTGGAAATATTTTTGAGCAGGGGAAGCCAAGCAAACAGGCAGCTGAGAACGACCGAGATCGCAAGGACAATCCGCACAGATTTGAGATGTTTTGCCGGCGGCACAATGATGGCGATAAACATGCCGTAGATAGCGATCCCCAGCGCTGTCCGGATGGAAGTGGGAAGGATGGTGCTGGCGGCGGCGCCAATGAGGGTGCCCAAGGTCCAGCCAAGGTAGGGGGCGGTGATCAGCCCCGCCATATACCGCTTGCCCACCGTCCCCTTTTGTCCGGAGGAGACGGCAAAGATTTCGTCGGTATTGCCAAAGGCGATGAGACAGCGCTCAAAGGTGGTAACCGTCTTGTCCAGCTTCTGGGAGAGGGAGAGGGACATGAGGGCATACCGCAGATTGATGATGAACTGGGTCAGCGCCATCTCTACTATTGGTGCGCCGGAGACAATGAGCGAGAGCCCGGCAAACTGGCCTGCTGAGGTCAGGTTGGTCATGGAGATGAGGACAGCGGCCCAGACCGGCAGCCCCATGGAGACGGCCATCATGCCAAAGGTAAAGGAGACGGACAGATATCCCAGTCCAATGGGGATTCCGTCCCGGAATCCCTTGGCATAACTATTGATGAGAGTTGGATGCTCCAACAAAATCTTCCTTTCATGGGTTTGATGGGGCCGTGGATGACGGCCTGATAAGTCCCGGCAGCAACCGGGCAAAAGAGGCAAAAGCTCCGGGAAGAGCATATTGCTCGGCTAGTTCCTCTAGGGAGACCCACACCCAGCCTTCTGGCAGGACGTCGGCCTGACAGTGGACGGCCAATCCCTCCATTTCCCAAACGCGGTGGGTGAAGATATGGCGGGCGGAGGGAAGGGGTTTCATTTCTCCAGCTTGGATACCGGATGTTGCTAACATGTCCTTCATTTCATTGACGTCATGATGCCCTTCCCAGTGGGGAAGCTCCCACATTCCCGCCAGTAGACCGGAGGCAGGCCGGCGGCGCAGGGCTACTTTTCCATCATAAATCAAGACGCAGACCGTTTTTTCCTCCGTTTTTGGCGGTTTTTTAGCGGCTTTTACCGGGAGTTCCTCCGTCCTCCCCTGTAAAAAGCCTTCACATACCCCCTGCAGCGGGCAGAGAAGGCATCGGGGTGGGGTGTTGGGGAGGCAGATCATAGCGCCTAGCTCCATAAGGGCCTGGTTAAAATCCCCTACCCGCTCCCGGGGCAGGATGGCGGAGATGGCCTGGGCCATGGCTTTTTTGACGTTTTCCTTGGAAATATCTTCCCGGCTGCACAGGACGCGGGAGGCCACCCGCAGCACATTGCCGTCTACAGCGGGCACCGGAATGCCAAAGGCGATGGAGGCGATGGCTCCCGCTGTATAATCCCCGATGCCGGGCAGGGCGCGCAGCGCGTCAAAATCGGCGGGCAGGGCCCCTCCATAGCGCTCCACCACCTGGATGGCGGCCTTTTTCAGGTTGCGGACCCGATTATAGTAGCCCAAACCCTCCCAGAGCTTGAGAAGTTGATCCTCCGGAGCCTGCGCCAGGCTTTGGATGGTGGGAAGAGCGGTCAAAAACCGGTCGAAATAGGGCTTGACCGCCTCCACCCGGGTCTGCTGGAGCATGATTTCAGAAACCCAGACATGGTAGGGCTGTGGATCGGAGCGCCAGGGCAGGACCCGGGCGCTTTGATCGTACCAGGCGAGCAGTGGAGAGGGGATCAGGGAAAGTCCCTTCTGCCAAGCCGGCAGAAGGTTGCGAAGAGAGGATGTATCTTTCATTGACATGATTCCTTTTTGAGCTTTTTTGCCCGGGAGATGAGTTTCTCATAAATGGGGATCATACATGCTTCCCCTGACGCATGGGCCACCTCCTTGAGAGGAAACCAGGCTACACCGCTGTTTTCCTCCGGACAGACGATGGGAGTCTCTTCTTCCGCCACCAGCAAAAAGGAAGGGCATAGATGAAGATGGGCGCTGACATACTCTCCCTTTTTGATATGTCCGAAGACAGGCAGTACATCCAAAGAGGCAATCTGCGGAGAGAGAAGCCGTGCCCTTAGGCCGGTTTCCTCCCAGGCCTCCTGCAGGGCCACTTCTGCGAAGTCGGAATTTCCGTCTGCGTGTCCTCCAGTCCAACTCCAAGTGTGATAGATGTTGTGGTGGACAAGAAGGACCTTGTCCAAAGGGGGGTTAAAAACCAGTCCGGAGGGGGTGAAATGGGCGTGAAGGCACTGGCGGAGAAGCAAGAAGTCAGGATCAGGTTCGGCGAGCTGAAGCATGAGACGCTGATCCCCCGCTTCCTGCTCACAGGAGGGGACAAAATCCCGAATCAGTTGCAGATAAGACAATGATAAAACTTCCTTTCTCAGATGTGAGAAAACTCACAGGCACGATCTTCATTATATCTCAAATCGGTGCCCGACGCCATGTTTTTTTGAAAAAGGACAAAAAACTCTCCATAACGCAAAAGACGGATATTCCCTCGGGAATATCCGTCTTGTTAGAAGATACAAAACAGACTCAGTAACGGTTGTCGAAGATGCGGGTGGATTTTTTTTCGCTGCGGGGAAGGTCTCCGATTTCCACCGGTTTGCAGGCGATGGAAATGCCGATCTTCTCTTTAAAACGGAACTTGATGGTGCGCTCCAGAGCGGCTTTGTCCACCTCGGGATTTGCCTCCACAAAGAGGGTCAGGATATCCCGGCCGCCCAGGTGGTCGATCATGACCTGATATTCGCTGGAAGCGCCTTCGATGGTGCTTAAAAGCTCGTCAATCTGGCTGGGGAAGATGTTGACCCCCTTGACCTTAATCATGTCGTCGGTACGGCCGATGAGGGTGTCGATGCGGGGATAGGGCAGGCCGCACTGACATTCCCCAGGCAAAAAGCGGGTGAGGTCATGGGTCCGGTACCGAATGAGAGGAGCCCCCTCTTTGCGCAGGGTGGTGATGACAAGCTCTCCAATGGCTCCATCGGGAAGAATTTCCCCTGTCTTGGGGTCCACAATCTCGCAGTAGATATAGTCGTCCCAGTAATGCATGCCGCATTCGTAGTCGCAGCTCATGCCGATGCCGGGGCCATAGACCTCGGTCAAGCCGTAGATATCATAGAGCTTGACGCCCAATTCGGCGGCAATGCGCTTTCTCATCTTTTCGCCCCACCGCTCGGAACCGATGATGCCCTTGGTCAGGTGAATCTGATCGGTGATCCCCCGTTTGGCGATTTCCTCCGCCAGAAGCAGGGCATAGGAGGAGGTGGCGCAAAGTACAGTAGCTTTCAAATCCTGCATCATCCGCAGCTGTTTGTCGGTGTTGCCCGGCCCCATGGGGATGACCATAGACCCCAAAAGCTCAGCTCCGGCCTGAAAGCCGATGCCTGCCGTCCACAGTCCATAGCCCGGGGTGATCTGGATCCGGTCTAAGGGGGTGACCCCCGCCGTCTCATAGCAGCGCTTGAACATCATGGCCCAGTCCTCTACATCCTTGCGGGTGTAGGGGATGATGACCGGCGTCCCGGTGGTGCCGGAGGAGGAATGGATACGGACAATCTCACTGTCAGGCACCGCCTGCAATCCCAGTGGATAGGCTTCCCGCAGATCGCCTTTCCAGGAAAAGGGAAGCTTTTCAAAGTCCTCCTGGGACTGGATGGCGTCGATATCAATCCCCTCAAATTTCTTTTGATAGAACCCGCCGGGGATAGCGGTCAGTTTTTTTAGCTGCTTTTTAATCAGTTCGAACTGGAACTCTTTCATTTTCATGGCGTTATTCTCCTACTCTGGCCTGGGCTCCGGCGCGGAGGGCCTGTAAATTCATGGGAATCAGCTTTTCAGGAAGGCGCTTTTTCAGAGCCCCTTCTATTTCTTCTGGAGTAAGGCCCAGCTTGCCGGTGGCGGCAGCAGCGCCCAACAGGGCAGTGTTGAGAACCTTAGCGCTGCCGCATTCCCGGCAGATGGCTTCGGTATCCACCACGACTACATTCCCTACCTTTTGACGGAGAAAGTCCAGCATATCCTGGGCGCGGTAATCGGTGCCGCCCAAAGCGGCGGTGACAGGCTTTACCTCCTTGGCGCTGACCACCACGGCTCCGCCCTCTTTCAGATAGGGCAGGCAGCGGACTGCTTCCGCAGGTTCAAACCCCAGGATCAGGTCCGCTCCCTTTATGGGGATCATGGGAGAGTGGATTTCCTCCCCGATGCGGACATGGCTGACCACGCAGCCGCCCCGCTGGGCCATGCCGATGGTCTCGGCGGTGCGGGCGGAGAGACCCTTTTCCATGGCGGCCTGGGCGATGAGTTTGGAGGCGAGGATGGTTCCCTGACCTCCTACGCCGGAGAGCATGATGCTGACATTCATTTGCGGTCACCTCCTGTCAGGGTGATGGCGCCGCAGGGACATACCTGGGCACAGATGGAACAGCCATAGCACAAGGATGGCTCAATGGCCGCCTTCTTTTCCTGCCAGACGAGAGCGGGACATCCCAGTTCCCGGATGCATTTTTTGCAGCCGATGCACTTGGCCGGGTCCACAGTGTAGCCAGGGGAGGGCTTTGTGACGGCGATGCAGGGGGAGCGGAAGATGACGGCGGAAACGCCTTTGACCTTGACGGCGTTTTGTACCGCCTCCACTGCGGCGGCAAGATCCAGAGGATCGACGGTGACCACCGATTTGACCCCGATGGCCTTTAGCACTGCGGGGATGCTGACAGCAGCGGAAACTTCGCCCATCATGGTGCGTCCGGTGCCGGGATGAGGCTGATGACCGGTCATAGCAGTGGTGGAATTGTCTAGCACAATGAGGACGATATCGGTCTGATTATAAACAGCGTTGACCACCCCGGTGATGCCGGAGGCAAAGAAGGTGGAGTCGCCGATAAAAGCGAAATTGACAGTGTCCGGTTCTACCCGGTGGATGCCCTGGGCGATGGTAACGCCGGCGCCCATGCAAAGGCAGGTGTCCACCATATCCAGGGGCATGGCGTTGCCCAGGGTATAGCAGCCGATATCCCCGGAAAACACGGCCTTTTTGCCCTTCATGGCCTGCTTCACTGCATAGAAAGAAGCGCGGTGAGGACATCCGGCGCAGAGGACCGGAGGCCGGACAGGCAATGGGGGGAGTTCTTCTGGCGCAGGAGCGGACAGGGTCACCCCGAAAAAGGCGGAGATGGAAGCTTTCACCGATTCTACAGTGTTTTCACCGGCGGATTTGACGTCACCGGTGAGCTTACCCTTAATCTGTACATCCAGATGGTGTTTGCCGCAAAGGTAGACAAGCTCCCGCTCGATGACCGGATCCAGCTCCTCTAGGACCAGCACCTGATCCAGCCCCTCCAGAAACCGCAGAGCCATAGATTCGGGGAAGGGATGGGGGGTTCCTACCTTCAGAAGCCGTACGTCGACATCACCCAGAGTCTCCTTTACATACTCATAGCTGATACCGCCGGCGGCGATGCCGTACCGGCTGTGGGAAGAGGCCTTTTGCGCCTCCTCCATCCGGTTAAAGGGGCTATGGGAGAGTTCTTCTCCCATCTGGGGCAGGGTGACTTCAATCTCTCCATGGCGCTGGAAGGAAAGCCGGGGGAAGATAACCCACTTGGGGTCTTTGACAAAGCCCTCCGGCTTTTTCCGAGGAAGCGGCTCCTGTATCTCGATGGAGGCACAGCCATGGCAAACCCGGGTGGTGGGGCGCAGGAATACCGGCGTGTGGTATTTCTCCGAGAGCTCGAAGGCGTCCCGCACCATGGCGTAGGCCTCCTCCGGAGAGCTGGGGTCAAAGACCGGCAGCTTGGAAAACCGGGCAAAGTGACGGGTGTCCTGCTCGGTTTGGGAGGAGATGGGGCCAGGGTCGTCGGCCACAACAATAACCATGCCGCCTTTGACGCCGATATAGGCTAAGCTCATCAGCGGGTCGGAGGCGACATTGAGCCCCACCTGCTTCATGGTGACCATGGTTCGAGCACCTGCATAAGCGGCGCCGGCGGCGGCTTCCATGGCGGCTTTTTCATTGACGGACCATTCTACGTAAATGTCGCCGGGATTGTGTTTGGCGACGGTTTCTAATATTTCAGTTGAGGGCGTTCCGGGATAACCGGACACAAAGCTGACCCCTGCGCCGATGGCGGCAAGGCCGATCGCTTCGTTGCCCATCAGGAATTGCTTTTCCAAATTGGTATCCTCCCCATCCAAAGTGATCTATGTGCTATTATACACGCAATTGCGGGCCCTTTCAACAAAAAAGCCCCCGGAGAGAGGACTTTTGGAAAAAGATGGGCGCCGGTACAGGGCTTTCTTCCATGAAAAAGAAGGCATCCGCCCTGGCAGAGCGGATGCGATATTACAAACTAAGACTCTTTTTGAGCGGCCCGGGCATTGGAAATGCTGTAAAGGGAGATAACCAACATGACCAGGATGGCGCCGTAGAGGGCGTATTTGCCGGGCATTTCCCCCACAATGAGAAAAACCCAAATAGGGGTGAGGATGGGCTCGATCATGGTGGCAATGGAGGCGTTGAGAGCGCTGCAATGCTGAATGGCCAGCCCATAGAGGATATAAGGAATCCCCAGATGGACGCTGCCCATCATGATGACGGCGACAGTGCCCAGGGCGGTAAAGTGGGGCGGATAAATAAAGAAAAAGGGAATGCCGATGATGGTGGAGAAGAGGCAGCCCCAGAAGACGATGTGCAGGGGATTTACCTTGGCGCGGTTGTTGTAGATAAAGGAGATGGCAAAGAGGATGCCGCCGCAGATGCCAAGGATATTGCCCAAAAGGCTGCCGGCTTCCACCTTGTCAATGAAAAACAGGGCCACGCCCAGGATGGAAAAGATAACCACCAGGATATCCTTGCCCCGGGCCTTCTGTTTAAAGAAGATCACCGAGATGAGCAGGACATAAACAGGGCTCATGTACTGGAGGATGATGGCGTTGGCAGCGGTGGTCAGGCTCAGGGCGCAGACCGTTACCGTCATGACCGAGGCCAGAATCACTCCGCCGATGATGGCTTCCTTCTGGACGGAAATTTTGATTTTTTTGATGGCAAAATAGACTAAAATCGAAAGAACCGCGAAAATACCCCGGGCGGAATTGATGACGATGGGATGAAAATCCACCAGTTTAATCCAGGTGCCGGCAAAGCTCCACATAGCGGCGCAGATTACCAGCATGAGGGTAGCCTGACCCTGGCCCATGGTTTTTTGTTGCGGTAGTTGTGTGATGGTTGCTGACATGATACACTCCCCCATTTTATAAAACTCCTGTTTCAGTATAACAGAAATCTTTCCTTTCTCCTATCCATCAAAAGCGCTAAAAATATAGGGGAATTTTTTGCCAGCCACCTTTTCGCTAAAAAAACAGGCCCGGAACTATCAGAGATCCAGGCCTGTGAAACTATAGGCTCTCATGAAAATTGCCCAGGAAAGAGAAGTATTCCAGCTGGCTTTCCAGCTGCCCCAGCAGGGAGATCACCTTTTCATCCAGGATGGAACCTTCGAAATCAAAGTAGAACATAAACTCGAAATCCCTTCCGGGAATGGGGCGGGACTCCAGCTTGGTCAGATTGAGCCCTAAAACCGCAAAGCGGGTGATGATGTGGTATAGGGAACCGGCCTGATGGGGTAAAACCAGGCTGAGGCTGATCTTATCGGCGTCCCCGGTGCGGACAAAATCCCGGGTGATGATGATAAAGCGGGTGAAGTTAAAGTCGTTGTCCTGGACGCTTTCTTTCAGAATATGCAGCCCGTAAAGCTGGGCCGTCTCTTTGGAGGAGATGGCGGCCAAGGTATCGTCAGAGGAATGGGCCACAAACTCCGCCGCCGCCGCGGTGTTGGAGAATACTTCCGGGGACATGTTGGGATATTGGGAGAAAAGGCCGAGACACTGGTTGATCCCCTGTTCATGGGAATAGACCTTGGTGACCTTTTGAAGGGGGATAGGCCCCTTGGCCACCAGGCAATGGTCAATGCGAAGCTTTAGCGCCGCGGCAATGTAAAAGTTGTGTTTTTTCATCAGGTCATAGACGGCGCTGACACTGCCGGCGGAGGAATTTTCGATGGGCAGGACACCGTATTCGATCTCGCCGGATTCCACCGCGTCAAAGACATCCCCAAAGTGGGGATAAAAACGCAGGTCCGGCTGGGCAAACATCCGGCGCGCGGCAATAGAAGAATAGGCCCCCATGACCCCCTGGCATCCCACCTTGGCTTTCTGGGGAAGGACAAATTCCTCTTTGGCCCCCTCCCGCAGGGAGACCAGCTTGGAGTCGGCAGGAAGGTTCTGGGAATACTGGCTGGACTTGCTCAGATCCATCAGGGTGGTGAAAAGGACACGGCTTGCTCCTGCCAGCTTCGGGCCGGCAAGCTGGGCTACCCGGTCCAGCACCTGCTCCTCCCGTCCGCTGGCCAGCACCGGCACATGGTGCTCCCGCTTGTAGGCGGCTACCCCGTCTACAAGCTCCATCCGCTTTTGAAAGAGGGAGACGATCTGGCTGTCCACCTCGTCAATTTGGGTGCGAAGTTCTGTCAAATCCATGGTTTATCTGCCGCCTTTCTCTGTCAAATCCAGGGTAGGCGCCATATAGGCGTCCAATAACGCAATGGCCAACGCTGCTTCCACGCAGGGGACTGCCCTGGGGACAATGCAGGGATCGTGGCGGCCGGTGATGGAAAGGGTGGTGTTTTCCTCTTTGATGAAATCCACCGTCTGCTGCTCAGCGCCGATGGAGGCGGTGGGCTTCACCGCCACCCGGAAAATCAGAGGCATGCCGGAGGAAATGCCGCCCAGGATGCCGCCGTGGTTGTTGGTCCTTGTTTTAATCTGCCCATTCTCATCGATATAGAAAGGATCGTTGTGCTCTTTTCCCGTCATGCCGGCGCAGTCAAAGCCGCTTCCAAATTCAATGCCTTTGATGGCGGGGATGCCGAATGCGATCCGGGAGATAACGTTTTCCAGCCCGTCAAACATAGGGGAGCCAAGCCCTGCTTTGACGCCTACGGCGCAGCACTCAATGGTGCCGCCCACCGAATCCAGATCCAGACGGGCTTTTTCTACCGCTTCCAGCATTTTGAGCTTGACAGGGTTCACAGTGACGGGGAAATCAGCGGCGGTGACAGCCTGCAGATCTTCTGGAGTAATGCCCACCGGGTCAAAGGCGTTGTCCCAGACTCCGCCTAAAGAGAGAATGTGGGCGCCGATGGTGACCCCAAGCTGCTCCAGGGCCTGAAGGGCCACAGCGCCTGCGAAGCACAGGGGGGCTGTCAGCCGGCCGGAAAAGTGTCCGCCGCCCCGGTAGTCATTCTGGCCGTGATAGCGCAGATAACCGGTGTAGTCGGCGTGTCCCGGCCGGGCCTTGGACTGCATCTGTTTGTAATCCTGGGAGCGGGTATCGGTGTTGGAGATCACCGCGCACAGGGGGGTGCCGGTGGTGTGCCCCTCAAAGAGGCCGGACACCACCTGGGGGATGTCCGCCTCCCGCCGGGCGGTGGAGTAGGTCTCTTTTTTAGGCGCCCGCCGGGCCATGAAGGCACCGACTTTATCCATATCGATGGGGATGCCGGCGGGGAGGTTATCGATGACCACGCCAATCTGTGCGCTGTGGGACTCCCCAAAGATAGAAATTTTCAGGTTTTGATCAATCATGGATGACATGGCAGTTCCCTCCTAGTTTTGCAAATTCCTCAAAAAATGTGCCAAAAGATTTTTGGGTTGCCTGGGCTCCCCGGATTACCACGGGATTTTTACAGCGCAGGGCCGCAATGGCCATAGCCATGACGATGCGGTGGTCATTGTAGCCGTCTACAGCGCCGCCTTCCAGAGAGTTTCTGCCGGTGATGACCAGGCGGTCGGCATGTTCTTTGACCCTGCCACCCAGTTTTCCCAGGCAATCGGCTACAGCGGCCAGGCGGTCGCTTTCCTTGAGCCGGAGCCGGCCGGCGTTATAGATGGTGGTCGTCCCCTGGCAGAAAGCCGCGGTGACCGCCAGAATGGGAACCAGATCCGGGATTTGGGAAGCATCGATGTCGATGGCGTGAAGCTGCCCAGCGGCTACACGCACATGATTGTCCCCCTCCTCTACCATAGCGCCCATCTGGGCCAATAGAGGAAAGATTTCCCTATCCCCCTGGAGGGAGCCGTGATCCAGCCCAAAGGTGGTTACATCACCGGTCAAGGCCCCGCCGCAGGCAAAGAAGGCGGCGCCGGAATAGTCCCCTTCCACGACACAGCTTTTGGGGGAAAAGCGCTGGTTCCCCGGAACCTGATAGCCGTCATCCTGCTCCTCCACCAGAACGCCAAAGTCAGCCAGCGCTTTCACGGTCAAATCCACATAGGGTTTGGATTCTAATGGGGTGGTCAGGATAATTTCGCTGTCCCCCGAAAGCAGGGGCAGGGCGAAGAGCAGCCCGGAGATATACTGGGAGCTGATGTTGCCGGGCAGATGAAATTTCCCCGGGGACAGCCTGCCGCTGAGGGAAAGGGGGAGGCTGTCGGAAGAACAGCGGACTCCATGACGGGAGAGAGCACGGGTCAAAACATCGATGGGCCGGCTGGGAAGCCTGCCCCGGCCGGTAAAGGTACAGGAAAGGCCAAGAGCGGAGGCCACGGGAAGGAGAAAGCGCAGGGTGGAGCCGGACTCATTACAGTCGATGACAGGCTCCTTGGCGGGAGAAAAACCGGTAAAAGTAACTGTGTTTTCCCCCTTTTTTAGGGAAAACCCCATGGCAGACAGGGCATCCACCGTGGCGGTGATGTCCGCCGACCAGCTGAGGTTGGAGACAGTACCGCCGCCGGAAAGGGCGCCGCAGATGAGGCTACGGTGTCCCATGCTTTTGGAGGGCACTGCGGTGGTACTCCCATGCAGGGAGGAGGAGCTGATACATACATCCATAGCTATCCTTCCACCCCCATAAACTTTGCAAGTCCTGCCAGGGACATTTTTTCTACGCTGGCCTTGCCAATCCGATCCAGGACTATGAGGTTGAGGGTATCTCCGTCCATCTTTTTGTCACTGCCGCACATGCCGCAGAGGGTTTTGGTGTCCAGGGGAACGCTGACGGGAAGGCCATAGCTTTCCAGGGTAGCGCGGACAGCGGCCGCATCTTCCGGCTTGATGAGACCCTGAGCGGCGCAGGCATCACAGATGAGGGCCATGCCCACCGCCACGGCGTGGCCGTGGGTAATGCCGGTGTAGTGGTAGGATTTTTCAATGGCATGGCCTAGGGTGTGGCCAAAGTTGAGAATCATCCTGAGTCCGGTGTCATATTCATCCTGCTCCACCACCTCTTTTTTGATCTCGATACAGCGGTAGACCACGTCGAAGAGGTGTTCCTCCAAAAGGTGCTGGCGGAAGAGATCAAAAAGATGCTCATCATAAATCAGCCCGTATTTGACAGCTTCCGCCGTGCCGTCGGCGAAGGTTTCTTGGGGCAGGGTGGAGAGGGTGTTAATATCACAGAGGACCAGGCTGGGCTGCCAGAAAGCGCCTACCAGGTTTTTCCCTCCGGGGATGTCCACACCGGTTTTGCCGCCTACAGAAGAGTCAATCTGGGCTAAAAAGGTGGTGGGGATTTGGATAAACTTGATCCCCCTGAGATAACAGGCGGCGGCAAAACCGGCCAAATCCCCCACCACGCCGCCGCCTAGGGCAACTAAAAGGTCGGAGCGGGTAAAATGCTTTTCTGTGAGAAAATCAAAGATCTGGGAGACGGTGGATAGGGTTTTGGAGGGCTCTCCATTTGGAAAAATGAACTGAGAAACTTCAAAACCCGCCTCCTCCAGAGATTTTGCCACCGCCCCGCCGTAGAGGGGAAAGACAATATCATCGGAGATGACGCATACCCGTTTGGGTTGGCAGACCGACCGGAGGTAGGAACCGGTATCCGGGAGAAGGTTTCTCCCGATGAGGATGTCATAATTCCGGGAAGCGTTTATATGAATCTTTCTCATTGGTCACATTCCTCCTTGATGATTCTTCCCTCTTTGAGCAGGCCGCGCAGGGACGATTTGTCCCCCTGCGCCAATGCTTCCCGGTATTTTTTCAGGTTTTCCATGAGGGTGTCCACCTCAAAGAGGAGGCTGTCACGGTTGAGGAGGAACAGATCGCTCCACATTTCCTCGTTGAGCTTGGCCACCCGGGAAAGGTCCTTGTAGCTGCCGGCGGAAAAGCCGTTATGTCTAGAGCAGCTGGGGCTTTTGACATAGGCGTTGGAGATGATATGGGGCAGCTGGGAGGTAAAAGCAATGATCCGGTCGTGGTCCTCTGGGGTGGTGACCACGAAATCAGTAAAACCGATGGAACGGACCAGGCTTTCTAAGCTCTCCACAGCCGAGCGGGGAGCGTCCAAGGGGGTGACAATGTAACTTGCCCCCACAAAAAGGCTTTCCACCGAACCCTTGTAGCCGCAAATTTCCCGCCCTGCCATGGGATGGGAGGGAAGGTAGATGAAGGGGAGGGGAATATCCTTAAGACTGTTTACTACATAGCTTTTGACGCCGCAGATATCGGCGACAATACTCCCCTTCTGAAAGCACTGTAGGTTTCCTTTGATAAACTCCACTGTTTGTACGGGAAACAGGCAGATAAAGGACACAGCGCATTCCTTGAGAAACTCCGGCGTTTCATAAACCTCGTCCACCGCCCCGTCCCGCTTCGCGCTGGCCCGGACTTCAGGGTCCAAATCCAGGCCCAGCACCGTGTGATCGGTGTAGCGTTTCAGCGCCTTGGCCAGGGATGCGCCCATCAGGCCCAGGCCTACGATTCCTATTTTCATGCTTACCCCATCTTTCTGCCGGTGTAGGCGACCAGGTTGCGCAGAGGCACCATCATTTCATCAAACTGATCGGGAGTCAGGCTCTGGGGCCCGTCGGAAAGGGCTTTGGCGGGATTGTTGTGCACCTCAATGATAAGGCCGTCGGCGCCGCAGACCACCGCCGCTTTGGAGAGGGGTTCTACCAGCCAGGTGATGCCGGTGGCGTGGCTGGGGTCCACCACTACGGGAAGGTGGGATTTCTGTTTCAGGATGGGAACGGCAGAGATATCCAGGGTGTTTCTGGTGAAGGTCTCAAAGGTGCGGATACCCCGTTCGCAGAGAATCACGTTGGGGTTGCCGCCTGCCATAATATATTCGGCGCTCATGAGCAGCTCTTCCAGGGTGTTAGCCAGTCCACGCTTGAGGAGGATCGGCTTTTTGGACTTGCCCAGCTCCTTGAGCAGCTCAAAGTTCTGCATGTTCCGGGCGCCTACCTGAATCACATCCACATCGTTAAAGAGATCCAGATGGGCGATACTCATGATCTCGGTGACAATGGGCATGCCGGTCTCTTTTTTGGCTTCCAGCAGGTACTCAATGCCTTCAGCCCGCAGCCCCTGGAAGGCATAGGGGGAGGTGCGGGGCTTGAAAGCTCCGCCCCGGAGCATAGTAGCTCCTGCCGCTTTGACCCGGCGGGCTACCTCCAGGATCTGCGCCTCGCTTTCCACCGAGCAGGGGCCGGAGATAACATGGAATTCATCCCCGCCCAGCTTGCGCCCGTTGATATCGATGACCGTATTGTCCGGATGGAATTTCCGGTTGGCGTTTTTATAGGGTTCCTGCACCCGGGTGACGTTTTCCACAATATCCACCGCGCGGATGGAATCAATGTCGATTTTGGAAGTATCGCCAACCAGCCCTAGAATGGTGGTGTGGGAGCCTTTGATGATGCTGGCTTTCACCCCCATCAGTTCCAGCCAGCCCAAAAGCTGGTCAACCTTTTTTTCTTCCGCGTGTTCTTTGAGAATGACTACCATAATTTTTACCCCCGTCTCAGTTTGATTTGCAGCGTTTGAGGAGAAAGAAAAAAACCGGTGCTTTTGTCACCAAAAGCACCGGTATGTTTTCATCCGTTTCGTATCCAGGATTTTATCCCATCTACACAGCAATTGGCAACATCTTTTTTTCCAAAGCAAAAAAACCTGCGCTAAAATAAAAGCCCAAGTTCATAAAGAAGAAAAAGAATTTCTTTGTCATTGCTTTGATAGAAGCAGCCATTTGCGTACCTCGAACATTCTGAAAGTTTCTTTGTGTATGATATTAAACGCTTCTCTGCCGTTTGTCAAGAAAATCGGTGGATTTTTATCAAAGCTCCTTGGATTTTTAGCGGTTTTCGCTCAAAGTTTTCCCATATTTTCTGGTTTTACCATGTAAAAAGTGGAGAAAAGACGAAACGCGGGAGGGGCTTGCCAGGGAATAATATTGCGTTTGATTGTCATATTGGATCAAAAGAAGCCCCCTCTCCACCATATTTTGCAGCAGGATCTGGGCAAAGGTTCCGGCATCCTGCACCGAAAGCCGGTTTTTGCTGTAAAACAAGGAGACGGAAAGCCCCTGCAGCCGCCTTTCCAACTGGGAACGGGTTTGTTTTCCCCCGCGGGCGATGTCCTTCATGGCAACCCGCTGCCCCTTGTGCCAGAGGCTATTGATGAGCTCTCCTTCCTGCCGCTGGCTTTTTATGAGTCCCCAGGTATAAAGGACAGCGGTGACACCGGCAAAGAGAAGGATATAAAAGGAAATCCGCCCGATTTCCATTATCTACGCCTCCTTCAGCGAAACAAAGAGGTTTTCTTTTAATATTTGGAAATATCTGGCCACACGGCTTGAGGCCGGCTGGACCTGGTCGCCAAACTCATCCTCCAAAAGCTGTGTGATTTCGGCGATGGTCCTGTGCCCGTCGATACAATTCCAGATAAAGCTGCCGTATTGATCCAGGGAGATTTTGCTGATGCGGGATGTTTTGGCGAGTTTCTGGGCCAGCATAGCGTAAAAGCCCCGATGCTCCACCATGACAGTCACCGTTTTGTCCTCCTCATCAAGATAACTGGGAAAATCGGGGTTTTTCTCCGGGATGAAATCCAGAAAATTTTTCTTTGCTTTCTTCAAAGCCATATCTGTCACATCCTTTTTCCAAATGGAAGTTCACCGCTGTAATACAGCGTTATAAATGGCGGCCGGCTGTTTTTTTAGGACGATGCCACAGGGTGAATTTAAGCATCATCAGGATCAGCAGGGCAAAGAAGAGGAGCCCACCGATGTTGCCCAGGGTAAAGCCGGGGAAAATCCTATCCAGCTTGATGAAGTCGCCGAGGGAACCCACAGCCTCCCCCATGGGGATGATAGCGAATACAGCCAGAAGGATGCCGATGATTCCCTCTCCTGCAATCATACCGGAGGTAAAAAGGATGCCGCGGCTTATGGTATCCTTTTTTGCCTGTTCTTCCGCTTCGGTGCGGGCCTTTTTCCGTTCAAAGAACCATCGAACTATCCCTCCGGCCATGATGCCGGCATTGAGATGGATGGGCAGATAAAGGCCTACAGCAAAGGGCAGCACCGGGATACCGAGAATCTGCGCGACAAGGGCGATGCCGGCCCCTGCGATGACCAGTACCCAGGGAAGGTTGGCATTCATGACCCCCTCCACCACCATCTTGGCCAGCATGGCCTGCGGGGCGGGCAATTCGGCGGAGCCGTATCCCCAAGCCATGTGGAGCAGGGAGAGGACACCGCCGATGGCAACGGCAGAGGCGAGAACACCGATAAATTCCGCGTATTGTTGTTTCCGGGGCGTAGCGCCGAGAATATAACCGGTTTTCAGATCCTGGGAGGCGTCACCGGCGATGGCGGCCACAATACAGATAACGGCGCCAATGGTAATGGCGCCGGTCATGCCTTCCCGCCCTGCCATGCCGGTAGATTTGAGAATTAAGGTGGCGATAAGCAGGGTAGCGATGGTCATACCGGATACAGGGTTATTGCTGCTGCCTACTAACCCCACCAGCCGGGATGATACGGTAGCAAAGAAAAAACCGAAAATGACCACGATCAATGCGCCAACAATATTGACGGGGATGGCGGGCAGCAGCCAGATGATAAGCGCCACAGCGATGATGGCGAATATAATGACCTGCATGGGAAGATCCTGGTCGGTTCTTAAGCTGCTTTTGGCCCCTGCCCGGCTCCCCTTCAGGCCCTGGATGGCATGGCGAAAGGTATCCACGATGGTGGGCAGGGATTTGATCAGGCTGATGATGCCGCCCATGGCGACAGCGCCCGCGCCGATATAGCGGACATAATTTGCCCACAGCTGGTTGGAGGACATTGTGCTGATGGGGATGGTGGAAGGGAACATGGTCATATCCCCGCCAAAAAGGCTGATGAGGGGCATGAGAACCAACCAGGAAATGACGCCGCCGGCAAACATGTAGGAAGAAATCTTCGGACCGCAGATGTAGCCGACCCCCAGCAGGGCGGGCAGGGCGTCGATGCCGACGCCGGCGCCGCGGTAGGCGGGAATTTCATAGTGAACCTGGCTGGGAAAGAGTCCCAGGCCCTCCGACAGAAATTTATATCCCGCGGCAACGCCCAGCCCAGCAAAGACGGTGGAGGCTTTGCTCCCGCCTTCTTCTCCGGCCAGCAGTACCTCCGCGCAGGCCTGTCCCTCGGGGAAGGGAAGAACGCCATGCTCTTTGACGATGATAGCTTTCCTGAGAGGGATCATAAATACAACGCCCAAAACGCCGCCGCACAGGGCGATGACGGTAATGGTAAGCAGGGAGGGAGAGCCCTCTCCCCACTCCTGCATCCACATAAATAGAGCGGGCAGGGTGAAGATGGCACCGGCAGCCAGAGATTCACCGGAGGATCCGATGGTCTGAACAATGTTATTTTCCAGGACCGAGTCCTTGCGGAGAATGACCCGGATGACACCCATAGAGATCACCGCCGCCGGAACAGAGGCGGAGACGGTCAACCCTACCCGCAGTACCAGATAGGCATTGGCGGCCCCAAAGATGACAGCCAGAAGAATCCCCAGAATTACAGAGGTTGCGGTGAACTCCGGCACAATCTTGTCCGCGGGGATGAAGGGCTTGAAATGGTTGGAGGATTGATCCATAAGCATGGCTCCTTTATGTGGAAATTACTTTCTTATCATTTTGACCGTAGCACGGGGAAATATACCATTTTCACCGGAAAAAACCATGAGAAAAGCCCCTGGGCAGATGCCCAGGGGCTTTGGTTTAGATATTTATTCCACGGTAACAGATTTGGCAAGATTTCTCGGTTTATCCACATCGCATCCCCGGAGGATGGAGGTGTAATAGGCCAAAAGCTGCAGGGGAGCAACCGCCAAAAGGGGCATAAAGATTTCCTCCACCGTGGGTAGCTTGATTACGTAATCGGCAATTTGTGAGGTGTTCTCGCAGCTGTCGCCGCAGATGAGAATCACGCATCCGCCTCTGGATTTCACCTCTTTGATATTGCTGGCCATCTTGTCAAACAGGCTTTTCTGGGTAGCCAAGGCGATGACGGGGGTGCCCTCCACGATCAGGGAGATGGGGCCGTGTTTGAGTTCCCCGGCCGCGTAAGCCTCACTGTGGATATAGGTGATTTCCTTGAGCTTGAGGGAGCCCTCCATGGAAAGAGCGTAGTCCAGTCCCCGGCCCAGATAGAAAAGATCATGAGCATTCTGGAACTTAGACGCAAAGTATTGGAAGCGTTGCCCATCTTTCAGGATATCGGCCATATGGCTTTCTACTGACAATAGATTTTTGGTGTACTCTCTGGCAAAGGCCTCGTCGGCATGGCCCCGGAGCATAGCAAACTTGATAGCCAACAGGTACATGACGGAAATCTGCACCGTATAGGCCTTGGTGCTGGCCACCGCGATTTCGGGCCCAGCCCAGGTATAGATGACGGCGTCCGCCTCCCGGGCGATAGAGGAGCCGACCACATTGACAATGCCAAGGACAAAGACGCCTTGTTTCTTTGCAAGACGAAGGGCAGCTAGGGTGTCGGCGGTTTCTCCGGACTGGGAGACAATGACCATCAGATCGGTATCTTTGTTGAGAATGGGATTTTTATACCGGAATTCCGAGGCGATTTCTACAGTGACAGGGAGCCTTGCCAGACGTTCGATGAGATATTGTCCCACATAGCCGGAATACATGGCAGTGCCACAGGCCACCACCACAATCCGTTCAAAGCGCTTAAGATCCTCGTCGCTGATGTTGTCGCAATCGAAATTAGGAAGCCCATCCACAATGCGAGGGGAAACTGTGTTGTGAAAAGCGGTGGGTTGCTCATGGATTTCCTTGAGCATAAAGTGGGGATAGCCGCCTTTCTGCGCGGCCTCCAGATCCCAGGTGGCGGTCTGAACCTGTTTTTCCACCTTGTTGCCGTAAATATCGGTAATCTCCACCTGATCTCTGGTCAGGACGGCGATTTCTCCTTCCTCCAACAGGTAGTAATCCCGGGTATGACCCAGGATGGCGGGGATATCTGACGCGATAAAGTTTTCCTCCCGGCCCAGGCCGATGATGAGGGGACTGTCCTTGCGTACGGCATAGATCCGGTCGCTGAAGTCCTTGAAAATGATGCCCAGAGCATAGGAACCCTCCAGCCGCAGCACTGCTTCCCGAATGGCCTCCAGGGGATCGCCGTGATAGAAGGAGTCAATCAGATTGACGACCACCTCTGTATCGGTCTCAGACTGGAAGGAATAGCCTTCGGATATCAGCATCTGGCGCAGGGGAAGGTAGTTTTCGATGATGCCGTTATGGACCAAGGATACATTTTTGCTGGAATGGGGATGGGAGTTGACATCAGAAGGCTCCCCATGGGTTGCCCAGCGGGTATGGCCGATGCCGCAGATGCCTTCTGGCTTTCCTACAGAAGCCATCTTCTGTTCCAGATCGGCCAGACGGCCCTTGGATTTTACAACTTCGATCCCATCCTGGGTAAAGACGGCCACACCGGCTGAGTCATATCCCCGGTATTCCAATTTTTTCAGGCCGTCAACTAAAATATCTGATGCGTTTTGATCGCCAATATAACCAACGATTCCGCACATAAAAACCTCCATCGCCGCGGCGTTAAGGCATATCAAATGGACAGACTACGCCCCAGAACCACGGTTGCCGCAGTAAGGCCGCGGCGCGCCAATTGATGGGAAAAATGCTTTTTCCCTCATCTGTGTTTCGCCAAGCGGGGAGAAACACAGGAAAAACCAGACCCTTTGTCGCTCAAAGAGCCAAAACAATTTGTATTTTATACAATAACCAAGTTTTATCTTTTGATGCCCCATTGGGGCTGGATACAGACTGCCCTTTTGTCCCGGAGTTGCCGCCGGGGTTTGTAGACAGCATGACGGCTGGATATCCGCAGCCGGGGAGGCATCCGCCGAACCTTCGATCTTCCTCCCGCCTCGTTAACGCACAGGTCAGCCGCCTGTGGTGCATGGCGCTTTCAACAAACTCTAAAACGAACCTCCTTCCAAGGAATTTTCCTTTGGCTGGATTTCACACCCCTTTCCAAGAAAATGGCGTATAGCAGAAGAAACCTTTACCTACTATACACCAGTATTATATGATAATGATACGAAATTTGCCAGCTTTCGCAGTAGTTTCATCTAAAAATTCGCAAATTATTCATTTTTATCTGGGTCAGTTTTTTCAATTTTATCACTTTTTACCTTGGCCCTTTTGGCGTCGATTTTCCTTCCAAGGCGCCGGGAGAGCAGCAGCAATATATAGACAATGGCAATCATACCGATGGTCATCAAGATAAAGCTGCCATAGGTTTTAAGAGCGCTAGGCTGGTAAGGGGTAAGCTCTATATCGGTAAAATCCAGAACAGCCTGGCCGGAGCGGACAGATTCCAGGGCATAAAGGGCCCACAGGGAAGACGTCGTATCGCTTTTTTCCCCAGAGATACGGCAAAAGCCGTTGTCTTCGTTTTGGTAAGAGAACAGACTGTCCAGAAGGGTCCGCCCTTCTTTGACAAACCGTTCATCTTGAATGGAGCTGCCTGCCGCATACAGGGCGGCCACCGTGGTGCTCAAAGAAGTGGAGGTCTCCTCCCCAGCGGTGGAGAGAAAGCTCCCGTCAGCCTGTATGGCTCCGGAAAGATATTCTACGGCAGCTGCGAGAACTGCTTCATTCCCCTTGGGAGCGAGAGCGAGGATAGCCAGAGCAGTGCTTTCCGGGTCGCTCATGGCGTTTTCCGTCTGGCCGAAACCGCCGTCCTCCCGCTGAAGGGAGAGGAGGGTTTGTTCCATTTCTTCCGGAGTCATGGCGCCTTCAGCGGATGAAGAAAAGTCGCCGCTGTTTAAAGCGATGAGGGCGAGGGAAAGATCCCGAGGGCTTTTGTTTTGGAGCAGGGAGGAGGTACAAAGCAGGTCAATGAGATTAACCCCTGCACAGTCCCTGGGATCGGTGCCGGAGGCGGTGAGAGCCAGGATATAGTTGGAAATCCCGGCAATATCAGTAGAATCCTCCGCAACTTGGCCCGCGTTGTTGCGCAGGGAACGTATAGCGCCTTGATCCGGTTCTTCACCGGCAATGCGGGCGGCAATGACCTGATCTACAGGCTCCCCCTGGCGCTCCAAGTAGGAAAACACTTGGGTAACCGAATTGTCCAAGTAGTGGGCGGCTGTAGCAGGTAGGGGCAAAAGTAAGGAAAAAATAAGCAGAAAAGCGGTAAAGACCAGTGAGCCTCGGCGCATGATAATCCCCTTTCTCTCATAAAGAAAGCCCTCCATTAGAGGGCTTTTATCTCATGATCTTGTGTTATTTTATCTTTCGCAGGAATTTGGGCCGGAACCAATGAATGTACATGGAGATGACCCGTGTCAGGGCAAAATCGTAGATGACAAACACCACATTGCCCAGAGCAAGAAGAACAAGGACGGAATACTTGCCAAAGTCTCCGAAGGATTCCAGCACCTCTGAAATACCCATGACATTGATGACAAAAAGGTATCCCAGAACAATACAGGCATTAAAGGTCAGCAGTTTTACCACCCACTCCAGAATCCGGTTGGGAATCCGGCGCTCGATGATGCCTTTGATAATCGGATAGTGGCCGAAAAAGCAGATGAACATAATGGCCGCTTCCCGGTCGGGGGTCATGAAGATGGAGAGAATGGACACCGCCACATAGACGATGAGTGCCTGTGTGGAACCGAATTCCACCACCATGGCCACCAGAATGAGGCCGGCCAGGGCGGGAAGGGCATAGGTGGCAAAGGGGAAGAGCCCTGTCATGAACATGAGCATGATGCAAAGCCCGGTAATCATACCACCCAGCGCAATTTTGGTGCTGCGTTTCATCGCGTATTGAGCCTTCCTTCGTTTCTTGTTGTTAACAGCAGGAGATCAGGTCGCCGCCCATGCATTCGCAGCAGCAGTCGGCGCAGATTAAGCCGCTGCACATATCACAGGAGGAACAGCCGCCGGCATTTTGGTTGGTACGATAGCCGCCGGGTGTGCTGCGGCTGTAGCCGGTGGCACGTTGGCTTCCCATCTGATTGAGGGCCGCCCGATACTCAGGATTGCCAGGGTTCATGGCTACTGCCCGGTTAAAGTAACTGTATGCCTGATCCAGCCAGCCCCGGGAATAAAAGATACTTCCCTTGAGAAAATACCACTCGGCGTCCCGAGAGTCGGTGGGGGTACCCTCCAGGATTTCCTCAGCGTCGCTGATGCGACCCTGTTGAATCATCTGGCGCACGTCTCCAAAGCGGGAGTTGCCATAAGCGCCCTGATAGCCACCATTGTAGCCGCCATAGCCGCCCTGATTTCCCGCCTTGCGGGAAGCTTGGATCTGGTCATAGGCCTCATTGATTTCTTTCATCTTTTCTGCGGCCAGATCTCCCAACGGATTGTTGACATAGTTGTCCGGATGATATTTCCGGGCCAGTTCACGATAGGCTGCTTTGATTTCCTCGTCGGTGGCATTGGGAGAAACACCCAGCACCTTATAAGGATCGCTCATTTTTTTTGCTCCTTTTTGTTCGTATTTGATTCATTGTATCTGCAAATCCAAGATAGATAACATTGTCAAAGATTGGTTGAAAACGGTTGACCTCCAATAGCGCATAAGCGGTTCCGATTTCTGCTGCGGTTAGGTTCAAGGAACCTTTAGCTTCCTGCACCACTTCATTTATCTTTTCCGTCTCCCCGGCTTTTATATGATGGGCCAAAAGAAAAGGATTATAATTCCCCTCTTTCAGGTCATCGTCTATGTCGTCCAACGCGTCGATGAGATAGATCCACCGCCCCAATAGATAGCCAAATCGATCCAGAATACGACGCTGCCGGTCATCCCGCGCCATATAAACACAGATACGGGATAAAAATTCGGCGGTGGGGTGGGCGGCCTCATCCACATTGCCGCAGCCGGCGGATTCCAAAGCGCGCTGACGGTCCACAGCCTGTTTCATGATCTCATCGATTTCGGGCAGTTTTGCCGCCGCTTTCTTCCAGGCATTTTTTATAAAGGGAAGCAGGAGGTAATTGCGGAACCGGCCCCAAAACCCACTGTCCAGGATGTCGTCCCGCACCTTATAATAGAGCATAATCATAGCGACTTGGGCGGAAAACTCCAAAGAGGGATTGGACAGACAGCAGTTTTTCTTTTTCAGGGGATTGGCAAAACAGCGCTGCTGTTCGATTTGGGGGCATTGGTCCTGAAGGGCCATATCCAGCATGGCGAGGAATGCAAAATCGTAGTTGAGGGTAAAACGGGCAAAATACCCAAAGCTGTGGCCCAACTGCTTGCACAGCCCGCAATAAACGGACTTATAAAGCTCAAACTCTTTGATTTTCAGCTCTGGCTTACAGGGCCTGACATATCCAAACAAAACCGCACCGTCTCCCGCCCATCTCAATGATAACGCCTGCTCGACAGTACCCATTATTTTACACGAACAGACGGCGAAAAGCAATGAAAAAAGTGTAAACATAAGCTTTCCCGCTATGAGTGGTATAGAAAAAGGAAAAAACTACTATGAATGTGTTGAGACAAAAATAATGGATAGCGTATAAGAAAATAGATGTTTTCCTGGAAAACCTTTGACATAGGCAGAATTATCCTCTATAATCTTAATATTTCGACGCTACCTAAAGAATCACAGGAAGAGGGATGTCCATTGAGTCTTCTTACATTGTTTTTACTGGCGCTAGGGCTATCCATGGACGCGTTTGCGGTTTCCATCTCCAACGGCCTTTGTTACAAGAACCTGAAAGGCCCTATGGTGGTTTGGATGGCCCTTTCTTACGGGATTTTTCAGGCACTGATGCCCCTGATCGGCTATGCTCTGGGTTCCACCTTCAGCGGCCTCATTGAATCGGTGGATCACTGGATCGCGTTTATTCTGCTGGGCTTTATTGGAGGTAAAATGGTGGTAGAGGCCATCGCTGAGTTGCGAAATCCCCAGGAGGACTCATGTCCCACGGGTAAGA
Organism: Zongyangia acetica; assembly: GCF_038739695.1. Lineage (NCBI taxonomy): Bacteria > Bacillati > Bacillota > Clostridia > Eubacteriales > Oscillospiraceae > Zongyangia > Zongyangia acetica. The sequence goes on along the minus strand of NZ_JBBEWN010000001.1, from coordinate 115,514 downwards.
TACTGACGGTGAAAACTTTACTGCTGCAATCTATCGCCACCAGTATTGACGCCCTGGCAGTGGGAATCAGCCTAGCTCTCATGCGGGTCAATCTGATCCTGTCGGTCACCTTTATTGGAACGGTGACCTTTGTCTGCTGTCTGATCGGCGGCATCATCGGGAGAAAGCTGGGAGGCGCTCTCAAGCAGAAAGCAGAAATTTTCGGCGGGATTGTTCTGGTTCTCATCGGCGTTAAGATCCTCATCGAGCACCTCACCGGAATGTAGCAGGATTTTTATGCCCATCCCTTGGAACATCTCGATTTTTTAGATAATCTTACTGAAAAAGTGAAAAGTTTTTTTACGTCAAAGCAGGGAAGTTTCCCTGCTTTTTTGTTGACTTTTGCGAGTTAAAGCGATATACTGTCACAGGATGCTTTAATGGATAGACGCGTTAAAGCAATAGAGAGGAGCGGAAGAGGCCGCCGGGATAAAAGGAGAGAAAGATATATGACAGTATGGGTTATACTGGCCATCTATGTGGTTTTGATGGCAGCAACCGGCTTTATCAGCTTTAAAAAAGCGGATACGCTGACCGGGTTTGTAGTAGGATCCCGAAGCGCGGGGCCATGGTTTTCGGCCTTTGGCTTTGGAACTACCTATTTTTCAGCGGTAATCTTTATCGGATATGCAGGCCGTTCTGGCTTCGACTATGGGCTGTTTGCCATCCTCATCGGCATTGGAAATGCGATCCTGGGCTCCTGGTTGGCCTGGAAGGTGCTGGCCAACCGGACCCGGGAGGTCACTCGGCGGCTCAAAATCAAGAGCATGCCCCAGTTCTTTGAAAAACGCTATTTTTCCCGGAATATGAAGCTTTACGCGGCGATCATTGTCTTTATCTTTATGACCCCCTACTCCGCCAGCGTCTATTCAGGGCTGAGCTATCTGTGCGAGAGCGTACTCCATGTGCCCTATCAGATTGCCATGGCAGCCATTGCTGTAGTCTCGGGAATATATCTCGTGCTGGGCGGATATTTTGCCACACTGCTGGCTGATTTTATCCAGGGTATCATCATGCTGGTAGGGGTGGCGGCCATGCTCTTTTTTGTCAGTGAAAGCGAGCAGGTAGGGGGCTTTGCCAGCGGCGTAACGAAGGTCTGGGAAAGCATGTGCGCCCAGTCGGATGTGCTCTTTACCCCGCAGACGGCGCTTTCGGTGATCTGTCTGATCCTGCTGACCAGCGTGGGAAGCTGGGGGATGCCGCAGATGGTTCATAAGTTTTACGGCATCAAAAACGAGGACGGCGTCAAAAAGGGAACGGTGATTTCCACCTTGTTTGCCCTGATTATCGCGGGCGGCGCCTATTATATCGGTTCACTTTCCCGGATCTTTTTCACAGAGGTTCCGACCTTGGATGGAAAGGCCAACTATGACCTGATTGTTCCGCAAATCTTAACCCAGACTTTGCCGGTGATTCTTTTGGGGGTTGTATTGGTTTTGGTGGTTTCAGCTTCCGTATCCACCCTTTCCGGCATTACCCTGACCTCCTGCTCCACCATTTCTATGGATTTGGTGGCTGACCGGGTCTCAAAATTTGCTGAAGACAAGGCCAAAACCCTGACCTTAACCCGGGTTCTCTGTGCGGTCTTTATTCTTGTCTCTTATCTGATCGCCTCATTTAAGACGCCGATTTTAACATTGATGTCTTTTTCCTGGGGCACCATCTCCGGCGCGTTTTTAGCTCCATATATGTTGGGCCTTTATTGGAAGGGCATGAACCGGGCGGGCGCTTGGTGCGGTATGATCACCGGGCCGGTGGTCTCCTTAGGACTCGCGTTGCTCAGTGGCTTTAATTCTGCCTATGCTACCATCTTCGGCGTTGCGGCTATGGCGGTTTCCTTTCTGGCCTGTTGGATCGGCAGTCTTGTGGCGGCAAAGATGGGCAAGGTACAGGATAACAGCCACTTTTACGACAAGGCATACTTTGTAAAATAATGGTTTTCCTTTTGGAATATGACAAGTGAAGAGAGCGGCAGATTGCCGCTCTCTCCTTGCGCGTTAGGGGAACAAATGTGATCTACAATCGGATTTTTGAAAAAATAGCGCAGATTCCATAGCTTTATTGGGATTTTTGCGGTATAATAAATTTTATGTTGATTGATACGGGGAGTGATATTCTGTGTTCTGGCAGAAGGACTTGGAAACCATGGACAGAGCCAGTATCGAAAAGATACAATTAGAACGGCTCCAAAGAATTGTAAAATATTGTTATGATAATGTGCCGTTTTATCATGAGCGGCTGGAAAAAGCGGGGGCTACCCCTGATAAAATCAAATGTCTTCAGGATGTGGAGAGGATTCCCTTTACCACCAAGGAAGATATTCGTGACAACTATCCCTTTGGGCTCTTTGCGGTTCCTATGAAAAAGGTGGTGCGGATTCACGCATCTTCTGGAACTACCGGCAAGCCCACCGTAGTAGGTTACACGAAAAACGATCTTGATATGTGGTCCGACCTAATGGCGCGGCTTATTGTAGCAGCTGGCGGAAGAGAGGATGATATCGCCCAGGTTGCTTTTGGCTACGGCCTGTTTACCGGCGCGTTGGGGCTGCATTATGGCCTGGAGCGTATTGGCGCCACCGTAGTGCCCACCTCTTCAGGAAACACCGAAAAAAATATTATGCTGATGCACGACTTTGGAACCACCACCCTCATCAGCACCCCCTCCTATGCCCTCTATATGGCAGAGGTGGCCCGGGATATGGGCTATAAAAAGGAGGACTTCAAGATGCGCCTGGGCCTGTTTGGGTCTGAGGGCTCTACGGTGGAGATGCGCAACGCCATCGAGGATGCCTGGGGTATCTTCGCCACCGATAACTACGGCATGAGCGAGCTGATGGGCCCTGGCGTTTCCGGCGAATGTGAGCGCCGGGAGGGGCTGCACATCAACGAGGACTACTTCCTGCCCGAGATCATCGATCCCCATACAGGGGAGACCAAGGCCAAGGGGGATACCGGTGAACTTGTTATCACCACCTTGGGAAAAGAGGCCTTCCCGCTGCTTCGTTACCGCACCAAGGATATCACCCGGATCAATTACGAGCCCTGTGAGTGCGGCAGGACCTTTGCCCGGATGGAAAAAGTCATGGGCCGCACCGATGATATGCTGAAAATCCGGGGTGTCAATGTGTTCCCCACCCAGATTGAAAGTGTAATTGTGGGTATGAAGGGAATCAGCCCCAACTATCAGATCGTGGTCACCCGGGAAGGGTTTATGGATAAGCTGGAAATCAACGTAGAGCTGGTGGACGAGACCCTGTTGGAGCGCTTTGCGGAGCTGGAGAACCTACAGCACACCATCAAGGAAAAGCTGCGCTCGGTGTTGGGACTAGATGCCAAGGTTAACCTGGTTCAGCCCAAGCAGCTGGAACGTTTTGCGGGTAAGGCAAAGCGTGTCATTGATCTGAGAAACCAACCGAAGGAGGAAAAATAAATTGAAACAGTTAATGCTGGGAAACGACGCAGTGGCCAGGGGACTTTATGAGTCCGGCTGTACCGTCGTCTCAAGTTATCCCGGTACGCCCAGTACCGAAATTACAGAAGCAGTTGCTACATACCCGGAGGTCTATGCCGAGTGGGCGCCCAATGAAAAGGTGGCCACAGAGGTTGCCATCGGCGCCTCCATCGGCGGCGCTAGATCCTTCTGCGCCATGAAGCATGTGGGCCTCAATGTGGCGGCGGACCCGTTGTTTACCTCTACCTATACAGGGGTCAACGGCGGGCTGATTATTGCGGTCGCCGATGACCCAGGCATGCATTCCTCCCAGAACGAACAGGATTCCCGCCATTACGCCATCGCGGCAAAACTCCCCATGGTGGAACCTGCCGACTCCCAGGAGTGCAAGGACTTTGTCAAGGCTGCCTATGAGATTTCTGAGAAATATGACACACCGGTGCTCTTCCGCCTTTCCACCCGCATTTCCCACTCCCAGAGTGCTGTGGAGCTTTTGGAGCGGGAAGAGGTGCCGCTCAAAGAATATAAAAAGGACCCGGCCAAATATGTCATGGCGCCGGCCAATGCCAAAAAACGCCATGTAGTGGTAGAAGAGCGGATGCAGGCGCTGAAAGAACTGGCTGAGACCACAGGACTCAACCGGGTTGAAGACGCGGACAGCGATATCGGCATCATCACCTCCGGTATTTCCTATCAGTACACCAAGGAAGCGGTAGGGGACAAAGCCGGCGTCTTAAAGCTTGGACTTGTCAACCCGCTGCCGGTGAAACTGATTGAGGAATTTGTGAAAAAATATAAAACCATCTATGTGGCGGAAGAACTGGATCCCATCATCGAGACCCATGTCAAATGTCTGGGCATCTCCTGCCACGGCAAGGACGTGTTCCCTCTCATCGGGGAGCTTTCCCAGCGCATTGTGGCCAAGGTCCTGCTCGGGAAGGAAAATCCCTTCGACACCTTCGAAGAGGATGTGCCTATCCGCCCGCCGGTCATGTGTCCTGGCTGTCCTCACAGAGGGGTATTCTATGTGCTGCATAAACTGGGCGTCATGGTCAGCGGCGACATCGGCTGCTACACCCTAGGCGCTTCCGCGCCTCTCTTCGCGGTGGATTCCACCGTTTGCATGGGCGCTTCCATCTCCGGGCTTCACGGTTTTAACAAGGCCAGGGGCATCGACAGCGCCAAAAATTCGGTGGCGGTCATCGGAGATTCCACCTTTATGCACTCCGGCATCACCGGACTGATCGACATCACCTACAATGAGGGCGTTTCCACCGTCATCGTTATGGATAACTCCATTACCGGCATGACCGGCCATCAGCAGAATCCCACCACCGGCAAGACCCTAAAGGGGGACATTGTGGAAAAGGTGAGCATTGAAAAAATCTGCGAGGCCGCCGGTGTTAAGAGAATCCGGGTGGTGGATCCCTTTGACATGAAGGAAACAGAGCGGGTCATTAAAGAGGAACTGGCCGCGGAGGAGCCGTCGGTCATCATCACCCGCCGTCCCTGCGCGCTGCTTAAATATGTCAAGCACGAAAAACCCTTGATTGTGGATAGAGATAAGTGCAAAAGCTGCAAGATGTGCCTGAAGATTGGATGTCCGGCCATCAGCATCCAGGACGGCAAAGCCTCCATCGACGAGACACTTTGTGTGGGATGCAATCTCTGCAAATCCCTGTGTCCCTTTGATGCGATCCAGAGCGGGGAGGAGAAATAACATGAGTGAAAGCAAAAGCATTATGATTGTCGGCGTCGGCGGGCAGGGCTCCCTGCTGGCCAGCCGGATTTTAGGCAATGTGCTGCTCAGCCAGGGCTATGACGTCAAGGTGTCGGAGGTCCATGGCATGAGCCAGCGGGGTGGCAGCGTAGTCACCTATGTCAAATATTCCGAGGGTAAGGTCTATTCTCCCATTGTAGAGTTGGGAGAGGCCGATGCCATCATCTCCTTTGAGGTGCTGGAAGCGGCCCGGTATGTTTCCTATCTCAAAAAAGGCGGCAAGATCATTGTCAGCGACCAGCAGATTGATCCCATGCCGGTGATCACCGGAGCGGCCCAGTATCCGGCGGACATTGTCAAGAAGATCAGAGATAAGGGCATCCATATCCTGGATCTGGATGCGCTCAGCCTGGCTAAGGAGGTCGGCAATGCCAAAGCGGCCAATGTGGTGCTGATGGGCGCGCTTTCCAACATCATGGACTTTGATGAGCAGGTCTGGCTGGATGCGGTTCGTGCCTGTGTACCTCAGAAATTCCTGGAGCTCAACCTCAAGGCTTTTGACCTGGGCAGAAAGGCCCACTTTGCGGAGTAGGCTGGCGGAAAATTACCGGAAAGCGGGTACCATATCCCGCCAGAGTATGGTATAATAAAGGTAAGAAAATACCTTGTGGGGAGGGATCTTTGTGGTTGTCAAACAGCTATCCGTGTTTATTGAGAATAAGTCGGGTCGGTTGGTGCAGATCACCGAAATCCTCGGCAAAAATCAGATAGATATCCGGGCGGTATCCATTGCGGATACCACTAGCTTCGGTATCCTGCGTTTGATCGTAGACGATCCGGACCGGGCCAAAATTGTGTTGCGGGAAGCGGGATTCACCGTTTCCATCACCGAAGTCATCGCCATCTCCATTGAAGATGAGCCAGGCGGACTTTCCAAGGCGCTTCGGGTTCTTTCCAACGCTCAAATCAGCGTGGAGTATATGTATGCCTTTTTAAGCCGGGAGGATAAAACCGCTTATGTGATCTTTCGGGTAGAGGACAATGACGAAGCAGTTCAGGCCCTCCGAAAAGAGGGTATAGTTTGTCTTTCTTCTGAGGATATTTAAAACCAACCAGCGAAAATAAATAAAAAGGGTACGGCCAATGCTAACGCCACATAAGGCAGTAATTTAAAACAACATTGAAATATACTTTACGGGCAATAGCAAAGGCAAGAGACAGCGTAGAAGGCAAAAATGCTTTTTACGCTGTCTTTCTTTATGTTCAAAAATAAAATCGCACATTCGTCAAGCAAAAACTTCCTTGCTACAATGTAGGCGAGGGAGGTAAGCAGATATGCGAAATCAAAAATATTACATAGCGATTGATGAAAGTGAACGGAGAATTATTCTAAATGCTCTTAATGCGCTGCGGAACAAATTACTTGCACAAGACAGATATACGGACGCAGTAGATGATGTTCTAATCAAAGTAGTCAACGCACCTATTAAGAAATTCAAGATAAAGATGGCGGAGGTTTAAGGTTATGGAAAAAACAATATTTGAGCAGATGGGCGGCACATATACTCAGCAAGGCGATTGCTATTTGCCAAATCTCGTCTTACCCACCGAAAAAGAAACAAGACCTATTGGAGTATGGGGGCAACGGCATTTACGGTATCTGAAAGAATGCCATAGGATTACATACGCTAATCTTCTCACAAGCGGCAAACTGAATAGCTATCTTGTTGATATTGATGAGCGGGCAGAGAATATGTTTCTTCGGTTGGTAAAGCAGATGGCAGAGCACGAGGGTGTGACCGAGCGGCTAAAGGCGGAAAATCAAATGGAGTGGGTTGGACAGATAAATAACATTCGAATTTGTGCAACAGAAATTGTCAACCAAGTGATTATTTTTGGACAAATGACCGCACTAAAATAGCGGTCTAATTCTGCTGGCGTCTGCTTCATACAACTTTTTATCCACCATAAAACCATTTCTACAAAGTTACCGGAAACATGATTGATAAGAAAATCCAGCCGTATGTCTTTATTGTGTTTCCGATTTTGTTTGACAAAGTCACGGATTATATAAAGTAAAAAAACTGTGAATTCTTAAGGGATTAACTTGACTTTTTCTCCTCATGATTTTATACTAAAAAAGATTAGAATTGGTATTTTTATTTCCTAATAGAGCCATATTATATTGCACTTTTTATTGGGAACGACAAGATCACGTTATATTTATGGATGTTTGTCTTCTTGATTAGCAAGGCTCCGGACAAATTACCGGAATCATTTTTTTACAATATGAAGGGAATTATGGTGAAAGCGATATGGACAGCCAAACTCCAGACATAAAAGAAAAAATACTTTTCACAAGTCCAGCGGAAGCCTGTCACCTGATGGGTTCCAATATGCGGGGCCTCTCGCAAGAGGAAGCGGACAAGCGCTTAGAACAATACGGAAAAAATGAATTAGCGCAAAAGAAGCAGACCAGCATGCTGAAAAAGTTTTTGGCAAACTTTACTAGCTTGATGGCATTGCTTTTGTGGGCCGGCGGCGTTATGGCAATACTTTCCGGCGCATTAGAGTTGGGGATTGCCATTTTCTGCGTCAATCTGATCAATGGCCTTTTCTCCTTTTTTCAGGAATTTAAGGCGGAAAAGGCGACCAACGCCCTGCAAAAGATGCTGCCCGCTTACGCTCGAGTAATCCGGGATGGCGAAGAGAAAAAAATACTGGCAACAGAAATTGTCCCCGGAGACATTATGGTTCTGGAAGAAGGCGACCGCATCAGCGCCGACGCCCGAATTCTTCAAAGCAATGATTTCCGTGCCGACCAGTCAACGCTTACCGGAGAGAGCAATCCTATCCGTAAAAGCAGCGATGCTTTACAACAGGAATGCAGTTATTTGGAAGCGGAAAACATGGTGTTTTCCGGCACGTCAGCGGCGGCGGGTACCTGCCGTGTGCTGGTTGTATCAACCGGTATGGACAGTGAATTTGGGAAAATTGCAAACCTGACGCAAAATACAGAAAAAAGCCTTTCGCCTTTGCAAAAGGAACTAAATGTCCTGACTAAACAAATCGCCTTGATTGCTTTCAGTATTGGCCTTATCTTTTTCCTGATTGCGGTATTTTTAGTAAAAGACCCGTGGATGGAATCATTTCTTTTTGCGCTGGGAATGATCGTGGCATTTATCCCGGAAGGGCTGTTGCCGGCGGTAACGCTATCTTTGGCTTTAGCGGTACAGAAAATGGCTAAAGAGCACGCACTGGTCAAGAAATTGTCTTCTGTAGAAACATTGGGATGTACCAATGTCATCTGTTCGGATAAAACCGGTACCCTTACGCAGAATGAAATGACGGTCAATCACCTGTGGAACCTGCGTGCAGAAATGACGGTAAGCGGAGAGGGATATGCCCCGCAAGGGGAAATTCGGGATGGCGATATTGTAGTAACGGCGCAAAACAGCAACGCATTAAGGCTTTTGCTCAGTGGCGCTGCGTTGTGTTCTAACGCCAAATTGCTTCCCCCGGAGGAGGGAAAAGAACGCTACACGGTGCTGGGCGACCCGACGGAGGCGTGTCTTGGCGTTGTTGCCCAAAAAGGCGGCATTGACCTGGATACACTGAATCAGACGTTTCCGCGTGTCATGGAGCTGCCTTTTGATTCCCGCAGAAAGCGCATGACAACTATCCATCAGCTCAGAGAACCTTTTGAAGGAAGCAATCGAATCGCATTTGTAAAAGGTGCTCCCAAAGAGGTTATGGAACTGTGCCAACGCTGTTATGATGGTTCTTCTTCCCGCCCGATGAAGGAGGAAGACCGGCAGCGCATCATGCAGGCAAATGATACTTACGCCCGGGATGGTTTGCGTGTCCTGGCAGTGGCCTATCGTCCGTTACGCAGAGACGATGAAACGCTTCCTGAATCGATTCGTGAATATACTCCTGAAAATGTAGAAGAGAATTTAACCTTTCTTGGGCTTGTGGCGATGCAAGATCCGCCACGCAGTGAGGTAAAAGAAGCGGTTCGCCTGTGCCGCAGTGCGGGTATCAAAATCATTATGATTACCGGTGACTATGGATTGACTGCCGAGAGTATAGCCCGCAAAATTGGCATCATCCAGAGCCCTGATGCCAAGGTAATATCGGGCGTGGAACTGGCCGAGATGGATGATACTGTGCTGAAGGAAGTGCTAAAAGGCGAGGTTGTTTTTGCCCGCATGGCGCCCGAACAAAAATACCGCATTGTCTGCGCTTTGCAGGAGATGGGCAACATTGTCGCAGTAACAGGCGACGGCGTGAACGACTCTCCCGCTCTGAAAAAGGCGGATATCGGTATTGCCATGGGAATTACCGGAACGGATGTCGCCAAGGAAGCTGCCGATATGATTCTGAGCGATGACAACTTTGCTACGATTGTCCGGGCGATTGAAGAAGGCAGAACGGTTTACAATAACATCCGGAAATTTCTTCGATATATTTTCGACAGCAATACGCCGGAAGCCGCAGCACCCACTTTATATCTGCTTTCCGGCGGTATGATTCCCGTGCCGCTAACTGTACTTCAAATTCTGACCATTGATATTGGTACGGATATGGTGCCTGCGCTTGGCTTGGGCGCTGAGCATGCAGAAGCAAGTGTGATGCAGCAACCGCCGCGCTCCACCAAAGAGCGGTTGCTCAATAAGAATGTTGTTTTAGTCGGATTCATCTGGTATGGACTGCTTGGCACACTCTTTTCTGTGGGTGGTTATTTCCTTGCCAACTTCCTGAACGGCTGGCCGGGTATACCACTGGCTGCGGAGGGGACGCACGGTTATGCCGAGGCCACAACGATGATGCTGGCCGGTGTGGTCTTCGCACAGATGGGAATGGCCATGAACAACCGAACGGATTATGAATCGGTCTTTAAAAGAAAGCTGTTCAGTAATCATTATATCAATGCCGGCTTAGTGATAGAGGTAGTGATTCTGCTTGCGCTGATGTATATTCCGTTCTTGAGCGGAATTTTCAATACGGCGCCGATTTCCTGGATTGAGTGGCTTTACTTAATTTGTATCCCGTTTATTGTGTTTGGCATTGAGGAAGCAAGAAAGAAATTACTGCGTGTACGCCGAGCGAAAAGGAGTTGAAAGCAATGAAAGCATTAGTTATAGGATGTGGAAAATTTGGTGTCCGGGTGTCGGAATATTTGGCACGAAAAAACCATGATGTCATCGTCATAGATAATAGCCCGGAAACATTCCTGGCTTTGAGCGAGGAATTTACAGGACGAACAATCTGCGGAGTCGGATATGACAAAGACGTGTTGGAACAGGCGGGAATTGCTTCGGCGGATGTAGTGATTGGCTGTACCAGCAGCGATTCGCTGAATGCAGTGGTTGCTAACATTGCGAAAAATGTATTTCATGTTCCCACAGTTATCGCTCGTATGTATGACCCTATACGGGCGAGAATGTTTGAATCCATGGGGATATATACAGTATCCATTACCCGCCTTGGACTGGATAATGTCATGGAATACCTTGAAGGAAACAGAAGCTGGCGTGTCATTCGCAAATTGGGAAACGATGTCCAGCTTGTAAAGGTACGAATTCCTGCCAGCTTGGAGGGGAAAAAGTATTCCGAGTTTGATGTGGCAGGAAAGATAAGTCTGATTGCTGTAGAACGTCATGGACGATCCTTTGTGCCGGAAAGAGATATGTGTTGCGAATATAACGATATCTTGTATTTGTCGGTTTGTTCAGATTGCATGGAGCGGGCCAGGGATATGTTGCAATTATAAAGTGGAAAGGAGCGGTGTACGATGAATGTGATTATTGTTGGCGGCGGCCAAGTCGGAGGATATATCGCTGGATTGCTAATAGAAAACGGAAACAATGCTATCGTCATTGAAAATAAAGAAAAGGCCCTTCAGGCATTAAAGAAAAACGGCCTAAAAAAAGAAAATGTCCTGACAGGCGATGGAACGGACGCTCTGTTGCTGGAAAAAGCCGGAGTGCGCAGATGTAACGCCTTGGTTTGTACTACGGGCAATGATGAAACTAATTTGGCCGTGGCAATGATGGCAAAATTTGAATACGATGTGCCAAAGGTAATTGCGAGAGTTAATAATCCCAAAAACGCATGGCTTTTTAATGCAGGTATGGGTGTGGATGTAAAGATCAATCAGGCCGACATGATCGGTCATATGATTGCAGATGAAATGAACTATCAGTCCATTATGACCTTGATGCGGCTGTCCAAAGGCGACTACTCGATTGTCCGTATCCATGTCGACTATCATTCTCCGAATGTCAATAAAACCATCGCTGAGATCAAACTTCCTTCGCACGCCCTCTTGATTGCTATTTATGAAGATGATGCGATGCTTATTCCCCATGGTGAAACCGTTATTCGTGCCGGCCAGTATATTCTGGCTTTTGCAGACGAGGCGGCCGTGGAGGAACTGAACCGGATATTTGGTGCGAAAGAGTAGAAAACATCATTTTATCGGAGGGATATTTTCTGCGATCTTCTTTCTTAGTCGCAATAAATTAGATTATGAAGGAACGAATATAGCCGCATTGATGCGGCTAGGGTAAAATGGAGGAAATGATCCTGTAACGCTTTCAAATGCAAAATGGAGGGGTAAGGTGTTTATACCTTATCCCTCAAAGTTTATGCTTTAGAAATGGCTTGAAATCAGGCTTTTTCAACCTCTAATTTTCGATTCTTATATGTTGTAATTAGAGGTTTTAACGACATTATAAAATGTGAATCGGTTTCCATTTCACTACGCAAGGCATAAAACAAAATAGTATCTCCGCTTTTTTGAAAAATATTCAAAAACTTATTCAGGAAGTATTGACAAACATTTGTTCTGTGGTGTATAATAAAAAAATATCAAAAGAGAGCGACAACTGAATATCTTTCTTCACAGATTTGGGATGACGGCTGTGAGCCGGATAATGCCTGCGGTATGCTAAGAGAAAATGCCGCCGCTTCTGAAACTGCTTTGGACTGTCGGCAGTAAGAAAAGCGTAAAGGACAGTTTCGACTTTGAATTTCAAAGCCGGTTACATGAATGTGAAGCCACTACCGCAAGGGATAAGTTTATCCTTTTGGCGGTAAGTCGGTACGCATTTGTGTGCCGGCTTTTTTTGTTACCCGAAAGCCGGTTACAACTGAATGACCGGCTGGATGGGATATGATTTTGCCAAGACCTCTTGTGTGAGCAGAGAGAGCGAAACAACGCTGCGGTGAGACTCCGGGGCAGGAATAGAAAAACGACATTCAGGCAGACCGGCAAAACACCCACGGGAAAGACAGCAGAGATGTCGTATGCTGTAACAAGCAGGGAAACTGTATTGACAGTTTCCCTCCCAATCGGCTTTGAGAGCCGATTTCACTTTAGGGGGCACCCCTAATACCCCTTGAAAAATCAAAGAAAGGACTGATGTTATGAACGAAGTTAAAAATAAAAATCTGTTTATCCGTGTCAGCGAAAAAGAGAAAAATATGATTGAGCATAACGCTGAAAGGTGCGGTCTCTCTGTATCAGAATATCTCAGGCAGCGAGCTTTGGGATATATGCCGAGAGCTGTTTTACCCGAAATATTCTTCTCTTTCAATGATAAATTAGATGAGCTTTGTGTGGTATGCGAAGGCAAAATCTCAGCAGACACGGAAGAAAAAATTATCTCTTTGATTGATGAGATAACCGCCGAACTTATCTTACCGCAAAAGGAAAGGATAGTGGTATGATGTGGCGACAACGGGATACTGGCCTGTGAAAAGCAGGCTGAAGGAAGTGATCGACTATGCGGAAAACCCCGATAAAACCATCGACAAAAGGTATGTGGACAGCGATCTCTACGCCGCCTTGCAGTATGTTTCCAATGATAGAAAGACCGATGAGCGTATGCATGTCAGCGGTATCAACTGCAACGCTAAAAGAGCCTATGAGCGTATGACAGCAACAAAAAAGCGCTTCGGTAAAACAGGGGGCAATGTGGCGTATCACGGGTATCAGAGCTTTCAGACGGGAGAAGTAACTCCCGAAGAAGCACACAAAATCGGCTTGGAAACCGCAAGGCGTATGTGGGGCAAGGAATATGAAATTGTTGTTACCACCCATCTCAATACCGATAATCTCCATAACCATTTTGTGGTAAACTCCGTATCCTTTAAGACCGGCAGGAAGTTTGAAAACCATATCTCCGATCACCACAGGCTCCGTGAAATCTCCGACGCCGTATGTCTGGAATACGGCAAAAGCATTTTAAAAGAAGCTGAATTTTATGGCGGGAAGAAAAAGGAATACCGGCTGAAGCAGAGCGGCGGTGTGTCGCACCGTGAACTGTTAAAGGCGGATATTGACACCGCTCTTGCCCAGTCCACCAACTTCAAAGCCTTTGAGATACGCCTCAAAGATATGGGCTACGAGATACGGCGTGACGAACACTTTGCCCACTATTCTGTCAAAGCGCCGAGCTGGCAGAGGGCAGTCCGCTTAGACCGCTTGGGCAAGGAATATATGCCTGCCGCTATCCGTGAACGACTCTTGGATAATCAACGATATGTCGGCTATGTTCCGTTCCATAAGCCGAAATATACACCGCTGCTTCTGCTTGAAATCGAGTACCGCAAAATGAAAAAGATGGACGGCATACAGGTATTGTTTGAACTGATTATCGAATTATGCAAGCTGATCACAGGCAACAATATTGCTCCTGCCGCTCCCCGCCTGCTTTCGCCCGAAATGCGGCGGGAGGTTGCCAAACTGGATAAAACCCTTGAAGAATACAGATTCCTGTGCGAGAAGCAGATTGATTCTCCGCAGGAGCTTGCCTTTTTTATCAGCGAAACACGGGCGCAAATCTCCGCTTTGGAAAAGGAAAGGCAGTCAATATATAACCGAAACCGCCATAAGAAAAGCGAATCGCTGAACACCGAAGCGAGGGATATTACCGCAAAAATCAAGCCTTTGCGAAAAGAACTGTCCATCGCACGGGCAATTCTCGAAAAGATACCGAGATTTGAAAAACTGCTCGAAACCGAGCGGCAGATGGAAATTGCCGTAACAATGAAGCACAAAGAAAGAAGGTATGAACGATGATAAATACAATCAACCCGCCGAAGAAAAAGGCGGCGAATATCGGGGTGGATAAGCTCCGCACCTTTGAGGGACATCCCTTTCAGGTGCTGGACGATGAGGATATGGAGGTGCTGACCGAAAGTATCAAAGAACAAGGCATACTTTGTCCGCTGATCGTCCGCCCGATTGAAAATACGGACGAATATGAAGTGGTTAGCGGACACCGCAGACTACACGCCGCTATAAAAGCAGGACTTTCCGAAGTGCCTGTTTTGATCTATCCCCTTGACCGAAACGAAGCGATGATTGCGGTGGTAGACAGCAATCTCCACCGTGAACGGATACTCCCAAGCGAAAAAGCTTTTGCTTACAAAATGAAAATGGAGGCAATGAAAGCACAGGGCAAACGCACGGACTTAACTTTATCGCAAGTTGCGACAAAGTCGGATACCGCCGCCGAAATCGGCAAGGAACAAGGCGAAAGCCGAAATAAAGTATTCCGATATATCCGCTTAACCCACCTCATTCCCGAACTGCTCCAAAAGGTAGACGAGGGCGGGATTGCGCTCAGCCCCGCCGTTGAGCTTTCCTATCTGTCCGAAGAACAGCAGAAAATCCTGCTGGACGCTATGCGCCTGAACGATTGCACCCCTTCTCACGCACAGAGTATCCGTATGAAGAAAGCGGCGCAGCAGGGTACGCTTTCTTTGGAAAGTATCTATGAGATTATGTCCGAGGAAAAAGCAAATCAGACCGAGCGTATCAGCTTTAAGGTGCAGGATTTAAAGGCATTTTTCCCGAAGAATTACACGCAGAAACAAATGACCGATACCATTTTAAAACTGCTGTACGACTACAACAGAAAATTGGAACGAAGCCGTAGAAGCCGGGACGAAAGGTAAGGTGGAGATATGAAGAAAATAGATATTTATTCGAATAACGAAGTCATATATGCTCTGCCGCCTGAGCCGATAGACGGAAACGAGCCGGTTTGTCTTGTGGATTATATGCTGCCCCGCAGCAAGGAACGCACTCTTGATTACAGCAGGATGCGCCGTTTTGGGGAGGATAATTTCAAGCTGAAGATCGGTGGGACAATCTATGAAATCTCTACGCACTTTAATCCGAAAGGCAGACAATGCGTTATGGAACAATTCAAGGAACTGATCCTGTCCGAAAAGCTGATTTAACAGTCACACAGTAGAAAAAGGCAACAGGGTATAGTAGGATCAATATGCCTTTGCTATGCCCTGTTGTCGGAAAGGAGAAAACGAATGATGACAACAGCAACGAAATTAAACGGGCAGGCAGATGAAAAAATCACGGCGCTTTACTGCCGCTTATCCGTGGATGATGACAACAAGGACGAGGAGTCGAACTCCATCACCAACCAAAAACAGATTTTGCAGGACTACGCCCGAAAAGAGGGATACACCAACACCATGTTTTTCGTGGACGACGGCGTATCGGGTACAACCTTCCAAAGACCAAATTTTATGCGTATGGAGCGTATGGCAGAGAACGGAAAAATCGGCACAATCATCGTGAAAGACCTCTCCCGCTTCGGGCGTGAGCAGGTGGAAATGGGCAGGCTGACGCAGGTAGTGTATCCGTCGCTGGGCATTCGCTTTATCGCCATACAGGAGCGAGTAGATACCCTGACCGGAGACGGCGTGGAAATGATGCCCTTTCACAATATTTTCAACGAGTGGTATGCGGCGCAGACCTCTAAGAAAATCCGTGCGGTATGGCAGTCCAAAGCGGATAACGGCAAACGGGTATCTTCTTCTGTTCCGTTTGGGTACAGGAAAGACCCGAATGATAAAGAGAAATGGCTGATTGATGAGCCAGCCGCCGAAGTGGTACGCAAAATCTATGCTTTCTGCCTTGCAGGGCGTGGCCCATCTCAGATTGCAAGACAGTTGGAAAAAGAGAAAATTCTTGTTCCCTCTGCTTATTACGAAAGTGTCGGCAGATCACACGCACAAAAAGTACCGGCTAATCCGTACTGTTGGGATCAGAAAACCGTTGTCGGTATTCTTGAAAACAGGCAGTACACGGGCTGTGCGGTGAATTTCAAGACCACCACCGTCAGCTACAAGGTGCATAAAACCGTCTACAAGCCAGCGGAGGAACATCAGATCATTCCGGATATGCAGGAACCGATTATCTCAGAGGAGCAATGGTTAAGGGTGCAAGAACTCCGCAAACACCGCCGCAGACCGACAGCTACGGGCAGAACAAGCCTGTTTTCGGGATTGGTGTACTGCCCCGACTGCGGCGCAAAGCTGCATTTCTGTGCTGCTAAGAGCCTGAAACGCAATCAGGAATTTTGGAGATGTTCCAACTACAAGGACGGCAGAGGAGCTTGCAAAATCCACTATATCCGAGATGTTGTGCTTGAAAAGATTGTGTTTGAAGCCATCAGCGGTTTAGCGGATTTCGTGAAGTGCCACGAAACGGTATTTCTGTATATGCTGGCGAAGAAAACCAACGCTATGCGGCAGAAAGAACACAAAAAACTCCAACAGACAGTGGAACAGGGTACAAGGAGAATTGCCGAAATCGACAGGCTGATTGAAAAGGTGTTCGAGCAGAACGCAAGCGGCATACTCTCCGATGAGCGCTTTTCCAAAATGCTCCAAAGCTACGAAAAAGAGCAGAAAGCCTTAATACAGGAGGTTGCCGACAGTCAAAAGGCATTACAGGAAGCGAAGCAGAAGGTTACAGATTTAAGGCTGCTGCTCCGTACCCTGCGTGAACTGACGGATATTACGGAGCTTACCCCAACGCTTGTAAACGCATTGATTGAGCGGATCGAAGTACACAACAATGACAAGTCAAGTGGCCACTGTTTTGTAAAGGTGGATATTTATTTTACGGCGGCGGGAATGATCGATATTCCTACCGAACAGGAAATCCTTGCTATGATGAAGGAAATACGGGAAAACCCGCAGGACTTCCGCTTTGTAGCATAACAAAAGAATACGGTGCAACCCATTTTACTGAGTTACACCGTACCCCTACATAAAAACTTCCTTATCTGGCGTTGGCTAACGGTCGTACCCTTTTTATTATATTGGGTTTATAAAGAAATAGGAGTCGCTGTACTGTCCTGGAGCCTGGTTTTACATCGATAATCAAAAAGGTAGGCGGTGTCCTGCCGGATTTCTGGATGCAGCGGATCAAAGGGAAATACCTCCAGATGGGTGATCCGGGCGATCTGCCGGGGGTCCAGTCCCTCGTAGGAGGGAAGATAGCGCCGGATTTGGACAGGATCCCGGTAAAAGGATGAAATCCGGTCTCGGTAGCGGGAGAAGAGAGACTCCTGTCCGCATTGGGGCAGCTTTTTGGCGTTCTCATGGGAATAGAGGTCGAATTTCATCAGCCAGGGGAGATCGTCATCCGGACCCAAGCAGTCACGGACGAAGCCATTGAGGATGTCATAGAGGGATTCTTTGGAATGAGAAATACTGTCATACCCTTGACCTGCCCAATAAGTGCTGAGAGACTCAAAGAAACAAAAGGGGGAAGGGAAATAGGAAAGGGCATGAGAAAGACTTAGCTGAAACCGGCCGGAATTGTAATAGCGCTCCACCATGTCCTCCACACCTTTGAGGCGAATCAGATCGGAAAAGGAGAGGTCTGGAGTAGAGAGCACCTCATAAGGGGGCTGGGAGGAGCAAATGAGCCCCAATTCCTCCCGGCGCTGATCCAGCCCGCTGCCGCGCAGCAGTTTGAGAAAGCCCAGCTGCAGCTGCTGGGGGTGCAGGGCAAAAACCTCGTCAAAGGATTTCCCAAAGGTAGAAAAATTCT
This sequence comes from Zongyangia acetica, assembly GCF_038739695.1. Lineage (NCBI taxonomy): Bacteria > Bacillati > Bacillota > Clostridia > Eubacteriales > Oscillospiraceae > Zongyangia > Zongyangia acetica. Next base: position 97,416 of record NZ_JBBEWN010000001.1, on the reverse strand, counting down.
CCAGAGGCAGCCCGGCGATGAGGTCCAGATGCTGATGGATATTCCCAAGCTCCGCCACCTGCCGGACCCGGTGAAAAATCTTTTCTACCCGGTGGCTGCGGTGGATGGCCCGCAACGTGGGCGCAAAGGTGGATTGAACGCCAATTTCAAACTGGAATAGGCCGGGACGGGCTTTCCTCAGCAGGGTGATATCCTCGTCCTGGAGCAAATCGGCGGAAAGCTCAAAATGAAAGTTGGTCACCCCGTTGTCCCGCTCTATCAGATAGCGCCAGATAGGGCGGTAGTAGGAAGGACGGCAGTTAAAGGTACGGTCTACAAATTTGACCTGAGGCACCTGCTGGGAGAGAAATAGGTCTAGCTCGGCCCGTATTTTTTCAAAGGATTTTGTCCGCAGAGCCTTGTCCTCCCCAGAGAGACAGTACTGGCAGTCAAAAGGACAGCCCCGGCATCCTTCATAGTAGAGAATTTGATGGGAAAGCTGTTCTAAGTTTTCGTAGGGAAAGGGCAGTTCATCCATAGAAAGAAAGGGAGCGGCGGCGTTTTGCCGGATGCCCTGGCAAGATCGCCAAATGAGATTGGGAACATCATTCAACTGGGTTCCAGATTCCAGCGCTTCCAATAGGGCCAGATACCCGATTTCGCCTTCGCCCGCCAGAATGTAGTCGGCATCGGGCAGGGTAGAGAGCAAGGTGCTGGACCCAAAGGAGACTTCCGGGCCGCCCAGGATGATTTTGGTTTGGGGAAGCACCTTCCGAAGATCGGGCAACAGCGAGGTGACAACGCCGATATTCCAGATGTAGCAGGAAAATGCCAGAGTATCCGGTGCTTGGCGATAGATTTCCTCCAGCAGATAAGAGCTTTGCTGATTGATGGTAAATTCCAGAAAATCAACATCAAGGGAGGAACACTGTTTTACATAACCTTTGAGATAGCGGACCGCCAAACAGGTGTGGATATATTTTGCGTTGATGGCCACGAGAAGATGCTTCATAGAGGAGATTTCCTTTCCACAGTGTATACAGCGCAGGGATGGGACTATAGGTTGCCTTTCAGCCCGATGGCATCGGCTACCTCGCGCATGCCGAGGATGGTGTGTTCAATGACATAGTCCAGCTCCCAGCCCAGCATTTCTGCGCCCTGGAGGATAACCTCACGATTGACGCCGGCGGCAAATCCCTTGGTTTTCATCTTCTTTTTTACGGATTTGACCTCCATATCCAGCACGGAACGGGAGGGCCGCATAAGGGCGCAGGCGGTGATAAGTCCGGTGAGCTCATCCACTGTGTAGAGGACTTTTTCCATCTGGGATTCCGGTTTGATGTCGCAGCACATGCCGTATCCATGGCTGGCAACCGCGCGGATGATTTCCTCGTCTACACCGCGCTCCCGCAAAATTTCCTGGACTTTGATACAATGCTGCTCTGGGTATTGGTCGTAGTCCAAATCATGGAGGAGCCCCACGATGCCCCACGTTTCCACATCTCCGTTTTCCAATGTGGCAAAATGACGCATGACTCCCTCTACACTGAGAGCATGGGTGATGAGATGTTCAGTTTTGGTGTATTCCTTGAGAAGCTGGAAGGCCTCGTTTCTAGTCAGGGTTGCCATGAGAAAGACTCCTTTACAATTTATGATAAAATGATTCCTCTACAATGTAGCTCAATTTTTGGACGCTGTCAATGGAACGGCTGTATGGAGAAGGTTGACGATGGCGGGAAATCGTTGTAAGATGTCTCTATGCTTGGGGAAGGAGGATATTTATGCTCATAGCAATGCGGTATTTTCTAGTGTTTATTCTCTACAGTTTTCTCGGATGGAGCTGTGAGGTGGTTTACTGCTCGATTCCGGCTAAAAAGTTTATTAACCGCGGCTTTTTGGCAGGGCCGGTCTGTCCTATCTATGGAGTTGGAGCTTTGCTGGTGGTTCATCTTTTAACACCGGTGGCAGAAAACCCAGTGGCGATTTTTGTATGCGGCGCTGTGCTCACCAGCGCGTTGGAGTATGCCACCTCCTTTTTGCTGGAGAAACTGTTTCACACCAAGCTGTGGGATTACTCTCAGAGGAAGTGGAATATCCACGGCAGAGTTTGCCTGTTGAATTCCAGCCTTTTTGGCCTTATGTCCCTGCTGGTGATGGATTTTATCCATCCGTTGACCCTGCGGATTGTGGGAGCGCTGAGCGATATCTGGCTAATTATCGCCAGCAGCATCCTGTTTGTCCTTTTCCTTGCCGATACGATTACCACCGTGCGCACCATGCTGCTGATGAATAAGAAGCTGGAGAAGATCCATGAGACATTGGACGAAATGAGGGAGAAGCTCAGCGACCTTGGATGGGAGCAAAACCTGCTGGCGCGGGAAAGAATTGACGAGTGGCTCTCTCAAAAACAGGCGCTCAGCGACGAAATCCGCAAAAGACTGGAGGGGTATCGGGACAAAATCCGGCAGACAGCCCTGTCGAAAAGACTGGGGCAGCGCCGTATTTTGAAAGCGTTCCCCACCATGAAATCCCCCCTGCATTCAGAGGCTTTACAGAATCTGCGGGATGCGCTGATGAACCTCAAGGACAAAAAGAAAAAATAGGGGATATATACATCGCTGACAAGGTGGTTGCAGGCTTTCTGAGATGATGAAGAAAAAGGCCCTGACGTGGATCATCCACGCCAGGGCCTTTTTGTATCTTTTTATGAGTTGCTGTCCTGAGAAGAAATTTCCACCGCGTGACATTTAAGATAATCCATCCAAATTTCATAATGAGATACGCCGAAATGCATGCCGTCGTTGGGGCTTGCCTCGTCCGGAAGGGCGCCGGTTTCATCTTTGAAGCTTTCTGCCACATTCAGATAGTAGGCTTCTTTTTCACCGGCCAGCTCCATAATGGCTGCGTTGTATTCATCAATTTTATCGTTGCTCAGTTCTGGGCTTGCAGCTTCCTTTGCCTGGGTGACCGGCAAGATGGACTGCAGGTAGATGATGCTGTCCGGATGCTGCGCTTTAACCGCATCGATAAACTCGCCATAAAGCTCCATCATCGTCTCTTTGCCGATAAATTCGACGCCATTAGAACCCAGCATAATATAGATCTTTTTGGGATGATAAGCGCTCATAGCCTGCAAAATGGTAACGGAAGAACCGTCGGCCAGCTCGATGTCGGGGGTGGTCATGATGGTATTGGGATTGATACCGGTGGAGGCCACCACAGTGGCATTGGGCATCACGCCATAAAGTTCAATGCCGGTGGTAATAGAATCCCCTACAAACATGGCGTCGTCAAAATAGCTGTCGTCCACCTGAGGCGTTTCTGGAATCGGCTGGCCAAAGGCATAGACCGGCTGAGGTTGTGATTGGGACTGTGACAGAGATTCCGTCGCGGAAGAGGAGCTCTCATCAGTGATGGGAGGGGTAGTTTGTATGGAAGCAGATGAACTGGATTGATTTGCCAAACTGGGTTCATCCGATTGGTTGAGCCAGAGCATGACCACCACAATTATACCTGCCAATAGGATCAGTCCTAAGGACAAAAGGATGAGAACAAGGGGCGACTGCTTACGTTTGCCGTACATGAAGAAATCTCCTTCCGTTTTGCCCAAGCTTTTGGCATGATTGCCAGGCGGACAAAAACCGTCTTCTATTATACATCTTCTTTCCTAAAGAAGAAACCCCCTCTGAGAATTTTTGACAAGATCTGATAAGACGGCCTAGATCCTTCGGAGAACAAGCACACAAATGCGATCGAGGAATAAAATGATACAGCGGCAATTTTGCCGGCCGCCGCTGCGGAAAGGGTGTGTTTTCCTTGGTTCCCATGCTTTTTCTGGTTCTGGCGCTTTCCATTGACGCGTTGATTGCGAGCTTGGCCTATGGCGCCAACAATATCCACATTGCCCTGGCGCCTGCCGCTGTCATCAGCGGGGTGGGGACAGCCTGCTTGGGACTTTCTCTATTGGCCGGCGGGATTATCCGACAGGCAGTCCCTCCCGCCGTCTGCTCCGGCATTAGCTTTGGGATGCTGTTTCTTGTAGGGCTTGTCACCCTCTTTGAAGGATTATTCAAAAACTATCTGCGCCGCCGTCGGGGCGCCAAGCAGGTGAGCTTTGAAATGCAGGGTATCCGGTTTGTATTGGATGTCTTCCTGGATGAGACAAAGGCCGATTCCGATGATTCCAAGGATCTAAACGTCCGGGAATCCCTCTATCTGGCGGCGGCGCTGTCGGTGGATTCCCTGGCCAGCGGGTTGGGCAGCGGGCTGAGCGATATCCCCATTTTTCTGACCATCGCCATCTACGCTGTGATCCAGTTCATTGTTGTGTTGGCGGGCTTTCATCTGGGAAAGAGATTGCGTGGAAAAACGACGCCTGACCTTTCTCCTCTGAGCGGTATCTTGCTGATGATCGTAGCTTCTACCCGGCTTTTTTGAGCCATTGCCGTATAGAAAAAACGCCCCGTGGCAAGATACAATTGCCGCGGGGCGAGAGGCTACTTGTCTTTATTTTTCTTTCCCTGGTCATCCTCAAAATAGACGTCGATGATCCTCTCGGCCGCAATGCGCAGAAGGTTGGACATACTGCACAGGGAAAGGACAATTTCATAGAGGTCACACCGGTTTTCCACCGCGTTTTTTTCTACGGTGGCGTCAAAGGCCTGGATCAGTTGAACACGTTGTTCCTTCTTGGACGCGAGAAACCGCTCGTAGAGTTTGGGCAGCGTCTCCTTTTCGGATAATCCCTGCTGACGCAATTCTTCCCCCACACCCTGGGTGAGACGTTGGATATCAGCGATGGAAAGGGTCTGCTTCAGATTATAGATGAAAAGCATCTGCAAAATATGCTCTTTGCTGTATTTTTTGCCCTTGATTGGCTGAAGGATACCTGCCTTGCTGTAGTTATTGATCATGGTTTTGGTCAGCAGCTTATCTTCCTCCCGCCGTTTGTTTCCACTGAGCTTTTCCTCAAAGACGGTGATGACCTGGTCCATATATAAATCTAGATTGGGAATATCATCGGGTTGGACGTCTGTGGTTTCAATAGACTTTGCCAGGATCTCCTTGACGGTTTGGCTGGTAATCTCCATGTTCCTTCTCCTCCACTTGATACCTTGATTTTTATTATATATGAATATGGTGTGAATTTCAATAAAAAACACTTGATTTTATCGGATAATATAGTATTATATAGTTATAAATATAGTTTTAAAAACTATATATTGAAATGGAGGTGTCTTTATTATGTCGTATTGGAATTTAAACGCACGGGATCCCATTAGCAGCATGACCCACTTCTGGGGCGCTGTGATATCCTTGGCGGGAACGCTGATTCTGGCCATCCAGCTGCTCAGCGGGGGAGCAGGTGAAAAAAAGACGGTATCGGTCATGATATTTGGCACCTCTTTGGTAGCGCTGTACGCATGCAGCAGCCTCTATCATTTTGTGAAAACTACTCCGGCCCGTACCCTCCGGCTTCGGAAATTGGATCATGCCATGATTTACGTCCTCATCGCCGGCACCTATACGCCAATCCTCCTCAACTATCTCCAGGGGGAAAAAGCCCTGTGGATGACAGCGCTCATCTGGATCATCGGGCTGGCGGGAGTGACGCTGATGCTTTTGTGGTTTTCTATGCCGCGCTGGTTGTCCACCCTGTTTTATCTGGCAATGGGATGGTTTTTGGTCTATGACCTGGACGCCCTTCGGTCCATGGAACCTGGTGCTATCGCGCTGCTGGTGATCGGTGGAATCTTTTACACGGCAGGCGGGATCATCTATGCGCTAAAAAAGCCAAACATATTGCAGCATCTAGGGTTCCACGAGATTTTCCATATTTTTGTCCTATTGGGCAGTGCCTTCCATTTCCTTGCCATCTCCCTTTATGTAATATGATTTCCTCAAACAAGGAGGGACGGGGCCCCGTCCCTCCTTGTTTGAGGTTAAGGCGGTTTAAAACAGATACATTTCCACAATTCCAAAAACTTCCCGCAGCCAGTAGCAGGGGGTTAGCGCCCATGGAGGCTGAGAAGGAAGAGCAGTGGGAGTCAAACCATTTTGTCTGGCCCGCTCCATAGCCCGGAACATGTGAAAATCGTCGGTGACAATGACGACATCTTCGCTGAGACCTTCGGATCGGATCAGCTGGGCGCTGAAAAGGAGATTTTCCTCGGTGTCGGTGGAAGCTTCTTCTTTTAGAATGCGGTCCGGTGAAATTCCATGGGAGACAAGATATTCTGCCATAACATAGGCCTCGGTGTAGTCCTCATTTTCCCCCTGGCCTCCGGCTACAATACAACGGGCCTGAGGATGGGCCTGCAGGTAAGCGACTGCCTTATCCAGCCGTCCAGCCAACATTTGGGAGGGAGAATCGCCTTGGATCAGGCATCCAAGAACGATAACGGTGTTGTCTCCCTCCTGAGGAGGGGTGAAGTAGGCGGCTTTGGCCATAACGGTGAAAAATCCGGCCAAGCAGAGGATACCAGCCAAGCAAACACCACAGCCTATAGAAAAAAGCCGTTTGGCCCAAAGTTTTGACGTATGACGATACCAATTCCACAAGGAATGCCAGAAGATACCGATGAAGATGAAAAAAAGCCCTGCCGCCAACAGCAGGAGCGCACCGAGATTAAAAATATGATAAAAACAGATGGGAATCAGAGAAAAAAGAAGACAAAGTATCCCGGCCAGGAAAAGAAAAGAGGGAATGATCTTTTTTTTCATAAAAGCTCCTTTGCTAACGGAGAAGCATTTGGAGGAAGAACCAGCACAGTGCGCCGTCTAAAGCGATGGCGAAAAAGACATAAAGGAATTTTTGCCACAGATTGGCCAGTTTTCCCTTAAGAATGACAATGGCAAGCAGGCAAAGGACGAGAGCGCCTGCAAAAAATAGGTAGGTGATATCGTTGGCGCTGACACCGGGAATCACAGAATCAGCTGGTGCAGGGCCAAAGCCCGGCTCAATTAAATAGGAAAAGAGGGGATAATACAGAGCGAAGAGCACAGGAGGGATCCAGGCGGGCAGGGATAAAATGAGGATGTCTTTGCTGTGCGACTGTTTTGAAATCTTCATTTCTGCCTGCCTTTCCCAATTGCCAAGTCAATCATGTTTTTCCTAATTTTTGTTTGTCGTTTGAAACTTCAAATTCGTCATAAGGTTATATTCATTATAGCAAGTAGCGGAGAAAAAGACAATTTGCCAAAGCGCTGAAACTTTCCTTTAAAAACTGGCAGATCTATGCTGTATCTTCTGGTATAGAGTGGAGAGAGAAAGCATATCTTTTTTGTATTCGGTAACAATATAGAAAGTCAACAGATAGAAAGAAAGGAATCGCGATGATGGCAAAACATTTTCGGTGGGGGATTTTTTTATTACTGGTTTTGATCACCTTGGGAGGAGGTACGGCTATTGGTATGCTGACCGATCCGGCAGCGGCCTATGGCGAGTTTATCCAGCCGCCCCTGTCCCCGCCTAACTGGGTCTTCCCGGTGGTATGGAGCATTTTGTATCTTCTCATGGCTCTTGCGGCCACCTTGGTGGTAGGCAGCAACGCATCAGGGGAAGCAAAACGGAATGCTCTGCTATGGTATGGGGTGAATCTTCTCCTCAACTTTTCCTGGACGCCTGTATTTTTTGGCCTTAAGCAGCCTCTGGCGGCTTTTGTCGTCCTGCTGTTGCTTATCATGGTGACCGTGATCGTTCTGGTCTCCTTCTATAAAATCAGACCGGCAGCCGGATATCTGCTCATCCCATATTTGGCGTGGCTGATATTCGCCGGATATCTCAATTTTGGTATTTATCTACTCAACCGTTAAAAGAAGCCCTAGGTTCCGACCTGGGGCTTCTTTTGTATAGAAAACAGTATGACATAAAGCGAGCAAGAAAATCAAAACGGGAGTGAGCTGTTATAAACACTATGGCCAGAAAGAGGTACTCAGCTAGTGGTAGATGAAGAAAGGCAGAGACGTCTATCATATTACGAAATCATGAGAAAGACACAAATCGTGGAGGTAGTTCATTTATCGATCGATAGTGAATTAATTTTGCAGGAATAAAATAGAAAGCATGCAAAGATAAAGGCATTTGGACTGAAAAGTAAAGAATATGTAAAAATTGACCGATTGCTTCTGCTATCGGGGAAGAATTCCCATTCATTTTTGACAATTGCTTTTCCGGCTGTCATCGTTTATGATTAGAAGTATATTGAATATGAGCGGGGTATTGTGATGGTACTAACAGCAATTTTCAATAGAATATTTGCGAGTGGTGTGGGCAGGATGTATCAAATGGCGGAAATGCACCTGATTCCCTCGGGACCCCGTGTGCCAATGAGCGGAAAACTGTAATCATAAGGGCTACGTGCAACCTCTGCACGTAGCCTTTTTACGTGAAAATCAATGAAGTAAGGAGATTGTGTGATGGCAAAAAAAGTTGCACTTATTATGGGAAGTGACAGCGATTTCCCGGTTTTAAAAGGTTGCGTAACAAAGCTGAAAAGCTTTGGTGTAGAAGTGGAGGTCCATGTAATGAGCGCCCACCGCACGCCGGAGTTGGCCTGTTCCTTTGCAGCGAAGGCGCGGGATAATGGCTTTGGTGTTATCATCGCGGCGGCTGGCAAAGCAGCCCATCTGGCTGGAGTATTGGCGGCGCATACAACATTGCCGGTTATCGGGATACCGGTCAAGTCCTCTACCCTGGATGGATTGGACGCTCTTTTGGCTACAGTGCAGATGCCTTCTGGTATCCCAGTAGCTACTGTGGCTATTGACGGCGCGGAAAATGCTGCTATTTTGGCTCTGCAGATGTTAGGCATTGAGGACGAAAAGATTGCGGATCAGCTTTCTGCTATGAAAAAAGATATGGTGGAAAAGGTGATCGAGAAGGATAAAAAACTCCAGGCACAGCTTGGTGAGCTATGATTGAGAACCACAAAACAACGGTTAATAATTGAACGGGAGGATATCAAGATGAAAAAAATGGAACAGCTTTATGAGGGTAAGGCAAAAAAGGTATTCGCCACCGACGATCCCAATCTGGTAATTGTAGATTACAAGGACGATGCAACTGCGTTTAACGGCCAGAAAAAAGGAACTATCCACGACAAGGGGATTATCAACAACCGGGTAACCAATCATCTGATGAAGATGCTGGAAACCAAGGGGATTCCCACCCATTTTGTGGAGGAGATTTCTGACCGGGAAACCGTTGTCAAAAGGGTGAAAATCATCCCCTTGGAGGTCATTGTTCGTAATATTGCTGCCGGTTCCCTTTCCAAGCGGCTGGGAATCCCGGAGGGGAAAAAGTTGGCCAAGACTGTTCTGGAGTATAGCTACAAGGATGATGAGCTGGGCGACCCGATGATCAATGATTATCACGTGTTCGCCATGGAACTGGCCACTCCGGAGGAGCTGAAGCTTATCGCTGATTACTCCTTTAAGATCAATGAGATCCTTTCTGATTATCTGAAAGATCTCAACATTGAGCTGATTGACTTCAAGCTGGAATTCGGCAAGACCAATGACGGCACCATTGTACTGGCCGATGAAATTTCTCCTGATACCTGCCGTTTCTGGGATAGCGTTACCGGTGAGAAGCTGGATAAAGACCGTTTCCGCAGAGATTTGGGCAATGTGGAAGGAGCTTATCAGGAGATTATGAAACGCCTGTTGGGTGAATAATCTGAGAAACTAGAACATGGGAGGAACCTCTGTGCTTAATAAACTCAATGAAGAATGCGGTGTATTTGGCATCTATGATAGAGATGGTCACGATGTTGCGTCGTTGACGTATATCGCCCTGTATGCTTTGCAGCACCGTGGCCAGGAAAGCTGTGGAATTGCTGTCAATGATGACGGCGTCATCACTGCCCACAAAGACGTGGGTCTGGTGCCTGACGTCTTTAACAAAGATGTTCTTGCCAAGCTGGGACAGGGACAAATGGCCGTGGGACATGTCCGGTATTCCACCATGGGAACAGCGAGCCGCAGCAACGCGCAGCCACTTTACATTCGCCACATCAAAGGTCCTATGGTACTGGCCCATAATGGCAGCTTGGTCAACGCCAGACAGCTGCGGGAGGAATTGGAGCTGGGAGGCGCTATTTTCCATAGCACCAATGATAGTGAAGTCATCGCCTATATGATTACAAAAGAGCGGTTGACCTGCGGATCCATCGAAGAAGCCGTGGAGCGGGCGATGAAGCGCATCAAAGGCGCTTACAGTCTGGTCATTATGTCCCCGACCAAGTTGATCGCAGCCCGCGATCCCAATGGGTTCCGTCCGCTTTGTATCGGCAAACTGGATAATTCTACCATATTCGCTTCTGAAAGCTGTGCGTTGGATAGCCTGGGCGCCAAATTTATCCGGGATATTGAACCGGGTGAAATCGTGGTGGTGGATAAGGACGGAGAGCGCAGCATCAAGACCCACTGTGGCCATAAGTGCAATATGTGCGTATTTGAATATGTTTATATTGCCCGTCCTGATTCTGTCATCGAGGGAAGCAGTGTTCATGAAGCGCGGCAGCGGGCTGGATCTTACCTTGCCCTGCGTCATCCAGTGCAGGCGGATGTTGTTATCGGTGTGCCTGATTCGGGCTTGGATGCCGCCTTGGGATTTGCCAAGCAGTCCGGTATCCCCTATGGCGTAGGATTTATCAAGAACCGTTATGTGGGCAGAACCTTTATCCAACCCACCCAGACGCAGCGGGAGAACGCAGTGCGGATTAAACTGAATGCTTTGGAGGCCACCGTCCGGGGAAAACGGGTAGTGTTGGTGGATGATTCCATCGTCCGCGGTACTACCAGCGCGCGGATTGTCGATCTGCTGAAAGAAGCGGGCGCTACGGAAGTGCATATGCGGGTATCTTCCCCGCCGTTCCGTCATCCCTGTTATTTTGGTGTGGACGTGGACAGCCGTGACAAGCTCTTGGCATGTAAGATGGATGAAGAACAGATGGCCAAACATATTGGAGTTGACAGTTTAGGATTCCTGACGGTGGAAGACGTCCAGAAGATTGCCGGAATCCCCGACAGTGAATTCTGTGTGGGATGCTTTACCGGAAACTATCCCATCGAGGTTCCTTCGGAAATGCCCAAGGATAAATTTGAGACAAAGCTGAGTGAAAAGAAAAAATAAAAAGGCAAACAGGGGAGTTGGTCGATAATGAATAGCTACAGCGACAGCTATAAGGCGGCCGGTGTTGACGTAACAGCCGGATACAAAGCAGTAGAACTGATGAAGGAACATGTAGCCAAAACCATGACCTCTGGCGTACTTTCGGGCTTGGGAGGCTTTGGTGGACTTTTCGAGCTGGATCTTTCCGAGACAAAACACCCGGTGTTGGTAGCGGGAACTGATGGTGTTGGCACCAAGCTGAAAATCGCATTTTTGCTGGATAAACATGATACTGTAGGAATTGATTGCGTGGCCATGTGCGTCAACGACATTGTATGTTCTGGTGCTAAGCCACAGATTTTCCTTGACTATGTGGCTGTGGGCAAAAATGTGCCAGAACGGGTGGCACAGATTGTCTCTGGCGTGGCAGAGGGCTGCGTTCAGGCAGGATGCGCCCTGATCGGCGGAGAAACGGCGGAGATGCCGGGCTTCTATCCCGAAGATGAATACGACCTAGCAGGATTTGCGGTAGGTGTTGTAGACAAAGAAAAGATTTTGGATCAAAACACGATGGAAGAGGGGGATGTCATCGTCGCCCTAGCCTCCAGTGGTGTGCACTCCAACGGCTTTTCTTTGGTGCGCAAAGTATTCAACGTAGAGAAAAATGATCTTACCATGTACAGCGACGAGCTGGGCATGACCTTGGGAGAGGCGTTGCTGACTCCCACCAAAATCTATGTTAAGCCTGTGCTCAAGCTGATGGAATCTGTATCTGTCCGCGCTATCGCCCATATTACCGGCGGTGGGTTCTACGAGAATATTCCCCGTTGCCTAAAGCCGGGAATGATGGCGTCAATTGACAGTGCCAGCCTGCGCATCCTTCCCATCTTCAAGATGATCCAGACGGTGGGGCAGATTCCGATGCGCGACATGTATAACACCTTTAATATGGGTGTAGGCATGTGTGTCATCGTACCGAAAGATCAGGCTGACAAAGCAGTAGAAATCCTTACTTCCTGCGGAGAGACGGCTTATATTATTGGCCAGGTCAAAGCAGGCGAGGGAATTGAAATCAAATAGAGGAATTTTGGCCGCTTGACTATTCTTGGGAAGCGGCCATCTTCTCCAATAGAATGGGAAGGAAGAGACAGCGGATGCAGAAAATCGCCGTATTGGTCTCGGGGGGCGGAACCAATTTACAGGCTATCTTGGATGCGCAGGATTCTGGCATCATCCGAGATGGAAGAGTGGCGTTGGTTCTCTCTAGCAGCCCGAAGGCTTACGCGTTGGAGCGGGCGCGAAACCACGGGATTGAGACCGCAGTAGTTTCAAGAAAAGAATATCCTGACCCTGTGGACTACGGAAGAAAGGCAATCGAGATCCTGGACGCCCATGAAATTGATCTTGTGGTGTTGGCCGGATTTTTGTCGATCCTATCGAAAGAAGTGACTGACGCCTATCGGGATAGAATTATCAATGTTCATCCCGCCCTGATTCCCTCTTTTTGTGGGGATGGCTACTATGGCTTGCGGGTACATCAGGCGGCGCTGGATTATGGAGTCAAGGTGACGGGAGCAACCGTCCACTTTGTCAATGAGGTCACCGATGGGGGAAAGATCATTCTACAGAAGGCGGTAGAGGTCAAGGATGGAGATACACCGGAAACCTTGCAACGCCGGGTAATGGAAGAAGCGGAATGGGAACTGCTCCCCAAGGCAGTGCAAATGCTTTGCCAGCAGTTTGAACAGGGAAAAAATAAGGAGAAAGGATGTTTGCAATGAAGAAGAGAGCGATTCTCAGTGTTTCTGATAAGACTGGAATTGTAGAATTTGCCAAGGAGCTGGAAGCTCTGGGCTATGAAGTGGTTTCCACCGGCGGCACAGCAAAAGTGCTGCGGGAGAATGGGGTTCAGGTGACAGGTGTATCCGACATCACCGGTTTTCCCGAGTGCCTGGATGGCCGTGTAAAAACTCTGCATCCTATGGTGCATGCTGGCATTTTGGCCATGCGCTCCAATCCAGAGCATATGCGCCAGGTAGAAGAATTAGGGGTTACCCTCATTGACGTAGTCGCCATTAATCTCTATCCCTTCAAGCAGACAATCCTGAAACCGGGCGTACAGCTGGAAGAGGCCATTGAAAACATCGACATCGGCGGCCCCACCATGATCCGTGCAGCCGCAAAGAATTGGCAAGATGTGGCCGTTGTGGTAGATCCGGCGGATTACAAGACGGTAATCGATGGCCTTAAAGCTGGAGGCATCTCCAAAGAGACCAAGTTTGAGTTGGCATATAAGGTGTTTGAGCACACTGCCTCCTATGACGCCATGATCTGCAATTATCTGCGTGGCCAGCTGGGCAAGGATAACCTTCCCGATACCCTGACCATGACCTTTGAGAAGGTACAGCAGATGCGCTATGGCGAGAATCCTCATCAGAAGGCTGCTTTCTACAAAGAGATTGGCAACCGCGACAATGTGCTTTCCTCTGCCAAACAGCTCCATGGAAAAGAGCTTTCTTATAACAATATTAACGACGCTAACGGTGCTCTGGATGTCATCAAGGAGTTTGGCTATGATGTGCCCTGTGCAGTAGGGGTCAAGCATGCAAATCCCTGCGGTGTTGGCTTGGGCAGCACCATTCTGGAGGCTTATCAAAAGGCCTATGAGGCAGATCCGGTTTCCATTTTCGGCGGTATTGTCGCCCTCAACCGGGAGGTAGACGAGGCCACCGCTACAGAACTGGCGAAGATTTTCCTGGAGATCATCATTGCTCCCTCCTTCTCCAAAGAAGCCCTGGAAATCCTGACCAAGAAAAAGAATATCCGGCTTTTGGAGCTTGAGGGGCTTGCAAAACCCAATACTCCCGACATGATGGACATGAAGAAGGTCGCTGGCGGTCTTTTGGTTCAGGAAATCGATACCCAGCTGTATATTCCTGAGAACTTGAAGGTGGTTACCGACCGCGCTCCCACAGAAGAAGAGATGAAAGATCTGCTCTTCGGGTGGAGAGTTGTCAAACATACCAAGTCCAACGCCATTGTCTTGGCCAAAGGAGATCAGACTGTCGGTGTAGGACCGGGGCAGACCAACCGGATTACTGCTTTGGAACTGGCCATTAAATACGGCGGGGACAAGGTCAAGGGTTCTGTGATGGCGTCTGACGCCTTCTTCCCCTTCTCTGACTGTGTGGAAGCTGCTGAAAAGGCCGGTATTACCGCTATTATTCAGCCGGGTGGTTCCATCCGCGACCAGGAGAGCATTGACGCCTGCAACAAGGCGGGAATCGCCATGGTCTTTACAGGAATGCGCCATTTTAAACACTAAAATTTTCCTGGAGAATAAATTTTAATGGGCCGCTCTTCCAGAAAGGCGGCAAAAGTGGCAGAGGAAGCAGGCCAGCAGGCATTTTCCACTGCCGCAGAAATGGAGGTTGCGATGAAAGTTCTAATCGTGGGCTCAGGCGGTCGTGAGCATGCCATTGCGCTGAAACTGAAACAGTCTCCCAAGGTAACGGAGCTATACTGTTGTCCCTCCAATGCAGGGATCAATCAGATTGCCACCCCGGTGCCGGTAAAGGCCACCGATATTGACGGAGTTGTAAAATTTGCCAAGGCCAACCACATGGACATGGTGGTAGTGGCTCCCGATGATCCATTGGTGCTTGGCATGGTAGACGCCCTCAATCAGGAGGGAATTAAGACCTTTGGCCCTAGGGGTGAAGCGGCTCTCATTGAGGGCAGCAAGGTATTTTCTAAAAACCTGATGAAGAAGTATCATATTCCTACGGCGGCTTATGAGGTGTTTTACGACGCCAAAAGCGCCATTGATTATATCAAGGAGAGAAACGAGTTTCCCGTTGTCATCAAGGCCGATGGACTGGCTCTGGGCAAGGGCGTGATTATTGCCGAAGATCTGACCCAGGCTATGGATGGCGTCCATTCCATTATGGAGGACAAAATCTTCGGGGAATCGGGCAATCAGGTGGTAGTTGAGGAATATCTTACCGGACCAGAGGTGTCGGTTTTGGCATTTACCGATTCTAAGACAATGGTGCCGATGGTTTCTTCTATGGATCACAAGCGTATTGGGGACGGGGATACCGGCCCGAATACGGGAGGAATGGGGACCATTGCTCCCAATCCTTACTACACCCCTGAAATGGCCAAGCGGTGTATGGAGGAGATCTTCCTTCCCACCATGGCGGCAATGAACAAGGAGGGGCGGCCATTCAAGGGATGCCTCTACTTCGGCCTTATGCTGACCCCCAAGGGCCCCTATGTCATTGAATATAACTGCCGGTTTGGAGATCCAGAAACCCAGGTCGTTCTCCCCTTGCTGAAAACGGACCTGTACGAAATTTTTGACGCCATTTACGAGGAACGTCTCAGCGAAATCGATGTCCAGTGGGAAGACAAAGCCTCCGCTTGCGTCATCATGGCTTCTGGAGGCTACCCCAAAAAGTATGAGACCGGTAAAGAGATCTCTGGTTTGGAAGATGTGGCAGCCATGAAGGTTATTACGGTTTACCACGCCGGCACGGCGCTAAAGGACGGAAAAATCGTCACAGCCGGCGGTCGGGTGCTGGGTGTTACTGCGGTAGGGGATGACCTGAAACAGGCGCTTGCCAAGGCCTACGACGCGGTAGGGCACATCCACTTTGACGCTGCCCATTATCGTAAGGATATTGGTACTGTCAAGAGATAGGAAAAACGGATGGAACCGGAAGGTTCCATCCGTTTTTAAGAGGAGGAGCAACTATGAAACTATCTATACTCTATTATAGCAAAACAGGGAGAACCCGTGACACTGCCTTGGCAATCCAGCGGGGAGCTGAGAAAATCGAGGGAATGGAAGCAAAAGCCTTTCCATTGGATGAAATCGATGAAGATTTTTTGAAGGAAAGCAGGGCGGTAGTATTTGGAACACCAACCTATTTGGCCAACACCTGTTGGCAGATCAAAAAATGGTTTGATGAATCCTCAAAATACAAGCTGGAAGGAAAGCTGGGAGCCGCCTATGCTACAGCCGACTATGTCCAGGGCGGTGCCGATACAGCAATTATGAATATAGTGGGTCATATGCTGGTCAAAGGAATGATGGTTTATTCTGGCGGCTCTGCCCTGGGCCAGCCCTATCTGCATCTGGGCGCCGTCATTGTAAAGGATCGTATGGAAACCGGATTATCCCAGGCGGAGATCTTCGGGGAACGGATTGCAAAGAAGGCGGCGGATTTATTTGCAGAGGGAGTAGATTGATGAGAAGAAAAGAGCGGGAAGTGACGGATCTTACACGGATCCGTGAAATCTTAGAAGAATGCGAGGTATGCCATCTGGGCCTTGTGGAGGATGGAAAAGCCTATGTAGTTCCTCTTAATTTTGGCTATACCCTGGAAGATGGAAAGCTGTCTTTATATTTTCACAGCGCGGCTAGTGGAAGAAAGGTCGAGATCCTAAGAAAGAACCCCATGGTGGCTTTTTCGATTGACCGGTCATATCATTTGATTACAGGCCCTCGAGGCTGCGATTATAGCATGACCTATGCCAGTATTATGGGGGAAGGAAGGGTGCAGCTGATTGAAAAGAGGGAAGAAAAGCGGAAGATGCTTTTCAACCTGATGAAAAAATTTCATGGAGAGCACCTGCCTTTGGAAGAAAAACATATTGATGCTGTTTTGATGCTAAAACTGGAGGTGGATTCTTTTACCGCCAAACAGTATGTAACCCAGTGATGCATCAGATATCCCTAAAATAGCGGCGATGGCCGCTATTTTTTTGCACTTTTTTGAATAAAAATATTTTCCACAGGAAAGGGCAAAATAAATGTTAGGTTATTTTCAAAGGAGGATCTTTCATGTGGAAAAGAGTAGTGGGAATTCTCTCTGTCATGGTGCTGATCTTCAGTCTCATTTTCTTTCGTGTGTTTTCTCTTTCAGTGCAGGATACGCTGGCCATGGCGGCTGACAATCAGAGCTCCTACCGAATGGATGTAACCACAGCCCGGGGAATGTTCTACGACATCAACATGGAGCCTTTAGTCAACACGGCGGTAGATCATATTGCTGCGGTCATCCCGACGCCGGAGTCGATTACCGCTCTGACAAGCCTTCTCAGAGGGGAAAAGCGAGATTATGTCGTGGAAAAAAGTGAGGATTACAAGCCGTTTACGGTCAACCTAGGATCGTTGGATATCAACAACGAGAATATTACTTTATTTGACCAACCCAACCGCTATGGATCCGAACACTTATGTCAACATGTCATCGGTTATCTGGATGCTGAAGGCCACGGCGTAGACGGATTGGAACGAGTATTTGACGATGTTTTAAGCGAGAGCACCAAGAGAGTGTCTGTACGGTATCAGGTGAATGCGCTAGGGCAGGCATTGACAGGCGGTCAGCTAGAGGTCATTGAAGAAGGCAACAACCAAAAGGGAGTAGTTCTCACCATAGACAAGGATATCCAGCGCATTGCAGAGACAGCGGCCCGAAAGGGTATTGAAAAAGGCGCTGTGGTGGTGATGGATACAGCCACTGGGGAGATCAAAGCATTGGTCAGTGTTCCGGATTATGACCCGGAGGATGTGGGGGCCTCTCTCGACAATGAAAAAGGGCCGCTTATCAACCGAACCATGACCCCCTACAATGTTGGTTCAACCTTTAAGCTGCTGGTTTGTGCCGCAGCGCTTGAGCAGGGCATTTCTCCCGATACCACCTATGAATGCCAGGGGGCAATCGATATTCAGGGACAGATTTTCCACTGCCATGATCTGTCTGGACATGGCTACTCTGACATGAATCGGGCGGTGGAAGTTTCCTGTAATCCCTACTTTATCCAATTGGCGCTCCAGGTAGGATATGATGACATCGGTAAAATGGCCGATGCCATTGGTTTCGGCAAGGAGGATATCCTTTACACCGATTATGCATCAGCGGCTGGGCATATGACCACCAAAGAGGAGATACTCAATGACGCTACCCTAGCGAATCTGGGATTTGGCCAGGGTACCCTGATGGCTACGCCCATACAGATTGCAAAGCTCATCAGCACCATTGCCAACGGCGGCTATGCAGTGACGCCAAGCCTCATTAAAGGCATTACAGATGATCAGGGGGGGGAGTTGGTAGAGACCATTGACATTCTGGAGCCTACCCCGGTTATGAGCAAGAAAACAGCAGGGGTTGTACAAAATTTTATGATCAATGTAATAGACAGCGGAAGTGGGAAGAAGGCAAAGCCGAAGCATTGTGTGGCGGGAGGTAAAACGGCATCCGCCCAGACTGGGATGTTTAAAGATGGAGAAGAACTCATCCACGCTTGGTTTTCCGGATTTTGTGATGTGGGTGAACATCGATATGCTATTGTAGTGCTTTGTGAGGAAAAGGAATCTGGTGGGGATTATGCGGCGCCAGTCTTTAAAGAAATTGTGGATTCTATGGAAATAAACCAAAAAGGATAATCAATTTTGTTATCTTCGCTACAATTCCAGCCCATTTTCGAAAATAGACAATTTTGCTTGAATTTATGTGTAAAATATAGTATAATTTTAACATATTGACTATGTTTTATGAAACGAGGTGGGGATAATGCCAGATACAAAAGGGTATCTCATTACAACAGATAACAATGCGGATCTTCCAGACTGGTATATTGAAGAAAATCATTTAGGGGTTACCTATTTTACCTATGCGCTGGATGATATTTCGTACCGTGGTGATGATCCCACAATGGGTATTCACGATTTCTATGACAAAATGCGCAGCGGCTCTCTGGCGAAAACCCAACAGATTAATCCAGATCAGGCCATGGATTTCTTCCGCAAATATGTGAAAGAAGGTTATGACCTGGTGCATATTTGTTTCTCTTCCGGACTGAGCGGCACTTTTAACAACATGTGTATCGCCAGAGATGACCTTCTGGAAGAGTTCCCGGACCGCAGAATTGTGGTAGTGGATTCCCTCTGTGCCTCAATGGGCCAGGGGCTTCTGGTTCATAAGGCGCTTCAGCTGCAGAAGGAGGGAAAGAGCCTAGACGAAGTGGTCGCGTGGCTAGAGGAGAACAAGCTTCACCTGTGCCACAATTTTACGGTGGAAGATTTGAAATATCTCCATCGGGGCGGACGAATCTCCAAGACTACTGCAGTTGTGGGAACGGTGTTGGGAATTAAGCCGGTTTTGCATGTAGACAACGCGGGAAAGCTGGTCGCCGAAGGAAAAATTCGTGGCCGTAAGCAGTCTTTGATCGCTTTGGTTGACAACATGGAGAAGAAATTAGGCAATTATCAAAATGATGTGGTCTTTATTTCCCATGGCGACAGTGAGGAAGACGCCCTCTTTGTCAAAGAACTGGTGCAAAAAAGATTCGGCATCAATGAGTTTATCCTGGGGAATATTAGCCCCATCATCGGCGCTCATTCAGGGCCTGGGACGGTGGCACTTTTCTTTATGGGAGAAATCAGATAAAAAGAATGGATCAAAAGCGGCTGTTTTTGCAGCCGCTTCCTTTTGTTTTGATGAGGAAAAGAGAGCGCCTTTCAGATGGTATTCCCAAAGTGATTCTGTGTGCCCATTGGTGTCTGGCGGATACAGTATTTTATTGTGTCTAAAATCAAGGGATACCGCGACTTCAATTGACCACAATTTAGGGATGGGATATAATAACCACAGATAAAAAAGCGGGAGTAGAAACCATGACAATTCTCACAGCAGAACATATTGAAAAAAGTTATAGCGAAAGACCCCTTCTCCACGACGTTTCCTTTGGTGTAGAGGAAGGGGAGAAAATCGGCATCATTGGTGTCAACGGCACTGGTAAGTCTACCCTACTAAAGATAATTGCAGGGGTAGAGGAACCCGACCAGGGCTTTGTGACAAAAGCCGGAGGTATCCAGGTGGGGTATCTGCCGCAGAATCCGGAGTTTCCAGAAGGGACGACTGTTTTACAGCAGGTGAAAGCGGGAGCGGCGCTGACGCAGCAGGAATCCCAGGAATATGAATATAAGGCAATTTTAAAGAAGCTAGGCATCGATAATTTCGATGCGCCGATTAACACCCTGTCTGGCGGTCAAAAGAAGAGGGTGGCTATGGCTGCGGCGCTGGCCAGCCAGTCCCAATTGCTGATTTTAGACGAGCCTACCAACCATATTGATAGCAGTATGGTCCAATGGTTGGAAGATTATCTTGCCCGTTACAAGGGAGCCCTGCTTATGGTCACCCATGACAGGTATTTTCTCGATAGGGTGACGACCAGACTGCTGGAAATCGATAGGGGACAGCTCTACCAGTACGAGGGCAATTATGCCCGCTATCTGGAGCTGAAATCCCAGCGAGAAGAAATGGCACAGGCAACGGAGAGAAAAAGACAGAGCCTGTTAAAAAAGGAACTTGCGTGGATACAGCGGGGGGCAAGGGCTCGTGGAACCAAGGCCCAATTCCGGGTGGACCGATTTCATGAACTGAGCCAGCAACAGGTGGATTTGGAGAGGCAGACGATGGAGATGTCATCGGTCAGCAGCCGTCTAGGAAAAAAGATCATTGAGATTTCCGGTATCACCAAGACGATGGGAGGGAGGACTCTCTTCCAAGATTTTTCCTATCAGCTTCTACGGGACGACCGTATCGGCGTCATCGGACCCAATGGGTGTGGAAAATCCACACTGCTCAAGGTGATGGTGGGCCTATTACAGCCGGATAGCGGCCGGGTGGAGATCGGAGAAACGGTCAAGATCGGATATTTCTCGCAGGAATGTGAGGAGATGGATCTTTCCCTGCGGGCCATCGATTATATCCGCCAGCTTGGAGAGCGGGTGAAGACGGTGGAAGGGGATCTTTCCGCCAGCCAGATGATGGAGCGCTTTTTATTTGACTCCACATTGCAGTACACAACAATCGGGCGCCTTTCCGGTGGTGAAAGGAGAAGACTATATCTTTTGGGAATCCTGATTACAGCGCCCAATGTTTTGCTGTTGGATGAACCGACCAATGACCTGGATATCCAGACGCTCTCTATACTAGAAGATTATCTGGAAGAATTTCAGGGAGCGGTACTCACTGTATCTCATGACCGATATTTCTTGGATAAGGTGTGCGATCATATTTTCGCCTTTGAAGATGGGAAAATTCAGAGATACTTAGGGGGCTATACCGATTACCAGCAGACGCACCAGGAGGTCTTGAAAACCCGGGAAAAGCCCGCGGACAGAGAACCGGGTACAGGGAAAAAGGTCAAGACAGAAAAGCTGAAATTCACCTATAAGGAGCAAAAGGAATACGAAACCATCGATGGGGAGATTGCGGCGTTAGAACAGCAGATCTCTGAAGTGGAGCAGGCGCTGGGAAAGCAGACCAGTGATTTTACCCGGCTACAGGAGCTTTTAGAGCAAAGGGAGAAACTTAGTCAAACACTATCGGAAAAAATGGAGCGATGGGTCTATCTGCAGGAGCTGGCGGAGAAGATTTCAGCCCAGTAGAAGGCAAGACGGGATTGATAGAGAAAAAATAGAATATGAAATTCATGTAAAATTAAGACTTCCTTAAGATAAAGTAAGAGAAACTTCATTGTTTTTATCGAAATGATGTCCTATGATGAAAAATAAGGAAACCAAAAGAACCCTCCATAGAAAACTGATGAGGGTGGAGAGGGGACATCTGAAATGCTTGCAGTTATCCGTGGTGTCAACCTGGCACTTTGTATTTTTTTCACTGTTTGTTACTCGTATCAAATCTTATATGCTATTTTGGGTATTTTTCTTCAACCCAAGAAATATCAGGCAAAGAAGGATCATCGTTTTGCCGTGGTGATTCCAGCCCGCAATGAGCGTTCGGTTATACCTGCGTTGATTGCCAGCATCAAGAAACAAAATTATCCTCAAAAGCTGATTGATATCTTTGTCATTGCAGATAACTGTACCGATGACACGGCGCAGGTGGCCCGTCAGTCCGGGGCAAAGGTCTATGAGCGGTTTAACCGCCAGTTGGTAGGTAAGGGCTATGCTCTGGACTACCTTTTTCACCGAATGAAAGATGACGGGCTTTGTGATCAATATGAGGGATTTTTCATCTTTGATGCAGACAATCTTCTGGATGAAAACTATATCCGGGAGATGAACAAGGTATTTGACAATGGATATAAAGTGATTACCAGCTATCGCAACTCCAAAAACTATGACTCTAACTGGATTTCCGCCGGATATTCCCTATGGTTTTTGCGGGAGGCAAAATACCTAAACCATGTGCGGATGCGTCTGCATACCAGTTGCGCAATTTCGGGTACAGGCTTTCTTGTACACCGTGAGATTATCGAAAGAAACAATGGCTGGAAGCACTACCTGCTCACCGAAGATATTGAGTTTACAGTGGACAGTGTGCTGCATGGAGAGAAAATCGGATATTGTGCCAATGCCAAGCTGTTTGACGAGCAGCCCATCTCTTTTCGCCAGTCCTGGAACCAACGGCTGCGTTGGACCAAAGGCAACTACCAGGTCTTTGGCCGGTATGGAAGGAAGCTAGCGGTGGGAGCTTTGGCGAAGAGAAGCTTTTCCTGCTATGATATGATGATGAATGTCTCTCCTGCTATGTTTGTCACCTTTGCCAGTATCCTGTTTAACGGCATTTTCTGTATGGTCGGTATCTTTAATATCAATGTTACCCCCCAAATCATTCCAGCTACCCTGATTTCTATCCTGGGTTCCTGCCTGAACCTTTATCTGATTGCCTTTCTTATGGGAACATTGACCACGCTTACCGAGTGGAAAGAAATTCATGCTCACCCAATAATGAAAATCCTATATCTTTTTACCTTCCCAATTTTCATGATGACCTACATCCCCATTGCGGTTTGTGCCCTGTTTCAAAAGATTACTTGGAAACCCATCGAGCATACAGTTGTTAAGTCCATCGAGGATTTTCAGTAAGATAATATCCGGCGAACACCCGCTTCATGTTAGGCGGGTGTTTTTTATTTCTACAGGAATTATATCCAAATAGAAGATTTGTTTTTTGTGTAAAATGTGGTATACTTAATATATTCTTTGATAAGTTAGCATCCATATATAGATGTGGAATATTTGGTATGAGAAAGATAGGTAACCATATTGATTAGTTTTGAACAATTGCATTTACTTCCTCCGCTGTTGCGGGCGATCAAGGAGGAGGGCTATCAAATCCCCACGCCAATTCAGTCTCAGGCAATCCCTAGTGCCCTGGAAGGGCGGGATATTCTAGGCTGCGCGCAGACCGGGACCGGGAAGACGGCGGCGTTCGCTCTACCTATTTTGCAGAGATTGGAGCATTACCAAAGGGATGGGGGAAAGCGGCCGATTCGAGGGTTGATTTTGACGCCGACCAGGGAATTGGCTTTGCAGATTGAGGAGAGTTTTGGCGCCTATGGCCGGCATATGAACCTGCGTCATGCTGTAGTATTTGGAGGAGTATCCCAGGCGCCGCAGGTGGAAGCGCTGCGCAGGGGCGTAGATATTCTGGCAGCCACGCCTGGACGTCTGTGGGACCTCATGAACCAAGGGCATATCAGGTTAGATAGGGTGGAGATTTTCGTACTGGATGAAGCTGACCGCATGTTGGATATGGGATTTGTCAACGATGTCAAGCGGATTGTGGCAAAACTTCCCCAGAAGAAGCAGACCCTGTTCTTCTCGGCGACTATGCCGCCAGAGATTATGGAACTGGTCGATTCTTTACTCAGGGATCCGATGAAGGTCGAAGTGACGCCTCAATCTTCTACAGTGGATCTGATTGACCAGTCAGTTTACTTTGTGGATAAGAAGAACAAACGCCGACTATTGATTCACCTGTTGCAAAGACCTGAAGTGACCTCTGCGCTGGTATTTACCAGGACCAAACATGGTGCCGACCGGGTTACCAGGGAATTGGGCAGAGCGAATATCAAGGCTCAGGCCATCCACGGCGATAAGTCTCAGAATGCCAGACAGCGGGCTCTGCAGAACTTTAAAAGCGGCCGCATTCAAGTATTGGTTGCTACCGATATTGCCGCGCGCGGCATCGACGTAGAAGAGATTTCCCATGTTTTTAACTATGACCTGCCCAATATTCCGGAGACTTATGTCCATAGGATCGGCCGGACCGGCCGGGCAGGGACGCGGGGAACGGCTATCTCCTTTTGTGATGGGGATGAAAAGGCTTATCTTGCGGACATTGAAAAGATCATTGGTAAGCAGGTGCCAGTAGCAGAAGAGCATCCCTATCCTATGCAGATTTTGGGAGCGCCTCAGCACCAGCAGGTAGAAAAGAAAGAGCCACGGGGAAAAGAAAGTTCATCACATAAAAGGAGACCTTCTGAAAATAGAAATCATACCAAGCAAAAGAAGGCTGCCCTACCACAGGAAGCAAAGAAGCCGGGAAGCTCTGGGCAGAAATCACAGCATCCCCACCGCAGTAAGCAAAGAGAACGGCGGAACAATCGAATTCCGAAGAATTTCGCTGCGGGCATCACCACCCGCCCCAATCCTTGGGGCGATATTTTTTCAAAATAATACAAGCAAAGGATGGTTCGATTGATCACAGTAACCGACGTCGGCTTGCAATACGGCGGACAAAAGCTTTTTGACCATGTTAACCTAAAATTTACTCCAGGTAACTGCTATGGTGTTATCGGCGCCAACGGAGCAGGCAAGTCCACCTTTTTGAAGATCCTCTCAGGAGAGATTGAACCCAACAGCGGCAGTGTGGAAATCCCGGAAAACACCCGTATGTCAGTGCTCAAACAGGATCACTTTCAGTATGACAGCTTTCCGGTGATGGATACCGTCATCATGGGAAATCCCCGGCTCTATGAAATCATGAAAGAAAAAGAAGCCCTTTACATGAAGGAGGATTTTACAGAAGAGGACGGGGAAAAGGCTTCTGAGTTGGAAGGGGAATTCGCAGAAATGGGGGGCTGGGAAGCGGAAACGGAAGCCGCTCAGATCCTCCAGGGGCTGGGAATTTCCTCCGAAGAGCATACAGCCATGATGTCAAGCCTAAAAGATAGCCAAAAAGTTAAGGTGTTATTAGCCCAGGCGCTGTTTGGCCATCCAGAGATTATCCTGTTGGACGAGCCTACCAACCATTTAGACGTCAAATCCGTTAACTGGCTGGAGGATTTTTTGCTGGACTTTGTAGGTACAGTCATTGTAGTGTCCCATGACCGGCATTTTCTCAATACGGTATGTACACACATTGTGGATGTGGATTATAACAAAATCAAAATGTATGTGGGCAACTATGATTTCTGGTATGAATCCAGCCGTCTGATTCAACAGATGATGCGGGATCAAAATAAGAAAAACGAGGAAAAAATTAAGGAACTACAGACCTTTATCCAGTGCTTTTCCGCCAACAAATCCAAATCAAGGCAGGCGACTTCCCGCAAAAAACTGTTGGATAAGCTGACGGTAGAGGAGTTGCCGGCTTCTTCCCGCCGGTACCCTTGGGTTTCCTTTCAGCCGGAGCGGGAGCTGGGAAAAGAGATCCTGGAGGTCAATGACCTTTCAAAAACCATTGACGGCGTCCAGGTATTAAACCGGGTTTCCTTCCGGCTTAACCGTACTGATAAGGTGGCTTTTATCGGGGATGAACAGGCGGCTACCGCTTTGTTTAAAATCCTAACTGAAGAGATACAACCAGATGCAGGAAGCTTTAAGTGGGGGATCAGTACGTCCCAGTCCTATTTCCCCAAGGATAATTCCGTCTTTTTTAATGACTGCGATCTCAATCTCATTGACTGGATGCGCCAATATTCCTCTGACGAACATGAAAGCTATGTCCGTGGATTTTTGGGCAGGATGCTTTTTTCAGGGGATGAGCCGCTTAAGCCCGCAAAGGTATTGTCGGGCGGGGAAAAGGTGCGTTGCATGCTGTCCCGTATGATGCTGTCCGGCGCTAATGTGTTGATTTTTGATCAGCCTACCAACCATCTGGATCTGGAATCCATTACGGCGCTGAACAATGGGATGATGGATTTTCCTGGAGTGATCTTATTTGCCTCCCACGATCACCAGTTGATCCAGACAATCGCCAATCGAATTATTGAATTTACCCCCGACGGTATTATTGACCGTATGTCCACTTATGACGAATATCTGGAATATCGGGGCTGAGTTTTGAGATGAAAAACCGCATTTATTGCGGTTTTTTTACTTTTTCCTCCCTCGTGTTGACTTTTTTCTAACTTCATATTATGCTAATAAAAGCGACATAAATGATATATATATGGGGAGAATATCATGCTTTTCAAAGAGTTCGAGAATCCAGAAAAACCGGTTGTAGTATTGTTGCATGGCGGTGGATTATCCACCTGGGAATGGCAGCCCCATATTGAGGTGTTACAAAAGGATTTTGCCGTAGTGGCAGTTACAATTGACGGCCACGGGGAGGATGCGGAACACCCTTTTATTTCTATTGAAGATAGTGCGGATAAGCTGATTTCCTATATTGATGATAAATATCATGGGCAAGTGTTTGGAATCTGTGGATTTTGCTTGGGCGGACAGATCGCTGTTCAGGCATTGTCCCTTCGTCCGGATTTGGCTCGATGTGTAGTGTTGGAAAGCGTCAACATTGCAAGCAGTGAAAAAAGAGCTGCTAGGAGCATTAAAATGATGCACACATGCTATCCTCTGCTGCAGCAGCGTTGGTTTGCAAAGCTCCAGTCCGGGCAATATCAGGTGGCAAAGGAAAATGCCGATGACTTTTACAACAATGTCAATGGAATGCTAGTAGAAAGCTTGGAAAATGTTTATCGGTCCAGCCTGACCTTTGCACTGCCACCTCAATATAAAAACAACACGGCGAAGGCCCTCGTTTTATGTGGGACCAAAGAAAAGTCTTCCATGCAGGAATCGGCACGGCTGCTCTCCAGCGCTAAGGTGGACAGCATGCTGAAAATGATTGAAAAGGCCCGTCATGGCTTTAGTATGAAGTCTCCGGAAGAGTATTTAGAGATTGTATCCCGCTTTTTCCGGACAGTTAGATCATAAAAACATTGAAAAGGCTCACCGGATATGATAAAATATTTTGTAATGCTTTTTTGAAAGGACGAGAGGCGGATGTCAGGACATTCCAAGTGGAGTAATATCAAAAGGAAAAAAGAAAAAACCGACAGCCAGCGTGCCAAGATCTTCACCAAGATCGGCAGAGAGATCAGTGTGGCGGTCAAAGAGGCGGGACCTGACCCCGATAGCAATGGAAAATTGAGGGATTTGATTGCCAAGGCTAAATCTAATAATGTTCCCAACGACAACATTGAACGTATCATTAAAAAAGCTGCTGGCGGCGGCGAAAAGAATGATTATATTAATATTACTTATGAGGGTTATGGCCCCAGCGGCGTGGCTGTCATTGTAGAGGCTTTGACCGATAACCGCAATCGTACGGCAGGAGATCTTCGCCACTACTTTGACAAGTTTGGCGGCAATCTGGGCCAGACCGGCTGTGTCTCCTTTATGTTTTCTCAAAAAGGTGTCATCGTGATTGATAATGAAGACAACCAGCTGGACGAAGAAAAGGTCATGGAGGACTGCTTTGATGCAGGCGCTGTAGATTTTAGCTTTGAAGAGGATACGGTTGAAATTTTTGCCGATCCCAATGAATTGCGGAATGTGAGAGAGGCACTTGAGAAAAAAGGCTACTCCTTCCTCTCTGCTGAAGTTGAGATGATCCCCTCCACCTATACGAGGATTGATGATCCTGATCAAATGACAAAGATGCAGCGATTGCTGGAACATCTCGATGATAACGACGATGTGCAGAATGTTTGGCACAACTGGGAAAATGAAGACGAGATGGCAGAAGAATAAAATCAGAGAAAAAGCCGGAACGGTTATGCCGTTCCGGCTTTTTGTAACTATACTGTAAATCGAAGGACTAAAAGATCAACAAACTTTGACGGAGATGTGAAAAAACGGTAGATTATCAGCTTCATAACTTGCATGAATTGAAAAAACAAGGTATGATATAACTAGATAGATGTGCAATTACCCAATTTTTTTATTGGATGAATAAAAATAAAAGATAAAATACACTAGAAATTGAAGTGCAATTGTTATAGCCGGCAAAAGCCGGAGTTGCCGCGATGAAAGTAATCGGGAGTGATAGAGGAATGAACAACAACCAACTGACCCTTTGTCCTAACTGCCAGAATATTTTAGACGAGACTGGGCACTGTAGTGAATGCGGATACACTTCTAATGAGCGACTTTCCCCCTTGGTGAGTGGATTTCTACTCAAGGATCGTTACATTATTCAGGAGGTAAGAGACAGCAACCCAGAAGGTTTTACATATGTAGGACATGATAATGATACAGACACAACGGTCATCATTCGGGAATATTTGCCTGCAAATCTCTGTAAAAGAAATCTGGACGACGGAATTGTAGTAGTGACACAAGGTAAAGATGCGCAATATAAAGCTCTTATGATGGATTTTATCGATCTAAATAAGGGCCTTAAAAAACTCAATGGCATGGAATGTATTGTGCCCATGCTAGATTTATTTGGTCAAAACAATACGGCATACGCGGTTTACCAGCAGATAAAGACGATTACTTTAGATGAATTGGTGACCCGGGCCGGGGGAAAAATTAAATGGGAGCAAATCAGCCAGCAGATCATAATCTTGCTCAATACCCTTTCGGCGGTCCATGAACTGGGCATCATCCATCGGGGATTCTCGCCAGAAAATATCCTGATTGACCCATCAGGGAACCTTTGGATCCGTTCTTTCTGTACAGCATCGGCAAGAACAGAGGGCAGCGAACTGGGAGCCCAGCTTTATAAGGGCTATAGCGCTCCGGAGCAGTATTCCCTCAATGGGTGGCAAGGAACCTGGACGGACATCTATGCCATTGCTGCGGTAATCTACCGGTCTATTACGGGGATTATCCCTCCACCTTCCACTGATTATGAAAAAATGCAACGGCTTCCCTCCGCTATGGACGTGGATTTTGACATACCTTCCCATGTATCCGACGCTTTGGCGGAAGCAATGGTAGCTGATACCGATCGGCGAATTCAGACTGTGGAAGGGTTTGTGGCTAAATTAACAGGCAAGGTGGGAATATCCGATACCTGTGTGTATGATACCAAAACCTATGTGAAACCAGAAACAAAGGAAACACAAATTTCTGAGAAAAAACAAATTAAAAAGCGTAATCACAAATATACGCTTATTACAGCGTTGGTGACAGGTGTCATTCTCCTCGCCATTGCCGGTACAGTATTTTGGCAGATTTTTCAGGCTAGAAGAAATCCGGGGTCGGACACTAGCACATCTCAGAGTTCAGACGGCACATCTGCCTCAGGGGAAAATGAGCCATTGACGGTGCCCAATTTGGTCGGTTCCTTTATCGAGACTGTGAAGTTAAATAAGAATGTGACGGATTATTTTAACCTTGATATTAAGGAAGCCTATAGTGAGGATTTTCCGGAGGGCGTTATTTTTGCCCAGGATCCTGATGAAGGGGAGACGGTTCTGGGTCAACGTGGTACTATTACGGTAACAGTGAGCAAAGGTTCTGAAATGGTCAAGATGCCCAATATTGTCGGTTATACTCAGGAACTTGCAGAGCGCACCTTGACAGATTTGGGAATTAAATATGAGATTGTACCGGTCTACGACGACACGCTGGAAGATGGCAAAGTAGCCCGCACCGATAAAGAAGTCGGGGAAGAAATCAGCAAAGACACGGACACTGTCATGATATTTATCAAAGCGGAAGGGTACGAGTCCCCCTCTGGGTCGGAAGGTGAATCCGCCTCCAGTAATCCGTATACAAAGCCATGGTGGAAGGTTGACTAAGATTTTCATTGTGTGAAACAAATAAAAGTCTGGAGTGTTATAAGCTTGGGAAGTATCAAAAAAATTGTTGCGCCTGCTTACCAGAGAATTGCCGTGGATATTGCAAATAGCATTGCGGATGGAAAATACACAGTAGGGCAGCGTATTTCGGGTAGAACGACCTTGGCAAGCCATTACGGCGTATCCCCGGAGACGATACGGAAAGCAGTGTGTATTCTGCAGGATGTTGGAGTTCTCAGCGTTACACAAGGAAGCGGCATTGAGATCCTTTCCTTGGAAAATACCATTGAATTTATTGAGCAATACCAGAAGATACAGACTATTCGGGATATCCGGAGAAGCATTTACCAGTGGTCGAAAAACCAGAAAACTCAGCAGGAGGAATTGCTGGATAATGTCGAGCAATTGTTAAGCCTTACAGAACGATATGATGAGGTTAATCCCTTTACCCCTTTTCGATTTCATATTACCCAGGGGATGCAAAATGTAGGAAAGACCAGTTCTGACCTGATGTTCTGGCAGAATACGGGTGCCACCATTATTGCAATTAAGCGCGGGGTGGACATTATCTTGTCGCCGGGTCCCTATGCGGTTTTTCACCTGAACGACATTATCTATTTTATTGGGGAAAAAGAATGTTATGAACGGGTAAAAAAATTGTTTATGCCTGAAAAGGATGGATAAAAAGATGCCTGGTCAAGAAAGGCCAGGCATCTTTTTTTGTTTGCGCGGAAAAGTAAAAAGGCCTGTGTGTAGTACACAGGCCTTTTTTATTAGTCGCTGATGTAGGGGAGCAGTGCAAGATGACGTGCACGTTTGATAGCAACGGTCAGCTGACGCTGATGGCGTGCACAGGTACCGGTGACTCTGCGAGGAACAATTTTCGCTCTCTCAGACAGATATCTTCTCAGCTTCGGCACATCTTTATAATCGATTTGTTCAACTTTGTTGACACAGAATTCGCAAACTTTTTTGCGGCCTTTTCTGCCACGATTTGGTCTGTCAGTTCTTTCCACGGTACATAACCTCCTTTAAGAATAGGATTTACACAAAATTAGAACGGAAGATCATCGCCGAGATCAATCTCTTCGAAATCATCCATGTTGCCGCTCTCAAAAGAAACGGGAGCACCAGTCTGAGACTGTACAGGCTCGCCCGAAGCGGCTGGAGAGGCACCAGATGCATTTTTGCCTTCTACAAAGCTGACATTGTCGGCAAGAACTTCAAAGCGACGGCGCTTATTGCCATCTTTGTCAGTGTAATTAGAAACCTGAATTCTGCCGTCAATGGCGATGGCATTACCTTTGTGGAAATAGCGGCAGACAAACTCTGCAGTACTCCTCCAGGCGACGATATCGATAAAATCCGTTTGACGCTCCGCATTCTTGCTGTAAGGACGATTCACAGCGACAGTGAAGGATGTTACAGCAATATTATTAGGAGTGTGGCGAAGTTCAGGATCCGCGGTGATTCTTCCAACAAGGATCGCTTTATTCAGCATAGTTGATGCACCCCTTATTTGTCCTCTTTGCTGACAATCAGTGTACGAAGTACGCCGTCAGTAATTTTGTAGATACGGTCCAGCTCAGCGGGGAACTGAGAGTCTGCGGTGAAATTGATCAGATAATAATATCCCTCAGTTTCATCATTGATCTCATAAGCGAGTCTGCGCTTGCCCCACTCCTCTACGGAGTCGATTGTACCGTGCTCCGCAATCAGATTGGAGAACTTGTCTACCAAAGCTTTGACGCCTTCTTCACCCAATTTTGTGTTCAGTACCATGACGGTTTCGTATTTGGCATTTGCCATCTCTAAAACACCTCCTTTTGGACTTGTGGCCATGTCACAAAGACAGAGCAAGGATATACCGTTTTATTGACGGTAACATTAAAATTATACCATGAAACAAATCTTTGTCAAGAAATGTCACAGATTTTTTGCAATGTTTTTCAGATATTCCCGGAAGTCGTCTCCTACCTCTTTGTGAGTCAGACCTACTTCCACAGTGGCCTGGAGAATGCCCAGCTTGCTGCCCATGTCATATCGTGTGCCAGTATAGGCAACACCAATCATGCTCTCCCGGTTAGCTAGCACCCGCATAGCATCGGTCAGCTGTATTTCGTTGCCGGCACCGGGCTTAGTATTTTCCAGGATGTCAAAGATAGAGGGAGGAAGGATACACCGGCCCAGAATGGCAAAATTGGACATAATCTGATCGGGTTTGGGCTTTTCAATCATATCTGTTACCTTGTAATAATTGTCGTGAAGAGGGGAGGTATCCAGGGTGCAATATTTATGGAGAAGCTCGGTAGCAACCTCTTTGATACCGACGATACCCATGCCGTATTCCTCATAGGCCCGGCATAGCTGCCCACAGGCGGGATCCTCACCAATGATGACATCGTCCCCATAGAGCACGGCAAAGGGCTCATCCCCTACAAAGGATTTCGCACAGTAAACGGCATGGCCCAATCCCTTGGTTTCCTTCTGGCGCAGATAACGGATTTCAGCCATGTTGGCAATGTCGATCATCTGCTGACAGACTTCGGTGCGCCCGGCATTGAGCAGTTTTTGCTCCAACTCGGGAGAACGATCAAAATGATCCTCCATTGTAGATTTGCCACGGCTTGTGATGATCAGAATTTCCTCGATTCCGGATTTGACGGCTTCCTCCACGATGTACTGGATCGCCGGCTTGTCCACAATGGGAAGCATTTCCTTAGGGATGGATTTGGTGGCGGGCAGTACCCGTGTGCCAAGACCTGCCGCCGGAATGACAGCCTTTCTTACCTTCATAAAAACCTCCTGAACCGCAAATAATCGCGGCCGCCGTTCTCTGTGGCAACGGCATACCGATTTCAGACACAAAAGTGCCTTTCATAAATGGGCAAAACCCATTACATCAACATTTGATAGGACGCGGCCATGTAGCTAAAGAAGAACAGGACCAAAATGATCACGATGATTGCGCGGCTGACACCACCCATGGAAGACAAGGCTGCCTTGACATCGGTATGTCCCAATCGCTTTTCGTGTTCTTTGATTTTTTTGATTTTGCGTATCGCAAAATATTTGTAAATTTTGGTGCCGAACATACCAAGCAAAATACTCATACCGAAAAAAACAATTCGGGAAATATTATACCACATGTTCAGTGAAGTAGATTCCAGGGTAAGAATAGAAGTTAAATTCGTTGTTGCTGCGGTCATAAAGTACTGGACATATTCTCTTACGACCAGGATAGAGGGGACAAGGCAAGCCACATATACTGCCATAAACAGGGCGCCCAGGAGATACATTTTTCGATAGAAGAAATAGATGAAATGGAAAAAGCAAGCCGACCAACTCCAACAGAAGGAACGAGTTTTGTCAGCAAGAGCCTTAAAGCGGGGCAGGTAATAGTGGGAATTCTCCCGGACATATGCCGCCACCTCTGCTGCGCTTACACCGTCGATGTCCGCATCGGGATGGACGCCACCCAAAGGGGACATCGACGCATACATATTCTGATAAGGGTTGGCGCCAGGATATTGCTGCTGTTCCTGGGCATGGAGATTATATCCGCATTTAACACAGAAAAGGGCCTCCTTGGGATTTTCTGTCTGGCACATAGGACAACGTACCATTTCATGGGATGCATCAGATTCCGGCCCAGAAGCAGCACCATGATCCGAAGTATAGGGACGCTCCCACTGATATCCCTGCCCGTGATTTTCTTCAAATGCGCAGTGCCCCAGTTTTTGGTAGCATTCCCGATGATGGGGTGTTCCGCAGATAGGGCATACAACAATATCGTCAGCCAGTTCAAACTTTTTTTTGCAAACAGGACATTCTATTCCCACAAAATTTGCCAAGATACGTCCTC
Organism: Zongyangia acetica; assembly: GCF_038739695.1. NCBI lineage: Bacteria > Bacillati > Bacillota > Clostridia > Eubacteriales > Oscillospiraceae > Zongyangia > Zongyangia acetica. The sequence goes on along the minus strand of NZ_JBBEWN010000001.1, from coordinate 63,649 downwards.
CTTTGTATGAGAATACCATGGAAAACATGATACAATCTTATTGTACAGAAAACATGTGAATAATTCTAGAAAAGAAAGAAATTTTTCTGGGTAATTTAAGGAACAATGCCATGATCAGGTGCAACCATGTTCCGCACGTTTTTTCATTGCCCCTATTATAAACGATATGAAGAAAAAAGCCAAGACGAATGACCACTACCAGGGGATTTTCTTTACTTTTCATAGGAAATCCACTATAATAAGAATATTCTGTATTCCCACAAAATCAAGAGATTCTGAAGAACGGGGCAGAGAAAGGAATCACACGGCATGCTGTTGGAATTTGAGGAATTAAAGCAGGCCCTGACAGAGTTGCGGCCTGAGATTGACAATTTAAAGGAAGCCATCAATTACGACGCAAAGAAAGCGGAACTTCAGGAGCTGGAAGAGCGGGCCCAGGATCCTTATTTCTGGAATGATGCTGAGGGTTCCCAGAAGGTAATGCAGAGAACCAAGGTGGTTAAAAACACAGTAGAGGGGTATGAAGCCCTTTGCACAGGTTATGACGACATCATGACGATTATTGACATAGCCGCCGAAGAAAATGATGATTCCCTTTATGGGGAGGCAAAGGAAGCGTTTGATAAACTTTCCGCCGATGTAGAACAGCAAAAATTGTCCACCCTCCTTTCGGGAGAATATGATGACAAAAACGCGATTCTTACCTTTCATGCGGGAGCAGGTGGTACCGAAGCCCAGGACTGGGCACAGATGCTTTACCGGATGTATACCCGATGGGCAGAACGTCATGGATTTAAATATAAGATCTTGGACTATCTGGATGGCGAGGAAGCTGGAATTAAAAGCGCATCTATCTTGATTGAGGGCATCAATGCTTACGGTTATCTCCGCTCGGAAAACGGAGTGCATCGTCTGGTCCGGGTTTCTCCCTTTGACGCGTCAGGCCGGAGACACACTTCTTTTGCGTCTCTGGAGGTTATGCCCGAAATTGGAGAAGACTCCAATGTGGAGATTCGGGATGAGGACATCAAGGTGGATACCTACCGCAGTTCTGGCGCCGGAGGGCAGCATGTTAACAAGACAGAGTCTGCGATCCGTATTACCCATCTGCCTACGGGTATTGTGGTAGCCTGTCAAAATGAGCGCAGCCAGCATCAGAACCGGGAAGTGGCTATGAAAATGCTGATTTCCAAGCTGATTCAAATTAAGGAACAGGCCCATTTGGAGCGGATTGAGGATATCAAAGGAGAACAGATGCAAATTGGCTGGGGATCTCAGATCCGTTCTTATGTGTTTATGCCCTACACCCTGGTCAAAGACCACCGCACCAATTATGAGTCAGGCAACATCAATGCGGTGATGGATGGTGACCTTGATGGCTTTATTAACGCTTATCTCAAGGCCAAAAGTTTGGGACAAATCGATTAAGCCAATGACAAAAAGCAGCCGAAACGGCTGCTTTTTTTGATGAAAAGGCTACGGTATGTTGAATCTGAATTCTAAAGGGAAAGGTCATCGAGTGAATGCAGGAGCTCCTGGACTTCATTGACAAAACGACCTGCATGAAAACCGTCGCATACGGCATGGTGTACTTGTAGGGCCAGGGGAAGGTAGGTGTGGTTTTTCTGGCTGAAGAAACGTCCCAAGGTAAAGATGGGGAGGAGATAGTCGTTGCTTTTTGGCAGGTGCAGGTGAAAGCTCTCAAAGGTCACCCAGGGTATCATGGAGACAGTAAAGACATTTTCCGGCATATTCGGCTTGGCGATAAATCCTTCTCTATCTCCATAACATGCAATGTCTTCCTGATATCGTTTTAAAAACTCCTGATAATCGCCGCAATATTCTGTCCAGATGTTGGAAAATGTCTCCGTCTGCTGATGAAAAATAGTATAAGAAGGGAAAACTACGTCATAAAAACCTAGCTCGCCATGGCTGTTTATGGCCGTGCGGAATTCTTCATGGCAATTTACAACTTTTGAAAGAACAAATAGCATGGTAGGGTAGAGTTTTAGCTTGCGCTCTCGCAGCGCGGAAATATCCAGATTTGCCGTCATACTGTAGCTACAGGGAACATGGGAATGATAATGATCGTAATATTCACTTCGCGACCAGGTGGACTTTTCTATTTTGTTCCATTTCATTTGTTCTCGACCTTCTGCTTTACGGATTCTTTGGGGAAATACGGGAAGAAAGAAGCTTCCCGACAGAAATTACTGCCTTTTTAACTGACGGATATCGTTGCCATAGAAATTGAGCACACTATAGGTTCCCATCAGCCGGGATACGATTCGTTCGGTATACCGACCTCGGAGCTCGGAAAGTGTCAGATTGGTATTGATAATGGTGGGCTTACCGCCGAGGATTCGGGAATTAATAATATTATAGATGGCGGAAACCGTAAATTGGGTAGCAAATTCAGCACCCAGATCATCCAGAATCAGCAGATCTGCGTCGCAGACCATAGAAAAAGTATCTCCATTGTCGTTGACAGCTCTGGCAAAGTGTTCCCGTTCTATCTTGCTGAGAAGATTCTGGGCGCTCATGTAGATGACACCAAATCCTTGTTCCAGCACCGCGGAAGCAATGGAAAGAGATAAATGGGTTTTGCCCAGCCCCGTTTTCCCTTGCATAAGAATGGAATGAGAGGCCAAAGAAAATCTGGAAGCATAACGCTGGCAATACTGTAGAATCTCTCCCATTCTCTGACGAGGATTAATTCCCAAGGCAGGATCGATCTGATCAGGATAATAATCCAGTCGGAAGGTGGAAAAAGAGCAGTTATTTAAAGCACTCTGTTCACACAAAGACTCGTGGGCCAATTTTTTGAGCAGGTTTTGGAGGCAGGAACACATCCGGCTGCCTACATAACCACGGTCTTTGCATTTTTCACAGGTATAAATCACATCGGTGTAATTAACCGGCAGTCCGGCATGACGTAAAAGGGCGGCCCTTTTTTCCTGGAGGGATAAGTTTTTTTGCCGCAATCCTTCGATGAGCTCGCCGACATTTTGATTTTCATCCAAAACCGCCCGGGCCACAGAAAGGGCGGTGGAAGAAAGTTGCCGGTCTATAGCGGCTACTTGAGGGATTTTTGCATAAACTTCCTGACGGTGCTCTTGCGCCGTATCCTGAGCGCCACGCCGCCTCTGCTCCAGCACATCAAAAGCTTTCTTTTGAATTTCTTTGCTATATCCCAAAGCGATTGCCCTCCTATTTTTCTTTAGTCAATTTGCAGCATTTTGCTTCCACTGCGCTCGAATTCCTCCAAATCGAAAGAAGCGTCGTCTTTTTTCACCGTTTGAGCCGGGGAGACCTCTCCCGCCGCCTGGGCTGGATCGGTAAAGCCCTTTTCAAACCAGGATTTTAGGATGGAATTAATATAGGGAAAAGAAAGCTTAGAGGTGCGATCTACCGCCCGTTCATATGCCAGCTTGATCATCCGGATATCAAAGTGAAATTCATTGGTCCAGCGGGAGATATATTCCTTTTCCCTGGCTGATAGATTTCGCTGATAAATGCCAAAAGCAGATTTGACCTGTCCTTCCATCTCGTAAGCATGGGTCATTTCCGTAATGTAACGTTCTGCCTTTTCATGGGTATCGATTCCCCGGTCGGCCCAGCGGATGGCTTCTTTTTCAATAAAGCGCATGCTGGTTTTTCCGATGCTTCTGCAAAATTCCAGCACCATGAGGATGATATCCACAGGAAGCCCGGCCCAATCATAGAGATAGACAAGGGTTGATGTATCTGAGGGAGTAAGAAGCCCCCCCAGCCGGTTCTGAGCCTCGGAGAGGAGAAACTGAATTTCCGGATGATCGTGGGCCCGTTTGGCTGCCTCCGCTGCGGAAGGTTTGACATGGGATGTTGTGATAAGGGATACATTGGAGGAGATAGGTTTCACAATCTTCTCAGGAACGGAGGATACAGAAGAATCTGAGTCGCTTTTTTGAGGAGCTGAGTCAGATTGTTTGATCGGGAAGAGAGCGTTTTCGTCCCAATTGAGGACGCCCACATCCACCCAATAGCGGATAGCTTCTAAAATGTCGTCGTCGGTTAAGCCTAAGGTATCGGCGATTTTCCCCGTATCTATGTAAGTGCCTCCATGGCGAAGGATAATCAAAAGTGTTTTAAGAGCAGTTGGGCCGCAGAGTTTGAGATGCTTATCAACAATATCACAAGGAACCGCAAAAACACTGTTCCAGGCGCCGAGATTTACCGAGAGTTTCATGTATTTCCTCCATAGGGTCAGAATAGCATTACCAAAGTGAGATATAATAGAGCTACCCGCACGGATAGCTCTGCTGCATCCATTATACCATAAAAGAAAATAAGAGGGAGAATGGGAATGAAAAAAATTCTAGAAAAAAGAGGTTGACTTTTTGCTAATATATTGCTATAATTATCAAGCACTCAAAAATGCGGGTTTAGCTCATCTGGTAGAGCGCCACCTTGCCAAGGTGGAGGTAGCGAGTTCGAGCCTCGTAACCCGCTCCAATTTATCTAAAAAGCGTCGTGAATCACGACGCTTTTTGTGTTATATAACGAGATTGTATGGGCGATAGTTGCGAAGAAAATACAAAATGGTGTATAATATTACTTATCAATGATAAAGGACAGCGGGGGAATGGCACTTTGTAGGTAGATAGAAGCCACTGCGCGGAGAATAGCCGTGTGGAAATCGGGAAGGATGATTTGGAATGATCGGTGATTTACACTGCCACAGCAAGCTTTCAGACAGTTCCATGGGTTTGGAGAGTTTGTTGTTTTATGCCAAGCGGATGGGACTTGACTTCATCGCAGTAACTGACCATGATACCTTGGCGGGGACAACCCGGGCAGCCGTGATCGGAAAGCGGGTAGGCATCGGGGTGATCCCCGGCGTAGAAATGTCCTGCGTAGACAAGGCACGGGGTAGAAAAGTCCATATGCTCTGCTATTTGCCAGCTAAGCCAGACCGGTTGGAGGGAATGCTGGGTAAAGTGATTGCCAGTCGGACCAAGGCGGGGCAGCGAATGGTGGAAAAGGTGATGCGGTATTATCCGGTGACCCTTGACCATATTGCCAAATATTATGCACCCAGCAAGAGTATTTACAAACAACACATTATGAATGCTCTCTTTGATCTGGGCTATTGTGACGGCATCTATGGAGAACTGTATAACCACCTTTTTGATCCCAAAACCGGGCTCTGCTATGAAAAGGTAGAATATCCTGACGTGCATGAAACGCTGGACCTCATTCACCAGTCCGGCGGCATTGCTGTATTGGCGCATCCTAGAGTCTATAACAGTTTTGATTTGATGGAGGAACTGGCGGGAAAAAAGTTGATCGATGGGATTGAAGCGAGCCATCCGAAAAATCAGCCAGGGGATTATGAGCGCATTGTGGATTTGGCAGATCATTTTGATCTCATCACAACAGGGGGAACAGATTTTCATGGAATGTACAATTCCCGGCCTAACCCTCTTTGCACCTGTGTCACCCAACAGGAGTCCTTGGACCGGTTATTTCAGTTAAGTGATAAGCTCAAAGCAAAAGAATAAAAGTGATCGATTTCCAGCCGCAGTAGCGGCTGGGACTATTTTTTGCCTGGTGAATTTTAAGATCTTTTATTACCTGCCAAGGCAAGCGATAAAGAAAAGACAGCAAGAATTTGAAAAAGGAGTTGCATTTATGCAGATGAAGTTTAGACCGCGGGGTGTCTGTTCCCGTGAGATCCAGTTGGAGTTAGATGAGAATCAGGTGATCCGTACCTGTAATTTTATAGGGGGATGCCATGGAAACACACAGGGAATTTCCCGTTTGGTCGAAGGCCGCCCGGCGAAAGAGGTCATTCAGGCGCTTTCTGGAATTCGGTGCGGCATGAAGAAGACCTCCTGTCCGGATCAGCTTTCCATTGCATTGCAGCAAATGCTTGATGAAGAAAAATAATCCACAAGCTTTTTGATTTTTTATTGGGTAAACTCTAGATTGTCAAAGGTGACCGCCGAATAGATACCGCCTTCGCCGGCTTCATCTGCTGTATACTCTAATACAACACTATCCCCCTCCCTGGTCAGGGCAAGTTCTTCGCTCAGATCTGCGGGAACTAGGAAGATCTGGTCTAAATGTTCTTCTAAAATCACCTTATAGACGGTAGAAGACCCGTCAAATTCTGAGGCAATTCTCAGCACCTTACCCCGAGCTTCCTCCTTTTCCTCTGTGGCATCCAAGGAGGCTGAGCCGCTGGAGTTTCTCAGCGTTTGTTCATAGTCCTGCACCGTGGCGCTGATAGTTTCCCCTACGCCGACAACGGTATAATCGGTGACGCTGACCATGGCATATTGTTTGACAAGCCCCGCGTTATCCTTCAGGGTCATGAAGTAGGTCGGTTCCCCATCAATGTTGATAATGAGCGGGAAGGAAGCTTGATAGGCTAAGTGTTGCACCTTACCTTCCGCCGACTGTTGGGCCGCTGTTTCGGTAGCACCCGCCATTTGGTAAAGATGCGACTCTTTGGTCACCATATCCACCATGATAAAGCCGATGGCGCTGTCATCTCCTCCAACACTGGTTAATCCAGTAAAGAGATAGCATCTGCCCTCGTTGTATACGATGATATGACCTTCGGAGGTGCGGAATTTATCCTTGTTAGCAAAGTTAAAGATACCATGAACATATTCGCCCTGGTTGTCGATCTGGGTGATGACAAAATCCTCCGGCTGCACCCGATCCACCCATGCAGGGACATTATCAATGCTGTAGTGATTTAGTTGACCGGTGGTGGCGTTCATAACGATAACGCCAGTGGCCTCGGGCAAGCTGAAAAACCGTTTGTTCTGATAAGTGGTAGCCACCCAATAGGGATTTCCGTCGTCATCCAATTCAAAAGAATAGTCGGTGATACCGGTAAAAAGGGCCCCACTAAAGCGCAATTTACGGTGGAGGTTTTGCAAAAGATAGGCGTTGGGCTGGTATTTGATCTTGTGCCCTTCTACATATTCCACATCCGTCATACTGGTGGCTGAAACAACAATATAGCCAGGGGTTCCTTCCAGGTTGGTGATCCATTTAAAGAAGCCTGAATGTTGGAGGGGAACCACCCAAACCAGCCTACCATCCACCATCTGGATGGTAGGCTCTCCTAGCACCACCTGGCTGCCCAAAGCGGGGCGTTCCCCCAATTTCTTATCCGCCAGCTTGGTTGCCAGGTCCACATCCACAATAGGAATTTGATCAGTATCCACCGCCTGCATGTCCGACTCGAATATTCTTGTTTCCGGCGTTCCCAGTTGATCCCGGAAAGCCGAAACATTAAATAGAACAGAAGAGGCAATAGTGCAGATCAGTAGCAGCACCCAAGGTGCAGCCGTAATCAAGATCGCCTTTTTGGGGAAATGAAAATTCGGCACCACATTAAGAGGTCTCTCCTGGGTTGGCTTTTCAAGTTTGATGACGCCGAACTTCATGATAACGGCGGCTAGAATATAAATCGTGATGACTACACAGTAGAATAAAGCGCCGTCAAAATAAAGTGGATTCAGTACGGGCGCTTGTATAAACACATAAAGAGCAATGAGCAAAGTAATGATGCTGTAGACAATTACTTTCTTCTTCAAAATGATTCCCGCCTTTCTGTTTCTGGGCTACAATGGTCTGTTTCGTCATTATAACATAAAACGATGAGGGAATCTGTATTTTTTGGTTTTTTTATAAAATTTTAAAAGAGTCCACAAAGAAGGAAGAATCTTTATAATAACCGGATCCAGTTTTGAGGCCTATCTCATCCTTGACAGGTACGCCCAATTCTATTACACTAAAAATAATCATGTACTGAAACCGTCCGTGTGGCAGAGAGAGGGAAGATGGGCGGAAATCCCACGCCGCTTTGGGCAACATTCGGTTGTCCGGAGCGGTTGTTTTGTTTTACAGGAGTTGTAGCCGTGGCAAAAGTGGACCATTACATCTATAAAAATCAAAAAAAACTGCGCTGCGGCTATACTACCGGCTCCTGCGCTGCGGCAGCGGCTAAAGCTGCCGTCCGCATGCTGCTCACAGGGGAAGAGGTCCGCCAGGTCAAGCTGGAAACGCCCAAAGGCATCCTTCTTTATCTGGAGATTGAGGAGGCCAGTAGAACGCCGGAGCAGGCTTCCTGCGCCGTGCGCAAGGACGGCGGGGATGATATAGACGCCACCCACGGGATGCTGATCTTCGCTACCGCCGTCAGGCTAGAGAAACCGGATGTTTTGATTGATGGGGGCAAAGGTATTGGCCGGGTCACCCGCCCGGGACTTGCTTGTCCAGTGGGGAAGCCGGCTATCAATCCAGTGCCTCGGAGGATGATTGCGGAATCTGTCAGACAGGAATGTGCCGCGGCGGGCTATGACGGCGGCATCCGGGTGGAGATATGGGCGCCCCAGGGGGAGGCGGTGGCAAAGCGCACCTATAATCCTAGACTGGGCATTGTCGGAGGCATCTCCATTCTCGGCACCAGCGGCATTGTGGAGCCGATGAGCGACAGCGCCCTTGTTGCCACAATCGAAGCGGAGCTTTCTATGTCCCGGGCGGCAGGCTATCAGAGCATTGTGTTGACCCCTGGCAACTATGGGGTGGATTTTATCGAAGGCCATACAAAAATTGACGATGCCCGGGTAATCAAGTGCAGCAATTTTATCGGGGAGGCGCTGGACCTGGCTGCCCAGATGGGATTTCGAAATCTACTGCTCATCGGGCACATAGGAAAGCTCATCAAGGTGGCGGGCGGCATCATGAATACCCATTCCCATGTGGCTGATGGCCGTCTGGAAATCCTGACCGCCCATGGGGCCCTGTGTGGCGGGGGCACCGGGACAGCGGCAAAACTGATGGAATGCACGACTACAGATCAAGCGGTGGAGATACTGCGCCAAGCGGGTCTCATGGAAAAGACCATGGCAAGCGTCATGGAAAGGATGAGCCTGCACCTTTCGGCACGGGCCGGGGAAAAGATGCAGGTGGAAGCAGTGATGTTTTCAAATAGGTTCGGTGTTTTGGGGAAGACCAAAGGCGCCGATCAGCTATTATCGCAGATGGAGGGCACGCAGAGATGACAAAAGGCATCCTTTATGGTGTGGGCGCAGGGCCGGGAGATCCGGAACTTATGACAGTCAAGGCGGTCAGGACGGTGGAGCGCTGTCCGGTGATTGCTTTGCCCCAGTCGGGACGGGGGGAATGTACCGCCTATGAAATTGCCAAAGAGGCGGTGCCAGCACTGGAAAAAAAGGAAAAACTATTGCTCTCTATGCCGATGACCCGGGACCAGGATACGCTGCTGGAGAGCTGGCGGGAAGCTGCTGATCAAATTGCCAGAAAGCTGGATTTGGGCCAAGATGTGGCATTTCTCACCCTAGGGGATCCTGCTGTCTACTCTACCTATCTTTATCTTCACCGGCTGGTGGAGAAGATGGGCTATGAAGCTCGGATGATCCCTGGCGTCCCCTCCTTCTGCGCGGCTGCGGCCCGGCTGGGCTGGGGGCTCTGCGAAAACCGCCAGCCATTGCACATTCTGCCGGCCTCTTACGACGGAACAGAAGAGGCCCTTTCCCTGCCGGGGACCAAGGTGCTGATGAAAGCGGGGAGCTGCGCTGCAGAAGTTATGGATGCATTGGGGAAAAGGGGGCTGCGCTCCCGGACAGGGCTGGTAGTCAACTGTGGCATGGCGGGAGAAAAGGCCTATCAGAGCCTGGAAACAACACCAGAAGAACAGGGATATTTTTCTTTATATATTGTCAAGGAGGAAGAATAGATGGTACATTTTGTAGGAGCAGGGCCCGGCGCTGTGGATCTCATCACTGTGCGGGGGGCCCAATTGCTTTCCCAGGCGGATGTGGTCATCTATGCTGGCTCTCTGGTCAATCCCGACCTGCTCTCTTATGTAAAAGAGGGATGTGAAATCCACAACAGCGCCGGAATGACCCTGGAGGAGACCTTTTCCGTCATCTGTCAGGCGGAACAGGCGGGAAAAATGACGGTGCGTCTGCACACGGGAGACCCCAGTCTCTACGGGGCCATCGGGGAGCAAATGGCTTTGCTGCGCCAGGAGGGGATTCCCTTTGATGTGACGCCGGGGGTCAGCTCCTTTTGCGGGGCGGCGGCGGCGCTGCCCGCAGAATATACCCTGCCCGGCGTCTCTCAATCGGTGGTGATCACCCGGATGGCCGGACGTACTCCGGTGCCAGAGCGGGAGAGTGTGGCCTCCTTTGCGGCCCACGGTGCCACCATGGTGGTTTTTCTCAGTACAGGACTATTACCCCAGCTGCGCCAAGAGCTTTTGTCCGGCGGCTATGCTCCGGACACGCCGGCGGCCATTGTTTACAAAGCCACCTGGCCGGATGAAAAGGTCATCCGGGGCAGGGTGGATCAACTTCCTCAGATGGCGGAGGAAAACGGCATCACCAAGACAGCGCTGATTCTGGTGGGCGGCTTTTTAGAAGAGGACTTTCAGCGTTCCAAGCTCTATGATCCGGCCTTTGGCCATGAATTCCGGGAGGCCGCCCGATGAAGCTGTCTCTCATCGCCTTTACCTCCCGGGGAGCGGCCCTAGGGGAAAGCATTTGCCAAGGCCTTGACCAAAGCGGCCATGAATGCCAGGGCTTTCTCAAGATGAAAAATAGGCCGCCGGAAAGCCGGCTTTCCCCGGTAAATATCCCCTGCAGCCAATGGGCGGGGGAGATGTTCCATCAGGTCCAAGGGCTTATTTTCATAGGCGCCTGCGGCATCGCGGTGCGGGCCATCGCCCCTTGGGTAGCAGATAAGTCAGCTGATCCAGCGGTGGTGGCGGTGGATGAAAGCGGACGCTTTTCCATCGCCCTGCTCAGCGGACATCTAGGCGGCGCCAATCAGTTGGCCCGGCAGGTGGCCGGGATTACAGGGGGCATACCCGTCATCACCACAGCTACGGATCTCCGGGGTGTTTTTTCGGTAGATAGCTGGGCCCAAAGCCAGGGACTGGCCATCGGGAGCCTTTCGGCGGCTAAAGCTGTATCGGCAGCTTTGCTGGCGGGAGAAACGGTGGGATTTCGCAGCGATTTTCCGGTTTTGTCCCCTTTGCCTTCAGGCCTTGTGGAGAGTAAAAGCGGCCCTCTTGGCATCCATATCACCCTGCGAAGGGAAGAAGCTCCCTTTGGGCAGACCTTGACCTTGGTGCCCAGGGCGGTGACTCTGGGGATCGGGTGCCGGAGAGGGACGCCGGCCTCCGCCATCGAAAGGCTGGCGGCCCAGGCATTGGAGGAAGCCGGGATATCCTGGCTTTGTGTCGAGAAGGTCTGCTCCATTGCCCAAAAGGCAGATGAAGGGGGAATTTTAGAGTTCTGTGGACGCCGGAATCTCCCCTTTTCCACCTTTTCCGCCGCCGAACTCATGGCGCTGAAGGGGGACTTTACCCCATCGGCCTTTGTTGAGAAGACGGTAGGGGCGGACAATGTCTGTGAGCGGGCGGCAGTCAAAGGCAGCGGCGGCAGGCTGTTCATCCAAAAACGGAGCTGTGACGGCGTTACGGTAGCCGCCGCCATCCGGGACATTCAAATTACCTTTGAGGAGTAAATCAATGAAAATATCGGTAGTGGGCATGGGCCCAGGCAGTGAAAAAAAGATGACGCTGGAGGCCATGGACGCTTTGGAAGAATGCGATGCCATTGCGGGATACAGCGTGTATGTGAATCTAATCAAAGATCGTTTCCCCGGCAAGGAGATCATCACCACCCCCATGCGCCGGGAGGAGGAGCGATGCCGTCTGGCGGTAGAAGCGGCTCTCTCCGGAAAACATGTGGTTATGGTGTCCAGCGGGGACGCTGGGGTGTATGGCATGGCGGCGCTGATTTATGAGGTGGCCCAGGACTATGACCCCATTGAAATCCAGGTGGTGCCCGGCGTTACGGCGGCTTGCAGCGGCGCCGCTCTGCTGGGAGCGCCGCTGACCCAGGACTTTGCCGTTATCAGCCTCAGCGATCTGCTCACCCCCTGGGAAAAAATCGAAAAGCGCCTGTCCTTTGCGGCCCAGGCGGATTTTGTCCTCTGCCTTTATAACCCGGCCAGCCATCTGCGGCCTGACTATCTGCAAAGGGCGTGCGATATTCTTTTGCGCTACCAGAAGCCGGAAACGGTCTGCGGTTTGGTGCAAAACATCGGCCGCCCTGGGGAACGGGCCCAGATCCTGACCCTGGAGCAGCTGAGAAACGCCGAGGCCGATATGTTCACCACCGTGTTTGTGGGCAGTTCCACCACCCGGGTAGTGGAGGGCAGGATGGTGACCCCCCGGGGTTATTTGCAGCGGGAAGGAAAGGAAGGCTAAGAAATGGCAGGGATACTCTTGTTTGGCGGCACAGAGGAAGGACATCGGCTGGCAGAAGAACTCTGCCGCCGTGGAGCACAGGTCACAGTCAGTGTGGCCACCGGCTATGGGCGGGAGCTGCTACGGGATGTCCCCTGTACCCGGATTCTTGCCGGACGGCTGTGTGAAGAGGAGATGATAACCCTTCTGGGAGAGAATGATTTTTTCTGTGTCATTGACGCGACCCATCCCTATGCTGTCGAGGTATCCCGAAGGATTCAAAACGCCTGCCAAAAGACAGAGACCCCCTGTCTGCGGCTGCTCCGCGAGGATGTGGAGATGCCCGGCTCTTTGGAGGTGGCAACGGCTGAAGAGGCAGCCCGGCATCTGGAAGAAACCCAAGGCAATATCCTGCTGACCACTGGAACCAAAGAGCTGCCGGCCTTTGCAAAGATTCCCCGCCAGCGGCTTTATCTGCGCGCGCTGCCAAGCGCAGAAGCGCTGGCGTCCGCCCGGGAGGCGAATCTGGAGCCCAGCCATCTTTTTCTGATGCAGGGCCCCTTTTCCACAGAGCTCAACGCCGCGGTGATGAAAAGCTGGGATATTCGTATTTTGGTGACCAAGCGCTCGGGCAAAGCCGGGGGCTTCCCTGAAAAAATGGAAGCGGCCCGGCAAACGGGAGCACAAACTGTGGTCATCGGCCGTCCCTCGCGGGAGCGGGGGCTCAGTTGGGATGAGCTGATGGCGGTGCTGGAGGAAAGAAAATGGATCGGGGAGGAAGCAAGATGAAACGCCGTATTTATCTCATCGGCATAGGAATGGGCCGCCCTGAGAATATGACTACGGAAGCCCGTATGGCTTTGGAGCACAGCCAGTGCATCATTGGGGCAAAGCGGCTGATCGATTCCTTGGAAGGCTTCACAGCGCCGAAAATAAGGGCTGCCCTTACCGACGAGGTGTGTGCTGCCATAGCGGAGAACCCGCAGTTCGACCCGGTTTCGGTGGTTTTTTCGGGGGATATCGGTTTTTACAGCGGTGCAGATGCCCTGCGCAAACGGATGGGAGAAGAGTATGCGCTCATCTCTTTGTGCGGCATCAGCAGCCCCGTCTATTTCTGCGGCAAATTGGGGCTTCCCTGGCAGGATGTGCATCTGGTCAGCGCCCACGGAAGGCAGGCAAATCCGGTGGGGGAGGTGCTCTGCCATGAAAGAGTGCTTTTTCTCACCGGCGGCCGCTGGAGGGCACAGGATATCTGTCGGGAACTTGTGAATTGGAAACTGGGCCAGTGCAAAATTTGGGTGGGAGAGCGGCTTTCCTATCCCGAGGAAAGGATAACAGCAGGCAGGGCCCAGGAGCTGGCTGACCGGGAGTTTGACCCTTTGGCGGTCTTACTGGCCCAGTGGGAGGGCACAAAGCCGGTCAAAACTGTGCCAGGGCTGCCGGATGAGTTTTTCCTCCGGGGCAGCGTGCCCATGACAAAGTCAGAGGTGCGCAGTATCTGCCTGTCCAAGCTGCGGATAGCGCCCGGAGATATTGTCTACGATATCGGCGCCGGCACCGGTTCGGTGGCCGTGGAATGCGCTATGGCGGCGCCCATGGGGTTTGTCTACGCGGTGGAGAAAAATCCGGAGGGCATCTCCCTCATTCGGCAAAACCGGGAAAAGTCGGGGACATGGAACCTCAAAGCTGTGGAGGGGACAGCGCCCCAGGCGCTCAGCGGGCTGCCCACCCCTGACAAGGCTTTTATCGGAGGCAGCGGCGGCAATCTGAAAGAAATCCTGATCCTTTTACAGGAGAAAAATCCTGAGGTCAGGGTGGTTTTGACCGCCATCACCTTAGAGACGGTGGGCAAAGCTCTAAAAGCTTTGGCAGAGCTTCCCTTTGATGAGGCGGAGATTGTGCAGATAGGCGTTAGTAAGGCCAAAAAGGCGGGAAATTCTCACATGATGATGGGGCAGAACCCCGTGTTTGTCATCACAGCCCAGGGCCTGGCTCATCCATGAAAGGAGGCAGGACGATGCAGGTCAAACGGATTCCTAGAATCATGATCGCGGCGGCTTCCAGCGGGTCAGGAAAGACCACCCTAACCTGTGGACTGCTGCAGGTTCTTTTGTCCCGGGGACTTTCTGTCTCCTCCTTCAAATGCGGGCCCGATTACATTGATCCCATGTTTCACCGCAAGGTCATCGGCGCAACCTCGGGCAATCTGGACCTGTTTCTCCTGGGGAAAGCAGGGGTAAAACGGTGCCTGGGAGAAAATGGAGGGGAAACCGACGTCGCTGTGCTGGAAGGCGTCATGGGCTATTATGACGGCATAGGGCTTACTACCCGCTCCAGCAGCTATGAGGTGGCCCGTGTGACGAAAACCCCGGTGATCCTGCTCGTTGACTGCAAGGGGATGTCCCTTTCGGTGGCGGCCCTGGTGTCGGGCTTTGCAAGATTTCGGGAGGACAGCGGCATCGTAGGAGTGATCTTGAACCGCCTGTCCCCAGCGCTGTATCCCCAGCTCAAGGACGAGGTGGAAAGGGAGACCGGTGTGGCGGTTTTGGGCTATCTGCCAAAGCTTGCGGACTGTGCCCTCGAGAGCCGGCACCTGGGCCTTGTCACCGCCGACGAGGTGGAGAACCTGCGGGAAAAGCTGGTTTGCCTGGGCGAAGCTCTTTCCCAGACGGTGGATGTAAAAGCCATCCTGCAACTGGCGGCCCAGGCCCCGCCCCTTTGCTGGGAGGAAATCCCCCAAGCGTTGGCGGCGCCGGTCTCCATTGGGGTGGCAAGGGACAGGGCCTTTTGCTTTTACTATGAAGACGCCTTGGATTGCCTGGCTCGGATGGGGGCGAAATTGGTCCCCTTTTCTCCCCTGGAGGATAAAGCCCTGCCCCAGGGAATCAGCGGGTTCATCCTAGGCGGGGGATATCCGGAGCTTTATGCCCAGAAGCTTTCTCAAAACGCCTCTATGCGGGAAAGCATCCGCCATGCGATAGAAAATGGCATGCCCTGTATTGCCGAGTGCGGAGGCTTTCTCTATCTGGGAGAGTCGCTGACCGGAGAGGACGGGGAGGAATATCCTATGGCGGGGGTTCTCCCCGGCCGAGGCTTTCCCACGGGACGGCTGCGGCGGTTTGGCTATCAGACTTTGGTTTCCCATGAGGACAGCCTGCTGCTGGGGAAGGGAGAATCCCTTCCGGCGCATGAGTTTCACTACTATGACAGCACTGATAATGGCCGGGGCTGTACGGCCTATAAGGCATCCCGGCAGGCAAGCTGGGAGTGTATTCACGTCTCCGACACCCTGTTTGCCGGGTTTCCCCACATCCACCTAGGCGGAAATCCGGATACAGCCCGACGCTTTTTGAAAAGATGCGCTGCATTTGAAAAGAGGAGCAAGATATGATGTTAGAACAGACCCTGAAACAGATTACACCCTTGGATGAAAAGGCCATGTCAGCGGCCAGGCGTCGGTGGGATAGTATTGCAAAGCCACTGCACAGTTTAGGGCTTTTGGAAGACGCCGTAGTGAAGATCGCCGGCATGACGGGCAGCGCCCGGATCGAGCTTCAAAAGCGTGGCGTCATCGTCATGTGCGGGGACAACGGCGTAGTGGAAGAAGGGGTCACCCAGACGGATAGCTCGGTGACGGCCATCGTCACCGAGAATATGTGTACCGGCCAGACCAGTGTCTGCAAGATGGCCAAAGCGGCAGGCGCTCAGGTGTTTCCTGTAGATATCGGTGTCAGCCGGCCGGTGGAGGGCCAGGGACTCATCCAGGCCAAGGTGATGGCGGGGACCCATAACATGACCCAAGGCCCTGCCATGACGAGAGCCCAGGCGGCACAAGCTGTCGAGACCGGTATCCGATTGGCAAAGGAATGCGGTGCAGATGGCTACCGCATCCTGGCCACAGGAGAGATGGGAATCGGCAACACCACTACCAGCGCCGCAGTGGCATCGGTGCTGCTGCAACGCCCTGTAGAAGAGATGACCGGCCGGGGAGCAGGGCTTTCCGACCAGGGGCTGCGTAGAAAAAAGGATACAATTCGCCGGGCTATCGCCCTCAACCATCCCGATCCCAGCGACCCTCTGGATGTTCTTGCTAAGGTAGGAGGGCTGGATCTGGCAGGACTTTGCGGCGTATTCTTAGGGGGAGCGGCCTGCCGTATCCCCGTGCTTATCGACGGATTTATTTCTGGGGTGGCCGCCCTTGCGGCGGCGAAGCTTTGCCCGGACGCCGCCGGCTATATGCTGGCCTCCCATGTCTCCAAGGAACCGGCGGCCCATCTGGTACTGGAAGAACTGGGGCTTTTCCCCTTCCTTACCGCGAACATGTGCTTGGGAGAGGGAACCGGCGCTGTGGCGGCTCTGCCCATCCTGGATATGGCCCTGGCCGTGTATGAGGGGATGAGCACCTTTGAGGACATTGCGGTGGAGGCTTATCAGCCTTTATCCGAGTAGGAGGAAACTATGCTGACCATGATCATTGGCGGCGCCGGAAGCGGAAAATCTCAGTATGGGGAGGAGCTGCTTCAAAACTGCGGCTGCGAAAGAAAAATTTACATCGCCACCATGCTGCCCACAGGGGAGGAAAGCCAACAGCGGATCCTGCGCCACCGGGCCCAGCGGGCGGGAAAAGGTTTTGAAACTATAGAGTGCTTTACCTCGCTGGCAAAACTTCGCCTTCCAGCAGGGTGCGGGGCGCTGTTAGAGTGCGTGGGGAATCTGGCGGCCAATGAGCTCTACTCCCCCCAGGGCGCGGGGAATCTGGCGGCAGAGGCCATCACATCTGGGGTGGAAAACCTTTGCCGCCAGGCAAAAGAGGTTATAGTGGTCACAAACGATGTCTTTTCTGACGGAATCGACTATGATGAGGGTACCGAAGCCTATCTGCGGGTGATGTCCCAGGTCCATGCCTGGCTGGCCCGGCGGGCCGATCAGGTGGCAGAGGTCGTCTGCGGTATCCCCATCATCCACAAGGGAGGGGAGAAACGGTGAAGAATCTTTGGGACTGTTTGGTGGTGGCATTTTCCACCTACAGCGCCATCCCCATGCCCCAGGTTCAGTGGAGCCAGAGAAATATGCGCTACGCCATGTGCTTTTTCCCTCTCATCGGACTCATTATCGGGGCGCTGCTTTTGGGATGGGCACAGCTTCGGAACCTGGTAGGCATCGGTCCTCTGCTTTTTGGCGCAGTGGCCACAGTGCTGCCCCTTCTCGTCACAGGGGGCATCCACCTCGACGGCTTTTGCGATACCTGTGACGCCTTAGGTTCCCACCAGCCTCGAGAAAAGAAGCTGGAAATCCTCAAAGACTCCCATGCGGGGGCCTTTGCCCTCATGGGCTGCGGCGCCTACCTGCTCCTCTCCCTAGGGCTGTGGAGCGAGATGGAGATGTGTTTTCCCCAGCTTGGCGTCATGGCTTTGGGATTTGTCCTGTCCCGGTGCCTCAGCGGGCTTTCGGTGGTCACCTTCCCCTGCGCGAGTCGGGGATTGCTGGCGGCGTTTTCCCAAAGCGCCCAGAAGAAAAGGGTGGCGGCGGTGATGCTCTGCCTGATCGTTCTCTGCGCTGCCGGCATGCTTTTGCTGGATCCCTTAACAGGCGCATTGGCACTACTCGGCAGCGGCGGATGCTTTCTTTATTATTTTGTGATGAGCCGCCGTCAGTTTGGCGGCATTACCGGGGACCTTGCAGGCTATTTTTTGCAGCTTTGCGAAATTGTGATATTAGCGGCGGTGATCATCGCCCAAAAGCTCTGAAGGAGGAAGTGGAATGCGTCTGATTGTGGGAGGCAGGGGCCAGGGAAAGCGGGCTTATGCCCTTCAGCTTGTCGGCTGCGGGGAAGAGGATGTAGTGGATGGGGGAGACTGCTCCCTTCAGGATATCTGCCGCTGCCGGATTTTTGACGGGCTTCACCGGTGGGTGCGCCGGGAGCTGGAAGCAGGACGGGATCCGTGGCCGGCACTTGTGGAAGCTATGGAGAGCAATCCGGATATGGTCATCCTCTGCGATGAAGTTGGCTGCGGAATTGTGCCCATAGAACCTTTCCAGCGCCAGTGGCGGGAGGAAACCGGACGGATTTGCTGTAAGCTGGCCCAGCAGGCCCGGCAGGTACAGCGGGTATACTGTGGCATTGCCACCACCCTCAAGGAGGAGAAGCGTTGAACATCTATTTTTTGCGCCATGGGATGACCCAAGGCAATCTGGAAAGACGATATATCGGGCGCACTGACGAGCCTTTGTGCGAGCAAGGCAGGCTGTTGGCACAGGGGCTTGGAGTCAGGCTGGGAAAAAGCGGCGTACAGGAGGTTTGGACAAGTCCCCTCCTCCGCTGCCGCGAGACAGCCTCTCTTGTCTTTCCGGGGCAGAATCAGCGGGTAGAAAATGACTTCCGGGAATGCGATTTCGGGGAGTTTGAGTATAAAAACTACGAAGAACTCAAAGAAAATCCTCGATATCAGAGATGGCTTTCCTCTGGAGGGGCTCTGCCCTTTCCCGGCGGGGAGAGCAGGGAAGACTTTTGCGCCCGCTGCCGCAGGGCTTTTTCCAGAGCGGTGGAGACGCTTCAGACAAGGGGGATTGAGCGAGCGGCATTTGTGGTTCACGGCGGCACCATCATGGCCATCCTCTCCGGGTTTGGACAGCCGAGACAGGATTATTACCACTGGCAGGTGGAAAACTGCGGCGGTTATCTGGTGGAGCTTGGCCGGGGAGGGCTGGTGGCAGAAGGCTGCCGGATTGTAGAAAAAATCGGGGAGGAAAGGCCATGGTGATTTCCCTCTACGCCCTGTGTTTGGGCTTTTTGTTGGACTTGATCTTTGGCGACCCCCACTGGCTGCCTCACCCGGTGCGGTTGATGGGAAGGGCGATCTCGGGCCTGGAAAAGGCCCTCCGACCTCGGTTTCCGGATACACCCCAGGGCAGAAGAAGCTCCGGCAGGGTTATGGTCATACTGGTGCTGCTTATTTTTACTGCGGCCCCTCTGGTCATTCTCCTCCTGTGCCAGCGGATTTCTCCCTTTTTACGCCTGGCGGTGGAGACGGTGATGTGCTATCAGCTTTTGGCCGCCAGAAGTCTGCGGGACGAGAGTATGAAGGTGTATGACGCCCTTTGCCAAGACGACCTTTCTCTGGCCAGAGAGAAAGTTTCTATGATCGTGGGGCGGGATACCCAGAAGCTCAGCCGGGAGCAGGTGGCAAAGGCGGCGGTAGAGACGGTGGCAGAAAACACCTCTGACGGGGTGGTGGCGCCTCTGTTTTACATGGCTATCGGGGGCGGTGTCCTGGGATTTTTCTACAAAGCGGCCAACACGATGGATTCGATGGTGGGCTACAGAAATGAGCGGTACGAGGACTTTGGCCGGGCGGCGGCCAAACTGGACGATATTGTCAACTTTATCCCATCCCGGCTGTCGGCTCTTTTGATGATAATAGCGGCGGTACTGCCCGGCTACTCGGCCAAAGACGGATGGAAAATTTGGAGAAGGGACCGCTTCCAGCATAAAAGCCCCAACAGCGCCCAAACGGAATCGGTGTGTGCCGGTGCGCTTGGGGTGCAGCTGGCGGGGGACGCTTCCTATTTTGGCGTCCTGGTCAGAAAGCCCACCATCGGGGATCCCCTGCGGCCTGTGGAGACCCAGGATATCCGGCGGGCCAACAGGCTGATGCTAACGACAGCGATTCTTTCCCTGCTGTTTTTGGGCGGGGCCAAGGCGCTGCTGATCTTGGCTACAGGAGGATTTTAATGAAAACGATGATCCACGGCGGGGATATCTATTCGGCCAGAGAGCGATTTTCAGGGGAGATCTTAGACTTTTCCGCCAATATTAACCCCTTGGGGATGCCGGTTTCGGCAGTGGCGGCGGCAAAGAAAGCAATCGAGGAATGTGAACATTATCCTGACCCCCTGTGCCGGACTCTGACATCCGCCATCAGTGAAAAAGAAGGGGTATTCTCCTCTCAGGTGATCTGCGGCAACGGAGCGGCGGATCTGATTTTCCGGGCTGTGCTGGCATTGCATCCCCGGCGGGCATTGCTTCTGGCCCCTTCTTTTGCCGAGTACGCCCAAGCGCTGGCTGTCGTAGGGTGTGAAACATCCTGCCATTTTTTGCGGGAGCAGGATGGCTTTTCCCTCACCGCGGAGATTCTTCCCAAGCTGACCGCCGGCATCGACCTTCTCTTTCTCTGCAACCCCAATAATCCCACTGGGGAGGTCATCGAGCCTTCCCTGTTGGAAAAGATTCTCCGAAGGTGCCGGGAACAGGATATTTTTGTGGTGCTGGATGAGTGCTTCTGCGATTTCTTGGAGGAACCTGAAATTTACACCCAGGTGGGACAGCTTGCCCAGTACCCCAATCTTCTCATTCTCAAGGCCTTTACCAAGATTTATGCCATGGCTGGACTGCGGCTGGGATACGCCCTGTGCGGGGAGAAGATATGCCGGGCTATGGAGCGATGCGCCCAGCCGTGGAGCGTCAGCATCCCGGCCCAGGCGGCGGGTCTGGCTGCTCTGGAGGAAAAGGATTATCTGATCCGGACAAAAGAGCTTATCCGTACCCAGAGAAAGAGCTTAAAAGAGGGAATTGCCTCCCTTGGATGGCAGGTCTATGGCTCCAAAGCCAATTTCGTCTTCTTTAGAGCTCCGGGACAGGGAAATCTCAAAGCCCGACTGGAGGAGAAAGGCATTTTGATCCGTGGATGCGGCAATTATCCGGGCTTGGATGAAAGCTATTACCGGGTGGCGGTACGCTCGCCCCGGGAAAACCAGATGCTGCTGGCGGCGCTGAAAGAACAGGCGCAAAACTAGAGAAAAGGAGGGGATATCTTGGGCGCGGTCATGGTCATTGTAGACGGCATGGGGGATATTCCCTCTTTTTATCCGCCGGAGCTTGTCCAGATGGGAAAGCGGGGGGCTTACGGCGCCTTTTGCACCTGCCCTCAGGGCTTTTCTGTGGACACCCTTCCCTGCGTTTTGACCCTGCTGGGAGTTTCATCTTCCCGTATCCCCCAGGGCCGTGGGGCGCTGGAGGCAGCCGCCCGAGACATCCCTCTCTCGCAGGGAGAAGCGGCTTTCCGCTGCAACCTGGTAACGCTGGATGGGGAGGGACGCCTTGCCTCTTCCTGCGGGGAAGGGCTGACGGCAGCGGAGAAAAGGCGGGCTTTTACTATGGCAGCACCGATTTTCCGAGAGGCTGGGATGCAGTTTTTCCCCTTGGAGGATTACCGGGCTCTGGCGATTGTGAAAGCGGATCCGCGGGAGCTGAAGAACATCCGTACCTATCGCCCCCACGCACATTTGGGAGAGCCGCTGTCCGCCCTGTTGCCCAGAGGAGGGGGACTGGCGGAGCGTCTCGCCGTTTGCGGAGCCAAAAGCCAAAAGGCGCTGGCCCCTCTGGGCCATGCGGCGGTCCTCCCCTGGGATGGAGCGGGCGCTCCCAGCCTTCCTCGATTTTCTTCCCTCCACGGCTTAAAAGGGGCGGCTGTTTGTCGCACCGATGTGGTGCAGGGGCTGGCAAAGGCGATGCAAATGGATCTGTTTGTCCCAAGCCACGCCACAGGGGATGTAGACACCGACCTGGCGGAAAAAGCCGGTATGGCAGCCCGGCTGTCTGAAGCGTATGATTTTGTTCTGCTCCATCTCAACGGAGCGGACGAGGCCTCCCACCGGAGAAACCGGGAGGAAAAGGAAAAATTTCTCCGCCGGGTAGGGAAGCAGGTAGTTAGTCCCCTCCTCCTGCGAGAAGAACTGCCGCTGCTGGTCTGTTCGGACCACAGTACCATGGCTGCCACAGGGGAGCATAGGTCTCACCCACAGCCCTTTTTCCTGCGAAAAATGGGGGTCAAAGGAAACTTAGGGCTGCTCTCGGGAAAAAGGGCTGTAGAGCTTGTGACAGAGCAAAGGAAAGGGGAATGAACGAGTGGCGAAAGCGATTATGATCCAAGGAACCATGTCCAATGCCGGAAAAAGCCTGGTGGCGGCGGGGCTTTGCCGTGTGTTTCATCAGGCAGGATACCGGGTGGCGCCCTTTAAGTCTCAAAACATGGCCCTCAATTCCTTTATCACTGCGGAGGGGCTGGAAATGGGAAGAGCCCAGGTGATGCAGGCCCAGGCGGCGGGAATAGAGCCGTCGGTGCTGATGAATCCCATCCTTCTCAAGCCCACCGGGGAGATGGGTTCTCAGGTAATTGTAGGAGGCAAGCCGGTGGGCAACATGACGGCGGCGGAATACTACCAGCGTAAGAAAGAGATGATACCCGCCATTTTACAGGCCTATCACGCCTTAGAAAGGGAATATGACATCCTTGTCCTGGAAGGGGCTGGAAGTCCAGCGGAAATTAACCTGAAAGCCGACGACATTGTCAATATGGGGATGGCCAAAATGGCCAAAGCGCCGGTGCTGTTGGTGGGCGACATCGACCGGGGCGGCGTTTTCGCCTCCCTGGTGGGCACCATGCAGCTGTTGGAGCCGGAGGAAAAGAAGCTTGTCAAAGGCGTTATCATCAACAAATTCCGGGGGGATAAGGAGATTTTAAAGCCCGGTCTTGTAATGCTGGAGGATTTGATCCATCGCCCGGTTGTAGGGGTGCTGCCCTATCTGCATCTGGATATTGACGACGAGGACAGCCTCTCCCAGCGGCTGGAGAACAAGGAGCAGGGGCTCATCGACATTGTGGTGATCCGCCTGCCCCGGATCTCCAACTTTACCGATTTCGGCTCCTTAGAGCGTATCCACGGTGTACAGGTGCGCTATATAGACAAGGTACAGCAGCTGGGTAATCCCGACGCTGTGATCCTCCCAGGCACCAAAAACACCATGGAGGATCTCCTCTGGATGCGGCAGAACGGCTTGGAGGCGGCTGTGAAAAAATTCGCTCAGAGGGGAGGAATTGTGTTTGGCATTTGTGGCGGCTATCAGATGCTGGGACAAACCCTAAGCGATCCCCACGAGGTGGAATATGGCGGGCAGATGTACGGCATGGGCCTGCTCCCCATGACCACCGTCTTTGGAAGAGAAAAGGTACGCACCCAGGTGCAGGGCCGTTTGCTGCGGGTGCATGGCCCTCTAGAGGCGTTGAGCGGCTGCCCGGTGGAGGGCTATGAAATTCACATAGGCCAAAGTGAGGTGCCGTGGCTTCGGGCTCTGTGCCGGATTGAGAGATGCAACGGGGAAAAGGCGGAGAAAACCGACGGCTGTTCTTCCGGATCGGTTTATGGCACCTATCTCCATGGCTTCTTTGACCGGACAGAGGTGGCCAGCGCTTTTGTGGGAGCCCTCTGCCGCAGAAAAGGACTGCCGGCAGAGACAACGGTCATGGACACAGCGGCTTATCGGGAACAGCAGTATGACCTGCTGGCCGATGCGATCCGCGAGAATTTGGATATGAAGTGCATCTATGATATCCTGGAAAAGGGGATAGAAGAATGAATTTAGAAATGGAGCATGTGCTGCCGCAGGACATCGAGCGGCGCAGCATGGAGATCATCGCCCAGGAGCTGGGAGACAGATGGTTGGATGACGCAAACGCCGATGTCATCAAACGGGTGATTCACACCACGGCAGATTTTGACTACGCGGATACCCTTTGTTTTTCTCCATCGGCGGTAGAAAAGGCAAGAGCGGCCCTGCAACGGGGCGCGGACATTGTCACCGACACCCAGATGGCCAAAGCTGGCATCAATAAACAGCGCTTAGGGGACCTGGGCGGACAGGTTCACTGTTTTATGTCTGATGAGGATGTGGCAAAGGCCGCCAAGGAGCAGGGAACGACCCGCGCCGTCGCCAGTATGGATAAGGCCCTTTCCCTTCAAAAGCCGCTGATTTTCGCCATCGGCAACGCGCCCACAGCCCTCATCCGCCTGTATGAGCATATCCAGGAGGAACGTATCCGGCCGGAGCTTGTCATCGGCGTGCCGGTAGGCTTTGTCAACGTGGTCTACGCCAAAGAATTAATTATGCAGGCGGATGTCCCCTTTATTGTGGCCCGGGGCAGAAAGGGCGGCAGCAATGTAGCCGCCGCCATCGTCAATGCCCTGCTCTATGGCATGGGAAAAAGATAGAGGATTTTTCTTGTAAGTTTCATATAAACATGCTATGATGTAGACATACATCGATAATTTCATAGGAAAAACGACAAAAGCGAATGGGAAGTCGGGTGTAAGTCCCGCACAGTCGCCGCTGCTGTAACTGTCCGCCATCGGGGTCCGCTATGATGCCACTGGAGTAATCTCTGGGAAGGCGCAGGCTCTGGACAGAAGTCAGAAGACCGGCTTTTGTTTGTTTGGAAGAATCTTTCGGTGAAAAAGAGCCTGCCAGTTTTTAAAATCAAAGCCTGCCCCCTTGGATAGGCTTATCTTCTGGTGTCCTGCTTTTCATGGAAGCAGGGCTTTTTTATTGCAAAAAGCCTTGGGATGCCGGCGCATGGGGGAGATGGCTTTGTGGGGAAATTAAGACACAGCGAGCGGGGTTATTTGCATGAAAAAGAATCAGACAAACCAAAAGCCCGGCGGCTTGGAGGAGGACAGCATCCGGAGCTATCGGACAAAAAGACGGCGCTGTCTTGTGATCGGCGCCCTGCTTCTGGCGGCTATTTTGCTGCTTTTGGTGGCATTTGTAGGGATGGGAGCCATGAACCTGGGATTTGCTGAGACCTGGGACATCCTCTTGGGGAAAATTACAGGAGATGCCGGACGTCTGGCAGTTCATGGAGCCAACGAGGTAGCCGTTGTCTGGGAAATCCGGCTGCCCAGGATCTTATGCGGTATTCTGGTGGGCATGGGTCTTTCGGTGGCGGGGGTGATTTTTCAGTCCCTGCTGCGCAATCCTTTGGCCGACCCCTACACGCTGGGCGTCTCCACCGGGGCGGCTTTTGGAGCGTCTCTGGCCATTCTGCTGGCCCTTACCGCGGGCATTGTTGTTTCCACCACAGCCATGGCTTTTCTTTTTGCTTTTCTCACCCTTGTGGTGGTCATCCTCATCTCCAAGAAAGGGGGAGGGATCGCTTCTTCCAACCTCATTATCGCCGGAATCATTGTCAGCGCTATCCTCTCTTCCGGGCTGAGCTTTATGAAGATGGTGGCCGGCGAGGATGTCAGCGCCATCGTTTTCTGGCTCATGGGGAGCCTTGCCTCCCGGGAATGGGGAGATGTGGCCATTGTAGCGCCGGTGGTGCTGTTGGGAAGCCTCATTGCCTTTGGGTTTGCCGGGGATCTTAATGTGATGGTGCTGGGTGATAAGAGTGCCCGGAATTTGGGGGTCAACACCGGCCGGATCCGGCTGCTCTACCTCATTTTAGGCTCCTGTATTACGGCGGCCTGTGTCGCAGTCAGCGGCATTATCGGCTTTGTCGGGTTGGTGGTGCCCCATATGCTCCGCTTCTGGCTGACGTCGGATAACCGCCTTCTGCTGCCCCTTTCAGGGCTATTGGGAGGGTTGCTGCTTTCGGTCGCGGATAATGCCACCCGGCTTCTCTCGGTCAGTGAGGTGCCGGTGGGAGTTCTCACCACCCTCATCGGCGGCCCGTTTTTTATCTATGTCTTTATCAAACGGCGGGGCGGACAGGGGGTGTTCTGATGACGCAGACGGAAAAAGAGCTGCTGCGGGCCCAAGAGATCAGCTTCTCCTATGGGGAACGGCAGGTGCTTTGGGACATTAGCTTTTCGGTGGAGTCCGGGCAGTATGTGTCTCTTATCGGGCCTAACGGCAGCGGAAAAAGCACCCTCTTTGAGATCCTGTGCGGCAACCGCCGGGCCCAAGAGGGAAATGCCTACTACAAGGGGCGGGATATCTATGAAATGGATATCCGGGGCAGAGCGCGTCATTTGGCGGTCATCCATCAGAATGAGGGCATCAGTTTCCCTTACACCTGCATGGAAATGGTCCTTTTGGGGCTGCATCCCCACAGGGCCCGATTTGAGCGGATGGACGACCAATCCCTGCGGCAGGTGACAGAAATCATGGAGCGCACCGGCACCCTCCCCTTTGCGGAGAAGCTGGTGACCCAGCTGTCTGGGGGAGAGATGCAGCGGGTGGCGCTGGCCCGGGCATTGGCGCAGCGCCCCAGGCTTCTTTTGATGGATGAGGCCATGTCCGACATGGATATCAGCGTCAAGATGCAGATGATGGCGCTGATTAAAAACTTGGTACGGACAGAAGGCTTGACGGTGATCGGCATCCATCATGACCTCAATCTGGCTTACCGCTATAGCGACCGGGTACTGGCGCTGCGGGAGGGCCATCTGGTGGCCCAGGGAAAGCCGGTGGAAGTGATGACGGAATCGTTTTTCCAACAGGTATTTGATGTACAAGCCGAAGTGTATCCGGGAAAGGGCTTCTTTATTTTATAGATGAAAGCCCCATGACAAGAAAGGAAAGAACAATGAAAAAGTTAGCACTGATTTTGATGAGCCTGCTTGTGTGCCTCGTGCTATTTGCAGGATGCGGGAGCCAAGACGAATCCACCAGTAATGCGGCGGGAGATAGTAGCAGTTCTTCCTCCCAGGAAAATGGGAGCAGCGAGGCGGTACAAAAGGGTGACCCGGATAAAAAGGCGATTTTGGTGGTCAGCTTCGGCACCAGCTATAACGATACCAGGGAAAAGACCATCGGTGCCATCGAGCAGGAAATTGCCGACGCTTTCCCTGACTATGAAGTGCGGCGGGCTTTCACCAGCCAGACCATCATCGATAAGCTCGGTGAGCGGGACGGCCTGGAAATCGACAATGTGACCGGGGCTATGGAGCGCCTTGTGGACGACGGTTTTGGCACCGTTATCTGCCAGCCCACCCATGTGATGAATGGGCTGGAATACGACGACATGGTGGCGGAGGTCAGCGCCTTTGCCGGCAATTTTGAGACCCTTAAATTCGGCACGCCGCTGCTTAACTCCGCTGAGGATTACCAGTTGGTGGC
Organism: Zongyangia acetica; assembly: GCF_038739695.1. Classification (NCBI taxonomy): domain Bacteria; kingdom Bacillati; phylum Bacillota; class Clostridia; order Eubacteriales; family Oscillospiraceae; genus Zongyangia; species Zongyangia acetica. Next base: position 36,467 of record NZ_JBBEWN010000001.1, on the reverse strand, counting down.
GCAGGCGTTGGTGAAAAATGTCCCCACAAGTGAGGATGATGAGGCGGTAGTCCTCATGGGCCATGGTACGGAACATTTTGCCAACGCCGCCTATGCCGCTTTGGACTATACGCTTAAGGATCAGGGCAACAGCCAGTATATTGTGGGCACAGTGGAATCCTATCCGGGACTGGAGCAGGTGCAAAAGCAGGTAGAGGCGCTGGGGGCAAAAAAGGTAATCTTGGCGCCGCTGATGATCGTGGCGGGAGATCACGCCACCAACGACATGGCCAGCGATGAAGAGGGTTCCTGGAAGATGGAGTTTAAAAAGGCGGGCTATGAGGTGGATATTGTCCTCAAGGGTCTGGGTGAATATCCTGAAATCAGGGAAATCTATGTCAGCCACGTCCAGCAGGCCATCGATGAGGAATAATTTTGTATTCTAACAGCAGATAGGAGAACTTATGAGACATCTTTTCAAAAAGGGTTTGGCAGTGCTCTTAGCGGCGGTTTTGTCCTTTGGAGTTCTGACAAGCTGCGGCACAGATCAAACATCAGGGGAAACCTCCCAGACCTCCGCTTCCCAGCAGGGCGGGGCGGCGGCCATCAGCTTTACCGATGACGAGGGGCGGGAGATCCGGCTGGATCAGCCCTGTGAGAGGATCATCTCCCTTTACAGCGCCCATACAGAAAACCTGTTTTCCCTAGGTGCGGGAGAAAAGGTCATCGGTGTCAATGATACCTCTGTTTATCCTCCGGAAGCGGCGTTTCTGGACGTTTACGATTATGAGTCGGATCCGGAAAAGGTCATCGCCGCCCAGCCGGATCTGGTGCTGATCCGCCCCTTTATTACGAACAAAGCCCCTGATTTTGTCAAAGCGATTGAGAATGCGGGAATCACGGTAGTTTCCCTTTATCCCGAAAGTTTTGACCTGTTCGATGAATATATCACCCATTTGGGCGCCTTGGTAGGGGAAGAGGAGACGGCCAAGGAGAAGCTGGAGGAATTTCATCAAAACTTGGACGAGATTACCCAGCTGACCTCCACTGTCACCCAGAAGCAGAAGGTGTTTTTTGAGTCCACCGAGGTGAATTTGCGCACCATTACCCCGGATTCCATGCCGGCTCACGCCATCGCCCTGGCAGGCGGGGAGAATGTGGCCCAGGATGTAGAGCCTGTGAAGGAGGGCAGCTCCATCGCCCCCTTCGGAGAGGAGCGCATCCTCTCCTTGGCGGATGAAATCGACGTTTATGTCTCCCAGAGCGGCGCCATGAACGCAGGGGGAACGGTCCATAGCATCTCCATCCGCCCGGGATTTGACACCATCAAGGCGGTGAAGGATGGCCGAGTTTACCTAATCAATGAGAAGATCATTTCCTCCCCTACCTTCCGCTTTTATAAAGGGGTGCGGGAGCTGGCGCGGTATCTCTATCCCGAGGTGATGGATAGCCTGGAAGATTATGAGACAGATCAGCCCGCTACCCGGCGGGATCTGGCCAACATTATGGTCAAAGCAGCCCATCTGCCCATCTATGTGACCTCCTCACGGTACTATCAGCAGGAGCATAAGGGCCATACCTATGGGCTCTTTGAAGATGTGGAGTGGACCGACCCGGATTTTGACGCCATAGAAACGGTCGTGGTTTCTGGCTATTTGGACTGGGAGAAGGACGGGGAAAAGGAATATTTTCGTCCGGAGGATCCGGTGACCCGGGAGGAGCTGGCCCAGGCGATTTTCCTCATGGGGGACTTTGAGGGGAAGGACGCAACGCCCATCCAGGATTTGGAGGAGTGTGAAAACCAGAACATCGTCCAGATTATGGTGGATAACGGTGTGTTTGCGCTGGCTGACGGCAACTTTGAACCCCAGCGCACAGTGACCCAGCAGGAAATTGTAGACGCCTTTTCCAAAGCGGGCCCGCTGGCCCAGGGAGAAGAATAAAATAGAGAGGGCAGGCTCAGATTTTTTGGGAGCCTGCCCTCTTTGCTTCATAACGGCTGACAGCTTTTCATATATTTCTACAAGGAAAATAAGGAGATACGGTGAAATATATGAAAAGACTCCGGGCTTTTTTGCTCAACGGCCTGATTCTAACCATTACATCGCTGCTGATGAGCAGCATTAGCGTCTGGTTTAATGTCTATTTGGGGAATAAAATCGGCAATGAGATGATGGGCGTCTTTCAGCTGATTATGTCGGTGTACGGCTTTTCCATCACCTTGGCGACAGGAGGCATCAATCTGGCCACTACCCGGCTGGTGGCAGAGGAGATGGGGAGAAGCGCACATCCAAACCTCAAAAAAATCCTGCGCAAATGCCTTCTCTACAGTATTAGTTTTGGCACGGTGACGGCGGTTTTGCTCTATCAGCTGGCGCCCGCCATTGGGCTGCAGATGCTCCAAAACGATCAGACCGTCCTGCCGCTGAAAACCCTGGCCATCAGCCTGCCCTGTATTGCCATGTCCTCGGTGCTTTCCGGCTATTTCACTGCGGTGCGGCGGGTGGTGAAAAACGCTTCCATCCGCATTGCCGAGCAGTTTGTCAAGATTTTCCTCACCATTGTGGGCTTGACGGTGCTCTCCCCCGGCGGGCTGGAGCAGACCTGTCTGTGCATGGTCTGGGCTGGCGTCATCTCGGAAATTTTCTCCTTCCTCTTCTCCTTTATTATGTACCAGATGGACGCCAGAAGGTATAAAAAGTGTGATCGGGCATCCCAGGGCATCACCCGCCGGATGTTCGGCATCGCTTTGCCGGTGGCCATGAGCGCCAATCTGCGCTCCGGCATCCTGACGGTGAAAAATCTGTTGGTTCCCATCCAGCTGCGGAAGTTCGGCGTCTCGGAGAGCGAAGCCTATGCGGCCTTCGGCGCCATCCACGGGATTGTGCTGCCGGTGATCCTGTTTCCCTCCGCCTTTTTATTCTCTTTTTGCGACCTGATCGTCCCGGAGCTGGCCGAATGCTTTGCCGTAGCCGACAACCTCAAGGACAATATCCGGATTAACTACATGGTGACCCGTATGTCCCAGATGACCCTGCTTTTCTCCATGGGAGTAGCAGGCATCATGTTCTGCTTTTCCACCCAGGTGGGAGAGCTGATCTCCAGCAGCGATGAAATCGGCCTTTATGCCGATTATATCCGGCTGTTTGCCCTGATCATCCCCATCATGTACTTTGATCACGCGGTGGACGCCATGCTCAAGGGACTGGATGAGCAGCGAAGTTCCATGCGCTATAATATTATCGACTCCACCGGGACCCTGATTCTGGTCTGGTTTCTCCTGCCGGTTTCGGGAATTCAGGGCTATGTCTTTGTCCTTTACATGAGCGAGATTATCAACTTTGCCCTGAGCCTTCACAGGCTCATCAAGGTAACGAGCTTCCGGGTCAATCTCGCGGATACCATCTTAAAGCCCGCTTTGTGCATCGGCTTGGCTGTAGCTTTGCCGGCTTTGGGCATCCAGCTTATGCCGTCTTTGGATGCGCCCATCTTCCTCATCGCGTCTTCCGCCTTTTTGTACCTGATTTTGCTGTGCGTCACCGGCTGTCTGACGCCGGAGGACATCAAATGGCTCAAAAGCATCTTTGCCAAGTGATTCGCTCAGAAAAAAACTCTCTGTCAGCCGCTGGAAAGGGTGGTTTCGGCAGGACCTGCGCATTGCAAAATACGAAAAGCAGCAATGAAAAGCAGCCTTCCTTTTTCGGGAAGGCTGCTTTTCCTATACTTTCACATAGTTTGCGTTGGCGAAACCGGTAACCCCGTTATAATTAACACTGTACCAGTCCTTCCAGCGGCCGTAGACAGTGATGGGATTGCCGTTATAGGCGTGGGCCACCACCTGGGAAGAGGTGGTGGGACGGGAACGGATGTTGAGGGATCCCTGACCCACCGAAACAGTGCCCTGGCGGACGGGCCCAGGGGCGATAAAGGGGAGGCCAAAGTATTCTGTCAGAGAGAGGACCACATTCCGGGCGATGGCATTGATGTTATTTTTAATCCAATTGGCGTCCTCCACATTGTCGTGATAGGCAAATTCGATGAGCACAGCCGGGGCCTTGGTTTTGGTCACCTCGCCTAAGCTGGTTGTGGTCAAAGCCCGGACCCGGTCAGGCAGGGGATAGATGGCTTTTAAATTCTTGGCGATAATTTCGGCGGCCTTTTTGCCGTAGACGCTGCCCGGCGCATAGTAGACTTCCGCGCCCCGGACATTTCCTGCGTTAGCGGCAGGGGCGGCGTTGGAATGCAGCGCCACATGCAGATCGTAGTTGCCGGCGTTGGAGGCTCGGATAGAGGAGGCGGCGGTCATGTCTGGGGTGTTGCGGGTGAAGGCGATGCCGCTGGCACGCAGATAGGGTTCCATGGCATCGGCCACCAAATTCATGTAATACTCCTCTGTGCCTCCGGTGACATAGGGGTTCCACTCCTGGGTGGAAGGGCTTAGATAGATGCTGGGCATGGGTATCGCTCCTTTTGGCAGAATTTTGGATCATTCGGTGGTTTATAAACGCGGATACCCTATTTTATGTAAAAAAACCGACGGGGTGAAAATAAAAAGAAAAGGACCCCGTCAGGGGTCCCAGAGGAGGGAGAGATACAGTGAAAGTTACTGTTTCAGCTGAAAGGATTTGCAATCGGTGCACTGATCCTCTGTAGGATTCATCTCATGGGTACCAATGGTAACACAGTCAAGAGAGCAGTAGTTCTGCTGCTGGCAGTGATGCGCGCACTGCTGCACGGTACATTTAATGCTTTCGTTTGCCTGAAATTGGTTATTCATATTGACGGCCTCCTTAAATTTGCTTATGCTGGGATCAAAGGAAATGCCTCAAAGAGACTTCTCCTTTCCATTCCAGCTCTCCTTTATTCTGCCCATTGGCACCATACTCTATGCATATACCGCAAAAAAGCGGAAAACAATTTTAGGATAGGCCGGAGGGAGGGAGACCTGAAATCCGCAGAACAGACAGGGATACACTTATCGACTCCTCTTGGCCCTCAAACTGAAAAGGCGATTGACTGCAAAGCTGCAAAACACAAGGGAGACAGGAGGGAAAGATCGCCTGCCCTGTTAAGGATAGGCTGTCATCCCCCGACTTATGGACGGATGTGCGGGAACCGGGCAGTATTTTTCCGTCTAGGGTTAGGGAAAACACGGTATCGATTTGAAGGTGTGAGGGAAGATTTACTATATAGTCTGCGCGGTAGATACCGGGTGTCTGGAGCTGGATGGAGCCGTTATGATGGGATATTTCCGGAGAGACACAACCACTTTTGTCAAAGCGTATCGCTTCTTGGGGAGTTTCAATGGACAGGCCGCCAGTTTTATAGAAGTATCCATAATGATTTTTTTCTGAATCCCGCAGCCTGTTTACAATCTCCTCGATAAATTCAAACAGGGTCATTGGAACACTTTCTTTCCCGGGGACGAAAAAACGACCCCAATTGCAGATGGATTCCTTATAATGTATGCCCAGCCTACTGTATGGGTGACAGTTGTCCTCACCAAGTAGATGGAAAATGCATAGTGATAAAGGGGGAGAGACACTCAAGATCATACCCCCAGAAAGGAAGGGAAGAAAATGATACAGGGAATTGATGTTTCGAAATACCAGGGAAATATCCTCTGGAAAGACGTCAAAGCGGCGGGAATACAATTTGCCATGATCCGGACAACATTGCGCCGTACCGATGGCATTTTAGCTACAGATACAACAGCGCTAGCAAACATTACCGGAGCGCAGGCCGCAGGTGTCCCTGCGGGCGCCTATCATTATACACGGGCTAAAAACCAGGCGGAGGCGATGGAGGAAGCGAAATACCTGCTTTCTGTCATCCGACCCTATCGGCTGGAATATCCAGTGGCCTTGGATATAGAGGATAACGCCATGATAAACCTGGGAAAGGAGACGCTGACCAATATCGCCGCGGCTTTTCTCAAGACGGTGCAGGATGCCGGATATTATGTCATGCTCTATTCCAATAAATATTGGCTGACCAGTATTCTTGACGTAAGCAAGCTCAGTCAATATGATGTGTGGCTCGCTCAATATAATTCCGTTGTGACCTATGATGGTCCCTATGGCATGTGGCAATATACGTCTGGTGGCCGTGTTCAGGGGATTTCCACCGATGTGGACATGGATTATGCCTATCAGGACTATGCGCAGATTATCAAAGGCGCAGGGCTCAATGGGTTCCCCAAGCCCATCGAGCCCCAGGAACCCAATGTGCCAGAGGAGCCTGAAGGGCCGGAGACACCGGAGGAACCGAATGTGCCCGAAGCGCCCACTGTGCCCGAAGAACCAAATACCCCGGAAGAGCCTACCGAGCCCGAAGATCCCAATCTTCCGGACCAACCTGCACCAGAAGCCAACTGGCTGTCCCGCATTTGGCAGGCGGTTAAAAATGGCTTCAAGAAAATATATCGGTGGATCAAGGGATTATTGAAATGATGATAAAAAGCGGGGCTTTTGCCCCGCTTTTTATCTACTGCTGTGTTTGGGTCAGATTCTGAGCGCATTGCTGCAGCTCATTTAGGTTGCTGAATTTTGCTCCAGACTGCTTGATGTTTTCCTGGACATATTTGGGCAGCGTATTGAAATACTGCTGCATCTGAGGATCGTTTTCCAGAGCATTGATCTGCTGATTCATCTTTAAAGGATTTTGCATAAGAAACTCCTTTCTGCCCATTTTTTGCTGCGGGATATCATTAATGTTATGATTCCAATTATGTACAGAAATAAACTAGTAAAATTATGGATAAAATATCAACTTTATAATGTAAATTAACATTTCAAAAAAATCAAAATTTTTCTCAAATTTTACTTGCTTTTTTCAGGAGGATCATATATAATATTAAAGGTAATTCCGGGTGTAGCGCAGCTTGGTAGCGCGCTTGAATGGGGTTCAAGAGGCCGCAGGTTCGACTCCTGTCACTCGGACCAAAAAAAGACCGAGAAATGGCGAGGATAAGCCGTTTGTCGGTCTTTTCTTATTACCAATTTGTAAATTTTCTCATGTCGTTGCACAGAAATGTGCAACTTTCGTTGTTTGGGAACCTGTATGTAGAAGGATTTGTTCCTTACTACATACAGGAGGTTCCATATGACCGAAGAAAACTACAACTACCGAACCAGTCAGACGTTGCTTCGCAACCAGTTTCCCGGCAAAGGAAAGTTAAAAATACCCATCATTCCTAAGTTCCAAGAAGAGCCCGGAGACTTTGATGATCTTTTGTTAATCGGTTTTGACAAAACCCACTTGGAGGACCAGCATCACCCTGACCGCATGGTACACTTCTTCCTATATGACTATCGCTTTGAACGGGTCTGGAAGAACCCGGACAATGACATCGAAAAGCTGTCCCGCTACCGTGCGGTGCTGTCGCCGGATTTCAGTATGTACCTGGAGATGGCGCCTGTCATGCAGCTTTACAATGTATTTCGCAATCGCTGGTGCGGCGCTTACTGGGCTTCCAAAGGGATTCGTGTGATTCCTACCGTCAACTGGGGTGATGAATCCACGTTTGATTTCTGCTTTGAGGGGATCGAAAAAGCCAGCGTGGTGGCGGTTTCTACCTATATGGCGTCCGAACATGACAACCGTCAGAATCAAAAAGAGTGGTTCATGGCTGGCTACAACGAGATGATGCGGCGCATCGAGCCGGAGAAGATCATCTGTTATAACACACCGTTCCCCGAGATGCAGGGAAATATTATTTATGTGGACTATGAGCGCAGCTCCTGGCGGCACATGAACTATGAATGTAGTTTCCATCGCGAAGATTTAGATGCCTTTAAAATTAATAGCGGATCAAGCGGGAATCGTAATACAATAGAGCCATACTTAATTGGAAAAGGCGGAGGAAGCGCCTATGGTGGGAAATGGAGACCAAACCCGAATAAGCCACAGGACCAGCGATTTTTAGGAAGTCCTGGTGAAATCAAAACGACTGTAATGAAGAATGGTGAAACATTCAAAACAAAAATCGGTGATAGCGGCAGAGCAGAAATAGAGCGTCACGAAACAGATCATGGTCGGAGCGATAAGCATTCAAATCCACACGACCATAGAATCAATTGGAATAATCCTGATGAACATCCAGAGCCGGGATCCCCCATCAATTATCCTAATGGTGCTCCCGAGTTCAAACAATACCGGAGGCTGTTTTCTATGGAAAAAATGATCGTCATTCCAGATGGAAGTTTGAATTTTGAAACGATCAGTGAGTTCAAGCGCAGTTTACATTGGGGCGGCGAAATTGAGTTTGTCTGGAAGGGTATCACTTACGGCGTGATTCGGTATGGCACAAATAACAAAATTACCATTTATGTGGCGAACAGACCTGAAACCGAGAAAGTCTGTGAAACTGCAGATGATGCATTAGAGTATATGGTTGGAGAAGATCGTCTGCGGGATGTGATCACGAAGGTAAAAGTGATTTCTCGTACTGTATAAGATAAAACCTCCTGCTGACGGCCTGCAAACCATTGACACAACTGGATTTCTTTAAGTCTTATAATTACACTCGGACCAAAAAAAGACCGATGAATGGCGAAGATAAGCCGTTGATCGGTCTTTTCTTTTTTGTGAAAAATGAGTGGGAAATAGAGAAAAAGATTTCTATTATGCATCCTATTACGTATCGGATTAGAGACTATCTGTGATCTTTTCTGTTTTATTGCATTTGAACGCTCAGTTCATTTTTGTTTTTACTGTTGTCTTCTTCACGCCTTTTTACGTCTCTTTTTAGTACCTGATAAATGACGGTGGTAGCAGGAACCGCCAACAGCATCCCCCATATTCCGAATAATCCGCCGCCTACCGTAATGCCGACGAGGACCCAAAGACCTGGCAGGCCGATTTTGCGCCCAACAACTCTCGGATAGATAAGATTTCCTTCTACCTGTTGAAGAACGATCAAGAATATGAGGAAAATCAACGCTTTTGCAGGAGAAATAAACAGCAAGAGAATTACACCAACGGCTCCTCCGATGTATGCTCCGAGCATGGGGATCAAAGCAGTAACAGCAATGACTGAACTGATCAGGGCTGCATAATCCAGCTGTAGAATCATCATGCCGATAAAGCAGAGGACACCTAGAATGACAGCTTCTTTGCATTGTCCGGCCACGTAGTCACCAAAGACCTGGGCAACAATCTGGTAGAGTCTGCCAAAAAAAGAATGGGTGCGTTTGGGCAGATATACTTTCAATGTCCGCCGCAGCTGTTTCAGTAGTTGATCCTTACCACTTAGAAGATAGACTGACAATACAATGGAGATAAAACCGGTGATTACTCCGGATATGAGGCTGCCGGTTACCTCAATGATCTGGGGGATCATCTCTTCGATAGCATTGGACAGTGTTCCCAGATAGCGGCTGACCGTATCGATCAGAGCACTTAAATCCACCGGCGGGAGATTCAGCTGCTCGGTGAATCCGTTGAGTGCTGCCTGCGCATCTAATAGATACTGATCAGCACTTCCTGCAAATAGGGATAAATTTCGGATGAGTTCCGGTACCACCAGACAGATCAGCAGGATAATTGCGCCGAAAGCCAGTATATATACAGTAATAATCGCCAGTATCCGCGATATTCGAGAATTTAGCCCCCATCGCTTGCCATACAGCTGGCAAAACCACTCATAGGGACGGTTGAGGACAAAAGCAATGATAATGCCTATAAAAAATGGGGTCAAAAGCTGGAGAAAGATACTGATTCCGCTGATGATCTTTTCAAAATGCACAGCGATCAACACCAGCCCGATGGTAAAGGATATTAGCAATAGATAGGTCTTCAGTGTTTTCTTATCCATACGTCCCTCCTTTTATGATGTGAGATACAACATCTTAATGCTGATGACTTATCAGGTTACAGGCCATAGAGAGCTTTTTGGACCTGTTTCTGTTTTTATCTAGGCTTTACAAAAGATTGCTCGAGATTAATTCTCTTTTTCGTCTCGATGATTTATTCTCCACCGTATATTGCAAAAGCTGAGGGTAGGCCTGTGACCTGCCAAGCCCCTTTTCTAGAGGAACATCAAGAGTGGGCAGAATGGGGTGTCAACAAAGATTCCTCCTGCCGTATGTTAATGTTATTATTTTATCAGCCCACCGGTGCCCTGTCATTGGACAAAAGGCCATCCTGTTACACTTTTTCCCGCTTTTAAAAAAGTGTTACTTTTTGGGACACTTAGACGAATCTGTCCCAAAAGCAGAGAGGGGAAAAACGGTTTTTTTGTTGATTCTCTCGGGCTTTTATGATATATTGACATAATAAATATGGACAGGAGGTGGGCTTTTGCCGGATTCGAATATCACCAAGCGGGTGCTGGCAGCCGCTCTGAAGGAGTTGATGGAGACAAAGTCCTTCTCCAAGATCAGTGTCAGCGATATCTGTGCGGCCTGTGATATGAACCGTAAAAGCTTTTACTATCATTTTAAGGATAAATATGACCTGGTCAACTGGATTTATTATACGGAATGTGTGGCTGTGCTGAAAGAAAAGGGGTACAATACGGGATGGGAATTGCTAGAGGATCTTTGCGCCTATTTTTATGATAACCGCAGTTTCTACCGCAAGACGCTCAGTGTAGATGGACAAAATTCCTTTTCAGAATACTTCCGTGACATTGTGGATTCAGATATGGAGAAAATCTTCGGACGGGACGACGCGCTTGCATTTTATGTAAATTTTTATGCGGATGCCTTCCTGTGCGCCATCAAACGATGGCTGCTGGATAAAGACTGTATGCCGGCAAAGGAGTTTACCCAGCTGTTGAAAAACTGCCTGCTGCGGACCTCAGACACGATACTTCAGAAGCTTTCAGACGAACCGGAAGAAAAAATAAAAAAAGCAAGTAGTAAAGGGAAAGAGCTGTCTCGATGATGAGACAGCTCTTTCCCTTTATGAATCATTTGTTTAAAGCGATGCTTTTTAACTGGCTACTTTTCTTAGATGATATCTCCGACTGGCAGCAGACAACCTTCTTAGCCTTGTCGCAGTGCTTTTTTGTCATCCGAAGGCCCGGATATTTGTTTTAAAGCTTTCCGGAATTGGAAAGTAAAGAGTACGATGGTGAAAGAAACAGCTAAGAAATCTGCAACTGGCTCTGCCATATAAACAGCGGTGGTTTTATCGGCAGAAAAGATCAGGGGCATGATATAAATTAATGGGATCAGCAGAATAAATTTCCGCATGACCGCCACCAAAATAGATGCCTTGGCGTTACCAAGTGAGGTGAAGGTCATCTGACAGGAAACCTGAATACCAAACAGAAGCAGGCAGGCCATATAGATTCGCAAAGCGGTTTTGGTAAAAGCAATCAGTGGCTGGGAATCGGTAAACATAGCGGCAAATGCTTGGGGGAAGACCATGACACAGGCCCATAACAGGGTAGAGTAGACGAGGCTGGCCTTCAGTAACAATTTAAAGGCAGCCTTTACCCGATCAGGATTGCGTGCACCGTAATTGTAGCTGATGATGGGCTGTGCTCCCTGTCCCAATCCTTGCAGCGGCAGCATAGCAAACTGCATGACACTGGTCAGAATGGTCATGGCGCCAACGGCAATATCACTGCCATAACGCAGCAGGGAGGAGTTGAAGCAGATGGAAATGACGCTTTCACTGGCCTGCATGATAAAGGTTGACAAGCCCAAAGCCAGGCTGGGGAGGACGATTTTTCTCTCCAGCCTAAAATTCTTCTTGCGGAGTTTTAAATGGGTCTTTTTACCGCAGAGGAAAAGGAGCACCCATACACAGGACATTGCCTGGGAAATGATGGTTGCCCAGGCGGCACCCGCAACACCCATATGAAAACCAAAAATAAAGATGGGGTCGAGAATAATATTGGCCACTGCGCCGATCAGTACCGAAAGCATACCAGTTTTAGCAAAGCCCTGCGCAGTAATGAAAGCGTTCATTCCCAAAGTCATCTGGACGAAAAGGGTACCCATGGCGTAGATATTCATGTATTCGACGCCATATGCAATGGTGTTTTCGCTGGCTCCAAAGGCCATGAGAAAATCCCGGTTCCAAATCAGCAGCGCCGCTGTTAGAACGACAGAAATAATGAGCTGTACGACAAAGCAGTTGCCCATTGTCCTTTCTGCTGCATCGTGATCACCTCTTCCCATATGGATAGAGGCTCTAGGCGCGCCGCCATATCCCGCAAAGGCGGCGAATGCTGTTACAATCATAATCAAAGGCATACAAACGCCAACACCGGTCAGCGCCATGTCGCCAATCTTCGGAATATGGCCAATGTAAATGCGGTCAACAATGTTGTACAGCATATTGATGATTTGCGCTGTTACGGTGGGAAGGGCCAATTTTAAAAGAAGTCTGCCTACCGGTTCCTTTCCCAGAAAATCTTTCTCTTCTGTCATATGATTTCTCCTCTTTCCCCAACTATTTTTGTATTCTCAGCAATTCGCTCGTTAAATTTTGCAAATTGTTTTATTTCTTCTTCGGTGAAGCCCCGGAAGATTTGTTTTAGAAACTCCTTCCGCACAGCTTCAATTTCATGGGTAATGGGCGCGGATTTGGATGTCAGAGACAGATGGATCCTTCTCCGGTCCTCCGTATCCTGCCGGCGCTGCAACAGAGATTTCTGTATGAGACTTTCCACCGCCTGAGATACATTGCTTTTTGAGAGCATCCGAAACTCAACAATATCTGCGGCGGTATCTCGGCCGGGATGATTGAAAAGGAAGCTGATGATGGTGACTTCGATGGGCGCCAGACCATGCCGATCGCAGACAGGTTTCAGCATGCTGTCATACAGCTTGATGATCCGCCGAATGTTGGATAAAAGCGTATTTGTCCGGTGCATGCGGTAAGTCCCTCCCCATTCATGGTTTTTAATAGTACAGTTTTTTATAGAACTGTTTTTACAACAAACTATTTTATCTCAAAATCCAAATGAGTCAAGCCAAAAGCCATGCTCCCTCAAAATGTTTACATTTAGTTCATAAAAATACACCTACAAAAGAAAGCCATGCCGATGGTTTTCGACCTTTCTACGGTGCCCTTGCGGATAGGTGGTTTTGCCGGTGTTGCCGCCTCATTATAAAAGGTTGGCCAACGGAGAGCAAGGCCAACCTTTTGTGTTTTTCTATGTTGCTGCTCGGATTTTTTCGTGGGTCCAGCAGCCTGCATTTACAATTTTAAGTCGATTTCTACTATTTCGCTATTGGTTCCTAAACGTACCGGCAGCTGGAAATATCCTGTTCCTGCTGAAACGACAGTCTGGGCTTCCCCTAGGGCTGCATGTCCGTAAAAATGATTTTTTTCATAGGCTAGCCGGGTCAAGAAGGTCAGAGGAAACATCTGCCCACGATGCGTGTGGCCGCATAAAATGAGTTTTGCTCCATTTTCTATGGCCTCATCAATGCCATCTGGATTGTGGTCCAAAACAATGAGCGGCTTTTGCTCTGGTTTTTTGCGCAATAATTCACTGAGGGGAGTACGAACCTCTGAATATTGTTTGTAATGGAGCAGGTCGTTTCGCCCCACCAAGGTAAAAAAGGGAAAGGGAAGGAGTTCGTTATATAGCAGCCGGATATTCGCTTTTTGAAAAAAACACCGCATCTTTTCATCGGAATAGGCCGGATCATGGTTGCCCAATACCGCATAAACGCCGTCCTTGGTCTGAAGGGTCCCGAGTACCGCCCCAACCGCGTCAGGAGATCCGCATTCTTCCGCATAACCGTTGTTAAAGATGTCTCCTGTGATTACCACCATATCGGGGGAAAGGCTGTTGACTTTGTCGACTACTTTTTTTATATATCCTAGGCCGACAAAGGCCCCGATGTGCAAATCGCTGAGCAAAATCATGCGGTAATCTTTTTTGCCTTCTCCCAAGCGCACGTCATAACGAACTGTTTTGAGACGCCGGGCATGAACCATTCCGTAGGCCACAAGGCCCAGGCTGATTCCAGTGGCGAAACACCAGGAAATTGCGAACACCACCGAATTCTTATGAAAAAAGAAGACCGCCACTGCGGCAGCATCGCAGATCAAAAGGATGAGGACAAAGTAAAACAGAAAACAGAACAGGCTCCCCTCCAGACGTATCCAAAACCGGCGGATCGGAGGAAAAGCCCGCTGCGATGGAAAAACCATGAGAGGAAAAACAGAAGGAGATAGAATACCGCAACTGCTCCGTAAATATGTAGGCCCCACAGCTGCCATACAGCATTTTCGGTGCGGAAAGCAGTATAAACAGTGGTAAATAGCAGGAACAGAACAAGGCATACAGAGAAAAATTTTTCTGATATATACTGGCTGAGTTTTGATTTCATGGCATTGATTTCCTTCTCAAATATGGCGGGAGCAGCTGACAGCGGAGGACCGCCTTATTTTTATTTTCTTGCGAGATGAACCATGCTTTGCTGAGACAGCAGGGGCCCTAGCTTTTTTGAGGTGATTTGCAGAATCTCTTCCAGCGGATGGAAGAAGATATTGTACTGCTTGTCTTGCCGCAAACCTTCATGGGTGCGCAAGTTCCCATCCTCATCGAATCCCACCATACACTCTCCGTCAGAAATAATTCTGTCGATCCTCAGTGTATCGTATTTGATATCCATGAAAATCAGCGGATACCGCTGTTGATCACGAACATCTGTCACATATTGATAAACTTCCTGCTCCAACTGGGACGAACAGGCAAAATCCGCACGCAGAAAGGCAAACGCCGGATGAGACGGAACGACAGAACGCAGCCATTGCCCACTGAGAATATTTTGCTTATCCTGCTCCGTATAACGCCGATTCACTGCATAAAGCAGTCTCGCGTCCCGAAGCTTTTGACAGGCAGACGCCATATCCTCATCGGCATAGATGGAAATCATGACATTTTTGACCTCTTTTATTTTGTTGATAAAAGAAGGGGTGATCTGATGTCCATGGAGGAAGAGAATAAAAGCGCAGTCCGCTTCTTTTTTGATGATGGGGAGTACCTGCTCAGCATCCCCGGTGACATAGAAAAGATAGGTATAGATCCCCAATTTCATTGCCTGCTGCAACAGAGAAGGATAGAAATCCGGCTGTGTTTCCAGCTTTTCTTGGTTAATAAATACATGCAGAGCCCAGGGAATGTTGAACTTTTTTTCATCCTCAATATCCCGGATCACCACGGCGCCTTTTGTACAGCTGTTATAGCCCAGATTGACGCCAAAGGTGGCGATAATATCATGATCCACCGTTGCGGAAAGGTCTTTGACAAGATCATAATATGCGCTTTGCTGATCCTGCAACATCTTCTGCGCCTGCTTTAGTAAGTTTGTTTGGAATCTTCCATGGGAGAATTGCAGCCCCAGGTCGATGAGATTGCGCGTCATACGTTTTGGTGATTGCTGTATATTTTTTAGTGTTCTGCGGATCGCCGATTCCACCAATACCCTAGTCATGTCTTTCTTCATGGGAGGCAACACCTTTCCTGCAAATCAGTTTGCTCAGAAAATTATATATTATAAAGATACTCGATTTCTAGTGTGAAAAAAAGGGACAAAAGGATAAAATTGTCCAAAAAGGTAACACTTCTGCAGTTTGTCTCATTTTTTCCCACCGAGCTTTATCTGTCCCATGACATCTGTCCATTCCTCTTTTATAATAGGCCTCAAGATTGAAACCCAAAAAGGAATTCAGAAAGGGACGAATCGGCATGAGCGAGAAAAATATGAAAGAAAATCTCCAGGCCTTTGCTGTTAAAAAGGTGCTGCATTATATGGATGAAGATCCGGACAAGAGCCTGCCAAAGCTGTTAGACTGGGCAGATAAATTTGATAAAGAGAACCTCTTTGTCGGTCAGCGCAAGGTTTTCCACGATATTATCGAGCATCCCGATAATAACTGGTACCGTTTAATCAAAAGTCTGTGGAGCGATATTGATCCTGGAGTACGGAGAACCTTCTTTGAAAACTTTATTGTGCATACCGCACTCATCGGCAGTGTACGGCAGGAAAAAGCGATGGAAGAACATGGCTGCAATATTCCCTGGGCAGTGCTGATGGACCCCACTTCCGCCTGCAACCTTCACTGCACCGGCTGCTGGGCGGCAGAATACGGGAATAAGCTCAACATGAGCTATGAAACACTCGACAGCATTATCCATCAGGGCACTGAAATCGGCACCTTTATGTACATATTCTCTGGCGGCGAGCCACTGGTCCGCAAGGATGATATCATCCGGCTTTGCGAGGCGCATCCAGACTGTATGTTCCTAGCCTTCACCAATGGCACCCTGATCGATGAGAAATTTGCAGACGAAATGCTGCGGGTCAAGAATTTCATACCGGCCATCAGCGTGGAAGGCTTTGAGGAGGCCACCGATTCCCGCCGGGGCAAAGGCACCTATCAGGCCGTTATGAAGGCGATGGATATCCTGCGGGAGAAAAAGCTGGCCTTTGGCGCATCCTGCTGCTATACCAGCCAAAATGTAGGGTCCCTCAGTTCTGAAGAATACATCGATCATTTGGTTGCCAAAGGCGCCAAATTCGCTTGGTTTTTCCACTATATGCCGGTGGGCAACGATGCGGTACCCGAATTGCTGCCCAGCCCGGAGCAGCGGGAAACCATGGTGCATCGTATCCGGGAATACCGGAATACCAAGCCGATTTTTACCATCGACTTTCAAAACGACGGAGAATTTGTACAGGGATGCATTGCCGGCGGCCGCCGGTATCTGCACATCAATGCCAATGGCGATATTGAGCCCTGTGCTTTTATCCACTATTCTGATTCCAGCGTCTATGACAAGACACTGCTGGAGGCATTGAAGTCCCCGTTGTTTATGGCTTACCACCATGGACAGCCTTTTAACGGCAATATGCTGCGGCCCTGCCCCATGCTGGAAAATCCGGAATGTCTGCGGTCCATGGTGCAGGATTCCGACGCCCACTCCACCGACATGCAGTCGCCGGAGGATGTGGAAAATCTGTATCAGAAATGTAAGCCATATGCGGAAAACTGGGTAGCTACTGCTGATAAGCTGTGGGCATGTTCTCATAGCTGCGCAGGTTGCCAGAGCCATCAGGCAAATGACTAGACAATACCTAATCCCTCTCTTCTTACTAGCCGTCTGCACCTTCTTGTGCAGACGGCTTTTGTATAGAATGCGGTTATATGGAAGCTGGCAGCACTCGGTATCTCTTTGGCAGGTGTCCACAAAACCGAGGGTGAGGCCGCTGGCAACCAAAAATCATATGCCCCGGCTGAGGGCCGATAACGGAAAAATGTGCTATAATACGACCATGGAGAGGTGAGGGGTGGTCAGGATGGGATATGAAATCGGGGATACATTTGAAACGAGACATGGCAAAATGACGGTGGTGGACAGCCTGCGCATCCAAGGGAAGAACGGGGTGCTCCGCAAATACTACATGCTGCGGTGCGAAAAGGGCCACCAGTATCCGGTGGGGGAAAGCTACCTGAAGGCGGGCAGGCTGGTCACCTGTAAAAAATGCAACCATCCCACTATCGCCGAAAGGGATCCGGAGTTTGCCAAGTGGTTTGTAGACAGTTCGATTCCCCGGGAAAAATCACCCTACACCCATTTGAAAGCGGATTTTTACTGTCCGGAATGCGGCAAGATTGTCAAGGGAAAGAATATCAACAACGTGTATCAAAGGCGGCGGGTGCAATGCCCTTATTGCGGGGACGGCATCAGCTATCCAGAACGATATATTCATGCGCTGCTCACCCAGATGCAGATCCCGTTCGTACGCCAGTATACCGTAAAATTTCAGGAAAACGGTCGGAAAACCCACTATAAATACGACTTCTACGATCAGGAAAGAAATATTTTTATCGAGACCCATGGGGCCCAGCATTTTGTGCCGCATGTGTTTGAAAGGGTGGGAAGAGCCTCCCTGGAGAAGATCCAGCAAAGGGACCACGAGAAACGAAGGATGGCGGTAGAACAGCTGGGGATTGGATACATCGATTTGGACTGTAGAAAATCAGATCCGGATTGGATGAAAGCAGAGGTAATGAAAAAGCTTTCCTTTTATCCGCTGGAAACGGTGGACTGGAAAAGGGTGCAAAGGGAGACCAACAGCTCCATTACGCTGCAGCTCATCGCGCTGTGTCAGCAGGGATATACCCAAAAACAGGCGGGAGAGATTGTCCATCTGCACCAAGGAACCGTGTGCCAAAAACTGCAACAGGCGAAGGAGGATGGCTTGTTTGACGGGATAACACCCCGTCTCCTCCGCACCGAGGAAAACAAACGGCGCAAGGAGGAGAAAAAAGACCGTTTTGCAGAGGAGTTAGAGCGGAGAGAGGAACAGAAAAGAAAAATAGAAGAGCGGAGGATTGAAAAGAAGAAGGCGGGCCAGCTTCTCAAGCACAACGAATTGGTCGAGGCCATTCGCGGCAAAGGGCTGGACTTCGCTGTCCTGGACGATTATGTCAGCACCCGTACAAGGCTGCGTTTTCTCTGTGGAAAGTGCGGACAGGAATTTTTGCGCACGCCGACTACCATCCTCAAGGATATGGCCTGTCCCTACTGCAAAAAGCTGGAAGAAATCAGACAAAGAGCTCGGGAAAAATATGGGGAATCCTATGAGATTTTGGGCCTTATAAGGATATTCGGACGCCCATCGCCATTCATCACCGGACGTGTGGAACCACCTATTATAAACTGCCTCCGGACCTTTTCAAGACGGGATGCCCTACCTGCGGTAAGAAAGAGCGGTCCCTCCACACCTCCCAGACCAGAATCCGCAAAGGACTGGAGAAGTTTAAGGCCCTGCTGCCCCTCATAGAAGCCAGAGGATACACTTTTGTAGGAGAAGAATGCCGGGGGCTAGGGAAGACCAACGCCTTTTTATGCAGCCATTGTGGGGAGATATGGATGACCACGGCCAATCACATCATCAGCGGCCTGGACCATATCTGCACCAGCCCCTGCAAAAAGAAAACCCAGGAGGAGTTTTTGAAACAGGTGGAGGACCTGGTGGGAGGAGAATACAGTGTGCTGACCGAATATACAAATGCGTTTACGCCGGTAAAAATCCGGCACAACCTCTGTGGCCATGAATACATGGTGGCGCCTGCCCATTTCACCAGCACAGGCAGGCGATGCCCCGTTTGCTCCAGGAAAAAATAAGATGGACCGGAAGGTATCTTCCGGTCCATATTTTGATTTTTATCTTTATCTTTCAGATGGCCGCCCATGATCAAAGCTATCCATAGGAACGTCCTCGAACAGAGATCCCGCCCGGAGGTGAGCGGTGGCCTCACCGAGCAGGGAGACGGCCTCAGGCACCGCCTTGTCAAAGAGCTCCTGAAAGGTTTCATGGCTGATCTGCTCCGGCCGGTTGAGATGATGCCAGGAAAGCCGGGCCTTGTTGGCGGCGTCAAAGGGCGGAATTTCCGGCTTGCGCATGGCGGTGACCATGCTTCCATGGACGAGGACGCGATCTACAAAGGAGGCGATACCCTGATGGCAGCGTTTGGAATCGAGCAGGAATTCTTCGCACCACAAGGCGTCGTCAAAGGCGCGGACAATATCCTGCTTTTTGATCTGTTCCCCCATGGTTTCCCAGATGACCCTTTTTAACATCGAAGCCACATTTTCATGAACCCGGCGGTTTTGCAGGCCGAAAAATAGAGGGAAATTTTGCACCCGGATTCCCAGACGCTCCCGGCACATGATGGTATCCAAGGCGCTTTCAATCTGATGGTGTAGGCCCTTTTTCTCGAAAGGAGCGGTGAAGGGGGAACGTTTCTCCACCATAGCGTAGACATAGGGATGGGCGGAGCGGTCTAATACATAGTGGGTGAGAAATCCCATAAAGTAAGCAAGGCACCTAGTCCCTTCTGGGGTGCCCTGCCGTGGGCGCAGATAGCGGAGAAAGGCATTGAGCAGGGGAGGAACCGGGGCCTGATGCATTCGTACACCGGTTTGAATGACCTTGTTGAAAGGGTTTAGATAAGCCCGGCGGAAGAAAAGCAGATCCGGCCCCTGGGTCCCCCAGTCATAGGCAGCGCGATGCTGCCGCAATATTTTTTCCAGCGGTTCCCCGCAAAGCTGCTGGCATACGGCGTCACCAAACAGCCAGTGTGTCACATAGGCCGGCATAGGTTCATCCTCCCCATCACCATGTTTTTCTTATTGTACCATGAATTTTTGAAAAAATTTTATCCATCTTGCCGTATCAAGAAGTTTTCAGCGCCTATTGTGCGTTTTGCATAGACTTTTCCCCGGATTTCCTCCAAAAATGATGGTGAAATCAGACAAAAATTATTTGAATTCTATTAAAAAATCAGATATAATAAACATAATTCAATAACGTATCGCAAAAGATTGGGGGGGAGCTTCATGCTTGAAAAAGTGGATTTAAAAAAGATGATGATGAAAGAGGAATATAAGCAGGTGGCCGAGGGACTGAAGGCGCGGCTTTCTGTCCTTCAGCAGAGCATCAAGGCCAATAAGCTGCCGGTGATCATCCTTTTTGAAGGATGGGGCGCTTCGGGAAAGGGAAGCAGGATTGCTGACATGATCCTCAATCTGGATCCCCGGTATTTCAAGGTGACCTCTTTTATTGAGGCGGACAGCGCTGAGCGGCGCAAGCCCCTTTTGTGGAGATACTGGGAAAAGATCCCCGCCCAGGGCCAGATCGCTGTCTTTGACCGGAGCTGGTACCAGGACATCTCGGTGGCAAAACTGGAACAGGACGTGGACGATGGGGAAATTGCCCGGCGGACCGAAAGCATCAAGACCTTTGAACGCCAGCTGGCTGACGACGGCTGCCTGATTATCAAGTTTTTCCTGCACATCAGCAAAAAAGATCAAAAACAGCGCTTTGAAAACCTGCTGTCTTCCAAAAATACGGCCTGGCAGGTGACAGATCGGGACTTAAAACGCAACAAGCACTACGATGAATACTATGAGGTGCTGGATCAGATGCTGACCAACACCAACACCGACTATGCGCCTTGGCATGTCATTTCCAGCCATGACAAAAACAGCTGCATGGCGGATATTTATACCATCCTGGTCTCCTCCATCGAAAAGGCCATCGCTCAGAAAAGGGAGGAATACAAGCCTCTCCCGCCAGAAAGCCCTGTGATCCTCTCGCCTAAGTTTACCCTGGTGGAGATGCCCAAGCTTCAGGATATTGACCTTAACCGGACATTATCAGAGGAAACCTATAAAGAGCAGCTGAAAAAACAGCAGGCGAAGCTTTCCGTCCTCCACAACAAGATCTATAAAAAACGGATACCGGTCATCGTCGCCTATGAGGGATGGGATGCGGCAGGCAAGGGAGGTAATATCCGCCGGGTGGCGGCAGCCTTGGATCCACGGGGCTATGAGGCGATCCCCATCGCCGCGCCCACAAAGGATGAGCTGGCTCATCACTATTTGTGGCGGTTCTGGACACGACTGCCCAAGACAGGGCATATTGCCATCTTTGACCGGACCTGGTACGGCCGTGTCATGGTAGAGCGCCTGGAAGGATTCTGCACCAGTGAGGAATGGCATCGGGCCTACCAGGAGATCAATGAGTTTGAGAAGGAACTCTATGATTGGGGCGCGGTTATCGTCAAGTTCTGGCTCCACATTGACCAGGATGAACAGCTGCGGAGGTTTACCGAGCGGCAGAACACCCCGGAAAAGCAGTGGAAGATCACCGAGGAGGACTGGCGCAACCGGGAAAAATGGCCCCAATATGAGGTGGCGGTCAACGATATGCTGCGGTATACCTCCACCGATTTTGCCCCTTGGAACATCATTGAGTCCAATGACAAGAAGTTTGCCAGGATCAAGGCCCTGCGGACACTGATCCATGCCATTGAGCTGAGACTGTAATGAAGAAGGCCGCCTTCTGAGAAAGGCGGCCTTTTATTAATGGGCTTTAAGCATGTTGTCGATGGCGCTGATCAGGGCTTTGACAGAAGCGGTGATAATATCGTTGTGGACGCCTACGCCCCAATAGGGTTGATTATCCTTGTCGACAATGCCCACATAAGCGGCTGCGCGGGATTTGGAGCTGGTTTCCAGCGCGTGCTCTTTATAGGTGACCAGGGTGTAATCGATCCCAAGCCCCTTCTGCAGGGCGGCGCTGACCGCATCCAGGCGGCCGTTGCCCCATGCCTTAAACTCCTGGGGCACCCCTCTGACAGCCACCGCCACTGTGGCCTCAAAGTCATCGGGATGGATAAAGTGGGCGCTGTGGAAGGTAACAGGGGAATCCATATTGACAAAGGACTGCATGAAGATGCCATAGATCTCCTCGGGCTTGAGTTCCTTGTGCTGATGGTCGGAGACACCTTTGATCTGGTAGCCGAAGCACTCCCGCATCTTCTTGGGCATGTCGAAGCCGTACTTCTGCTCCAGCAGATAGCCGATGCCGCCCTTGCCCGACTGGCTGTTAATACGGATGACGTCGCCGTCATACTGCCGGCCGATATCCTTGGGGTCGATGAGCAGGTAGGGGACATTCCAGTGATCGCATTGTTTTTCTTCCCGCCACTTTATGCCCTTGGCAATGGCGTCCTGATGGGAGCCGGAGAAGGCCGCAAAGACCAGTTTGCCGCCGTAGGGCTGACGGTCATAGACCTTCATCCCTGTGGTTTCCTCATAGACCGAGGCTACCTCCGGCATATTGCTCAGATCCAGACCAGGGTCAACGCCTTGGGAGTACATGTTCAGCGCCAAGGTGATAATGTCCACATTACCGGTGCGCTCGCCGTTGCCGAAGAGGGTGCCCTCCACCCGCTCGCCGCCGGCCAGTACGCCCATTTCAGCGTCGGCTACAGCGCAGCCCCGGTCGTTGTGGGGGTGCAGAGACAAAATCACATTTTCCCGGTACTTCAGGTGCCGGCTGATATACTCTATCTGGCTGGCATAGACATGGGGCATAGAGAGGGATACTGTTGAAGGCAGGTTGATAATCACCTTATTTTCTGAGGTGGGCTGCCAGACATCCAGCACCTGGTTGCAGATATCCAGGGCAAATTCCATTTCGGTGCCGGTAAAGCTTTCAGGGGAATATTCGAACTGGAAGTCGCCCTCCATCTCAGCGGCATACTTTTGCAGAAGCTTTGCCCCCGAGACGGCGATATCGATAATCTCTTCCTTGCTCTTTTGAAAGACCTGTTCCCGCTGGGCCACCGAGGTGGAGTTATAAAGATGGACGATGGCCCGCTTGGCCCCCTGGAGGGACTGGAAGGTCTTCTGGATAATGTGCTCCCGGGATTGGGTGAGTACCTGGATGACCACATCATCGGGGATCAGATTCTGCTCAATCAGGGTGCGGACAAATTCATATTCTGTCTCAGAAGCCGCCGGGAACCCTACCTCGATTTCCTTAAAGCCGATTTTGACCAAGAACTTGAAAAATTCCAGCTTTTCTTCCAGGCTCATGGGGACCACCAGGGCCTGGTTGCCATCCCGCAGGTCTACGCTGCACCAGGCAGGCGCCTTTTGAATGTATTCCTTCTCTGTCCAGTCCATACATGATTCTGGAGGCATAAAATAACCTCTGGTGTACTTTTCTACATTTTTCATACCATAACTCCCTTTCCGGCTGTGGCCAGCCTGCGCGTTTTCTCCGTATCGTCTGATGTGCGGGCCGTTATGTACGCTGTTTTCGGCAATAAAAAAAGTCTTTCATCTCCATCGAGACGAAAGACTTACATCTTACGCGGTACCACTCGGTTTTATGCCCTGGGGCATACCCTTCATCAGATACGGGCTTTCTTTTCAAAAAACCTTATATCCTCCTGCTGTAACGGTCAGGCTCCGGCTCCACCTACTCTTTTCATTTCAGCGAGCTGCTCGGAGGTGAGTTCAGACCATCTTTTCTGCCGCCTTACACCAACCGGCGGCTCTCTGAAAGAAAAGGGAGATCCTACTATTCCTCTTCTGCGCATTTCATGTATTGCTTATATTATACTCCACAGCCTGGGACTTGTCAATTCTTTTTTTATTTTACAGCAGCTGCCGGATGGAGTCCACAAAGGCGTCAGCCATGGATAGATCCTGTTCTCCAGCGGAGGGGTTGCGAAATGCCACGCAGAAGGCCCCCGACGCTTTAGCCGCCAGCATCCCGTAGTGGCTGTCTTCCACGGCGCCGCATTCCTCAGGCCGGACCCCCAGATCCTTCATCGCTTTGAGATAAACGGCGGGATTGGGCTTGGAATGTCCCACCTGATCGGCCCCTGCCAGGGCGTCGAAATAACTGGTAATGCCAAGGGCGGCGAGAGTGTCCCGGATAACCCCAATGGCGGAAGAAGAGGCAAGTCCAATAGCAATTTCTTCCCGGCGCAGCTGCTGCAAAAGCTCAACGACCCCATCGATGGGGGGCAGATTTGTTGCAGAGTGAAAGAAAGCGTGAAGTCTGTCCACATAACCGCGGATGTAGGATTCCGCGGATCCTGTGAGATGATAGCGTGAAATGGCCCACTCCCAAAAGGTGACCTCATCCTTGCCGATGAAAGGGGTAAACTCCTCCCAGGTCAGAGAAAAGCCCAAAGGGGCACAGAAATCACCCAGCACCTGAAAATGGATGGGTTCCGAATCGATGAGCACCCCATCCATATCAAAAACAACGGCCTTGCATCCCTTTTTTTGAAACAAGCTCCCCATAAACGTCCTCGCTTTGCTGTAGATTTTACACTGTTCATTATACAAGATGCCGTGAACATTGGGCAGATGGCAATATAGCCAAAGATTTCTCACAAGGGAAAAGACAAGTTAGCGCAACTCCAATCATTTACAGAAAAACCAAAGAGGGGTATAATGAGACAAGCAAAACTAAAGGAAGTGGAAAGCATGTTGTCGGATATAAAAGCCCAGGCCAGGACCGCGATAGAGGAACTGGTGGAGGGCGCAAAGCTGCAAAAGGGCCAGATTGTGGTGGTGGGCTGCTCCTCCAGCGAGATCGGCGGACAGAAGATCGGCTCTGATAGCCATGTAGATTTGGCAGCGGCGGTTTTTGAGGAAATTTATGATGTGGTGAAGGCCCACGACCTCTATCTGGCGGCCCAGTGCTGTGAGCACCTTAACCGTGCGCTGATCGTGGAAGAGGAATGCGCCAAGGCATACGGCCTGGACATCGTCAATGTGGTACCGCAGCCCAAAGCGGGAGGCTCCTTTGCCACCGCGGCTTATGCCCATTTCTCCCATCCGGTGGCGGTGGAGCATCTAAAGGCCCACGCCGGACTGGATATCGGCGGCACCCTCATCGGCATGCATCTGAGGGAAGTGGCGGTGCCCCTGCGCATCAGCATCCAGTATATTGGCAAAGCCCATATTCTTTTAGCCCGGACACGTCCAAAATTTATCGGCGGTATCCGCGCCCACTATGACGAAGCTCTTCTGTAGTATCGCCATTGTCAAGAGAACAAGGGGAGAAAAGGGCTGTCCTTGCTGAAGAACTCTGCTTTTTCGCTGTTTTCCCGCATTTTTCCTCCCTTTGTTTTTTCAAAAGCTGAGATGATCGTTGTTGTGAACGCACAGCATTTTTCCCTCATTGTGGAGTATTTTTGGTCAAATATAAGCGAAATGATTTCTTTTTTAACTGGAAATATCAGTAAGATTGACATTGAAAGTTGAAATGATATAATAAATATAAGCGTTTTCAGAATTTTTTAGTGAAGGAGCGTTTTATATGAGGGCAAAAAAGAATATTGCCTTGGATACATATTATACACTGATCTCTAAGGAGAGCGGCAAGGCGATACAAGCGACAGCGGATGAAAAGGTGGTCATGTTTGCCGCTTCTGGTGAGGACAGCCAGCAGTGGAAGCTGGAAGGCAATGATGAATACTATAAGATGATCAACAAAGCCACCGGCAAAGCCCTGGATGCCACCCTTTCCGGTACAGACAACGGCGTTCGGATCTGCCAATTTGACAGCGCGGATGCGGATAATCAGCTTTGGGCTTTGGAGGAAAGCGTTGACGGCAGCTACAAGATCAAAAGCAAGGTATCGGGCAAATGCATTGACGTGGTGGATATGTCCAAAGAGGACGGCGCCCTCCTGCAGATTTGGGAGGATGTAGACGGTGACAACCAGCGCTGGATGCTGCAAGAAGTAGCGGTAAAAAAGACTGGAACCACCAAAACTGCAAAGAAACCAGCGGCAAAAACGGCATCCAAGCCCGCTGCAAAAAAGACGGCGGCCAAAACATCCAAGACGGCAAAGGCTCCGGCAAAATCGACGGCCAAGAAGGCTGCCAAGGCAGAGAAACCGCAAAAGGCAGCTGCCGCCGCAAAAACGCCCAATAAGGCATCCCAGAAGAAATCAACTGAAAAATAAATGCTTTTGCGCCCCCTCCCTGGAGGGGGCCTTTTTGTTTCAAAAGTGCTAAAGATATCCCTATCATTTTATCAACGTTTGACCATATAAGAGAAAAAGAGAAAGAATTTTCTCTTTTTTCTATCAGCTTATTGACTTTTTCTCCTGGATTTCTATAATTATTCTTGAAAAGTCATATAAATATCACCTAAATATACCAACATAGAAGTCAGGAGTGTTGATTATGTCTCATGTATTTATCACCCCATCCCAGATTTTGAGCGGCGCCGGCGCCCTGGAGGATGCGGCGTCAACGATTGCCGGCCTGGGGAAAAAGGCATTGATTGTCACCGACAGCGTGATGGTAAAGCTGGGCAATGTGAAAAAGGTCACCGATGTCCTGGATGGCTGTGCAACAGCGTACGCTATTTATGACGGCATCAACAGTGAGCCTACAGATAAGATGATTGAAACCGGCCTGTCCCAGTATCAAAAAGAAAGATGCGATTTTCTCATCGCCGTAGGCGGAGGAAGCCCTATGGATTCTATGAAGGCCATTGCCATGCTCTCGGCAGGAGGCGGACGGATCACTGAGTATATGGGGAAAAATGTCACCTTCGCCCTGGCGCCGATGGTGGCCATTCCCACCACAGCGGGAACCGGCTCGGAAGCTACCCAGTTTACCATTATTACCGATACAGAAAACGATGTGAAAATGCTCCTAAAAGGGCCCAGCCTTATGCCGGACCTTGCCATTATTGACCCGCAGTTTACAATGACCGCGCCGGCCAAGATTACAGCGGCCACCGGTATGGATGCCTTGACCCATGCGGTAGAGGCATTTACCTCCAAGAAAGCCCAGCCGCTTTCCGACACCTTTGCGGTTTCTGCGGTGCAGAGAATCTTTGCGAATTTACTGACCGCATTCCGCCAGCCGGACAATGAGACGGCCCGCACCGAAATGGCATTGGCAGCCCTAGAGGCCGGCATTGCCTTTAACAACTCTTCTGTCACCATTGTCCACGGCATGAGCCGTCCCATTGGCGCCTTATTCCACGTAGCCCACGGCATTTCCAATGCCATGCTGTTAGAGACCTGCCTATCTTATGTAGTGGATGGCGCGCTGGATCGCTTTGCCTTCCTGGCAAAGGCGTGCCACATCGTCGATGAAGCTGCCGATAACGAGACAGCGGCCAGGGCGCTGATTGACAGGATTGCAAAATTGGCGAAGGATTTGGAAATCCCCACCCTGGAGGAATACGGCATCGACCGGGATGCGTTTTATAAAGCGATTCCCAAGATGGCGCAGGATGCCTTTGCCAGCGGCAGTCCCTCCAACACCCGAAAGAACATCACTCCAGCGGATATGGAGATGCTTTATGACCGGCTTTGGAAGTAAATAAAAAAATAAAGGGCAACCGGCTTGTCAGCCGGTTGCCCTTTTGGTTAGTTGGCGTGTTTGGGAAATTTCCGCCTTCCGAACAAAGAAATCTGGACCTGGGACAGGGTGAACTCCCGAGGGAACAGATGCTTTGCCAAAACGATGGCGGAGATGATGACGCCGCCCACAGCGAAGGAACGGATGGGAACTACAAAAACGCAGGAGAGAAGAAAACAAAGGAAGGAAGCAATGACCCGGCAGCTGTGGGGGCGGATGGTGACCCCGATGGAGAAAAAGATAAAGACGCCGGCCAGATACCAGACCATATTGCTGTAAAGGCAGAGGGAAAGGAGCACGCCAAAGGAGGTGGCGATGGCCTTCCCGCCGTGAAAACGGGCAAAGGGGGAAAAGGCATGTCCCAATACAGGGGCAGCCATCACCAGGGCAAAGGGGAAACGATGAAAATCCAAGCTGGTCAGGGCGAGAAAGACAGGGAAAAAGCCTTTCGCCATGTCAAGGAGCAGACAGATCAGCCCCATGACAGGCCCCACCAACTTAAAAACGTTGGCGGTTCCCGGATTGTGGTCGTCGCTGTCCTCCACGATGTCCACTTTGGAGAAAAGACGGGGAAGGAGAGCGCTGTAAAGAATGCTGCCAGAGAAAAACCCGGCAACAATATAAAACAGGAAAATCCAGATCATATGGCCTCCTTTACTGCCCCGCCAACTGCTGGGCGAGATCGCAAATCTGGCTTGCGGCACGGGGATTGGTATGGTTTCGCTGGGCATGGAGCATTTGGCCAAGAACCTGGGGGTCGGTAGTGACCCGCTGGGCAAAATCCAGCTGGCGCTGGATATCCTCATCATAGAAAGACATGCCCCGTGAGGAAAAGAACTGCGCGTTTCTAGTTTCGCAGCCCGGGATCGGGCTTGTGTGTATCAAAGGGATATTTTTGACAGCCGCCTCGGTGCTGGTGAGCCCCCCTGGTTTTGTAAATATGACGTCGCAGGCATCCATATAACGGCTGACCTCATTGGTGAAGGGGATGGCGCGGACGTTGCTGCGGCCTTCAAATTGCTTTTGCAGCTTGGCCAGCAGTGTTTCATGCCTGCCGCATAAAATGGCGACAAATACCCCGTCTCCATGACGCTGCAGGATAGCTTCGGTCATTTCTCCCAGCTTTCCAAAGCCCATACTGCCGGACATGAGCAGATAGACCGGTTTATCCTGGGGCAGTTCCAGCAGCCGCCTGGCGTATTTCTTGTCTCCTTTCTGGCAGAAACACTCCCGTACAGGGATGCCATAGGGCAGCAGCTTTTCCCGCGGCAGGCCCTTTTCGGCGAATTCACCGATCAGATCCTTATGCGGCAGGGTATACCTGTCCAGCTCCGTCTCTTCCCAGAAGGGGATGCAGGTATAGTCGGTGGCAATGGCAATGGTGCGCGCGCGTAGCCGCCCCTCACGCTTGAGGCTGGTCAACACTTCCGCCGGGAAAAGGTGGGAGGTGATAACCACATCGAAAGCATGCTGAGAAAGATACTCGTCAATGGCATGGCGATAAAGCCGATTCATGAAATAGACGGGAGATTTGCGGCGGTTATTGCTGATGGCTCCGCCGGCGGCATATAAAAAGTGGAACACACCGGGCAAACGGGTGGATCCTACATAGCAGCTGGAAACTACTTTGGAGGTGCGTTTTCCAGCCAAGGACAGCGCATCTACGAATTCACAGGGAATCTGCCGTTTTTGCAGCTTTTCAAAGACTGCTCTGGCGGCCGCGTTGTGGCCTTCCCCGGTATTACAGGAAAGAACAAGGACTTTGATGAAAACCTCCTCCTTTACAATCGACTAAAAATATGAAATACTATTTATAGTATACCACAACTTGTCAGAAAAAGGAATTTTCTTTTAAGAAATCAAAATATAAACTAAGAGTACTTTGCAGAAAAGAGGGGAAAAAATGGAAATGACCGTTGCGCAGGCGCTGACGGTGGGAGCCTTAGCGCAATGCAAGCTTATCGGCGGAGCACAGGGAGTTCAGAAGAAGATCAGCTGGGTGGATACCATGGAAGTCCCCAATATTTCCCCATGGCTAAAAAAGAACGAACTGTTGATTACCACTGGGTACGCGATTAAAAACGACACGGATGCATTAACAGGGCTCATTGAGGATCTTTACCGTGTGCAGGCGGCGGGCTTAGCCATCAAAACGCGTTTTTTGGGAAGCATTTCAGAGGATACCATTGCCTTGGCTGACAGGCTCCAAGTACCCTTGATTGAAATTCCTCCCGACATTCCCTTTATTGATATTACCCACCCTCTGATGAAAGCTTTGGTGGATGAGCACAATAACAAGCTGGAATTTTCAGAGTTGATGAATGCCAAATTTATGGAACTGGAACTGAATTCCGGTGGCTTTGAGGAAATCGCCCAGATGCTTTCCAATCTAATCAGCCAGCCGGTTATCATCACAACCCCCAATTTCGAAGTGCTTTCTCAAAGTGGCGCCCAGGGACGTTTTGCACCGGCGGAGCTATTTGCGCCGGATGCCGATGGCTCCTTACGACTCATCGCGCAGCTGACAGATCAGGTGCAGGGGGGAGATATTACCCGCCAGTTGAAAGGTCCGGCAGGTATTCGTCTTCTTTCGCGCAGCGCGATTGTGAAAAAGCAGATCTGCGGATATATTTTTGTCGTCTATATGGAGCGGTTCCCTGATGACATGCAGCTGATTGCCCTTAACCATGCGGCCACGAGTTTGGCCTTGGAGTTTGCAAAGCTGCAGGTTCTGGAAGACAATACCCGGATCATGGATTCTAACCTGTTTATCGATCTGATGACGGGCAATATTAAACTTGCCGATGAGGCGGATTATCGCGCTCAGATGCTTCGCTGGCCCGGTGTACCGCTGCGTATTGCGGTGGCTGATATAGACGATTTCGAAGCGGCCAGCCTTCATCTACAGGAAGAAGATATCCAGCAGCTAAAAGAGGGGATTAGCAGTGCCATCAAAAAACACATGGCGAGTCGGGGAGTGCACTGCAACGTCATTACCAAAAGCGATAGCTTCACCTGCTTGATGAGCGATGTCTATCACAAACAGCAGCTCTTCGAGGCGTTCCAGGAAATCCATGGACGCATCAGAGAGAAGTTTGGCATGAATTTGACGATCGGCATTTCCGAGACCTGCCGGGAATACATAGAGATTCCATCCTTTTATGAAGAAGCGCGAGACGCCATTGCCATCGGCAGGATGCCAAATATCCGACGGACAGTGGTGGACATTAAGGATGTGCGTTTGGAACAGGCATTGATGAAAACAGCTGATTCTCCCTATTTTCGACGCTTCGTAGAAAGTACCATATGGGAGCTGCAAGAATTCGATCGAAAAAATAAAACTAGGCTGCTGGTAACCCTGGAGACCTTGGTGAAAAATATGGGAGCAAGGAATAAAACGGCGGAAGAACTGTTTTTGCATCGAAATACCCTGTCGAACAGAATTAAAAAGATAGAGAAAATTACCGGCTACAATCTCTCAAAAAATGAGAATTTATTTAATCTTGGCCTGGCGTTAAAAATGCGATATTTTTTGTGAATGTGCATGATGCACATGAATTGTGTTTTTTTTCATTCGCAGTGAACATCGACACCAATATTTCTCCATGCTATACTTTATTTACTCCATATGTGGGAGATGTACATCTGTTTTTGTAGAAAAGACAAAAATTGTATGGAGTATATGCAGTATTGCAAATGAGGAGGGAATGGTTATGGCAGTAGAACAAATACTAAACGATTATGCCAGAACGGCTGTCCCCGCAGATCAGAGGAAAGGCTGGATCTCCATGGGATGTATCTGGGCAGGCGTGGGCATTAGTCTGGGCCTGATTGTTACCGGTGGAACCTTGGGAGACGGATTGACTTTCCAGCATGCGTTATTGGCAGCTTTTATTGGCGGTGCAGTCCTTGCCCTGGTGACATCACTGTGCGGGATTGTTGGCGCGAAAACTGGTTTTTCCACAGCTATGGTCAGTCAGTTTACCTTTGGAAAAGCCGCAATTATCATCATTGCAGTGATCCAGGCTTTCGGATCTTTCGGATGGTTTGGCGTGCAATTAGGACTTTTTGGAGACACAGCAGCCACCACATGGGAAATGGTCTTTCACCAATCAGTTTCTCCGCTTCTCTGTATTGTGATCGGCGGCATTTTGATGATCTTATCTTCTACCTTTGGATATAAGGCGCAAGATATTCTGAGTAAAGTGGCAGTACCACTTCTTATGATCCTTCTTCTGGCATCGCTGTGGAAGGTCGTTTCTGGCATGTCCTTGACAGAAATTTGGAACATGCGTGGTTCAGGTGAACCCATTACCATCGGCTACGGTGTCTCGGTGGCAGTGGCATCCTTCATTGTAGGTGCGGTTGTAGCGCCGGATGTCTCCCGATATGCAAAATCTCCGAAACATACAGTGGGCGCGGCTGTCATGGCTTTCGCCATTGTGGTTCCCATCATGATGCTCATCGGCGTTATCACCTGCCAGGCCACGGGCGAATGGGATATTGTACAGATTATGCTCAAATTAGGCTGGGGTATCATTGCTCTTATTATCTTACTTATCGCCCAGTGGAACTCTAATGACAACAATCTGTATTGCTCTACCCTTGGTTTTTCAGTTGTCTTTAAGAAAATGAAGAAATACCAGCTCAACGCTTTGTCGGGATTAATCGGTATTATTTTGGCGCTGACCGGTATCTATCAGAATTTCACAACCTTTCTCAATTATCTGGGCGTTTTGATTCCTCCAATGGGTGGAGTAATCATTGCAGACTATTATTTCTTCAACTCTCAGTACTATGAGGAAAAATACATTGATAGATTAAGAAAAGTCAATATCCCGGCTTGTACCGCCTGGATTATTGGATCTATTGTGTCTTATTTGACGACCTATACACCCATTACCCTGACTACAGCTCCTGCGATTGATGGCATGATCGTCAGCTTTATCGTCCATTTTGTATGGATGAAGGTGAAAAGACAAAATCCGCTTGTAGACTAATTTATTCCGAAAGTCGACCATTTTGAAAAACGGGTGTCCACCGTGAGAATTCACTGTGTGAGCCCGTTTTCTCACGAAGGAGAAAAGAGGTATGCAAAGATGCGCAAGATGACACTGGGACTGGTGCAGATGGACTGCAAAATGATGGATAAAGCGGCCAATGTAGAAAAGGCCATCGCTTATATGGAAGAAGCGGCCGAGAAAAACGTGGATCTTATCTGTTTCCCAGAGATGTTCTCTACCGGCTATAGCCCGGACATTATCGGCAAACGTTATGGCGAGCTGGCAGAGGATCCGGAAGGGGAGACCTTCCAGAAGCTGGCGGCATACGCGAAAAAGCTTCATATGTATGTGGTAGCTCCCATCGTCCTCAACAGTGATATCCCCGGCGTGCTCTACAACGGACTGATTGTCATCGACCGAGAGGGCAAGCTAATGGGCACCTACAACAAGACCCATTTATGGGCTGGAGAGCGCTATTATTTCCGTCCAGGCTATGAGTATCCTGTTTTTGAGATGGATTTCGGCAAGGTGGGGATGATGATCTGCTATGACGGCGGATTCCCGGAAGTGGCCAGAATCCTGACCCTCAACGGTGCGGAGTTAATTCTCTGCCCCTCTGCTTTCCCCATCTGGGACAAGGATATGTGGGATATCTATTTTATGTCCCGTTCCCTGGAAAATGCCTGCTTTGTGGCCGGCATTAACCGGGTAGGTGTAGAGGGCAACTGCAGCATGTTTGGAGATAACAAGGTCTTTAATCCTCGCGGCAAGCTGTTGGCCGAGGCTGGCGTGGATACCGAGGAATTGCTGGTCTGTACGATTGATCTGGATGAGGTGGCCGACTACAGAGAAAAAGAGGTCATTTATCTCAAGGACCGCCGTCCTACATCCTATGGCCGCCTGACCGAAGAATACTAAGGGAGGAAAAATATGCTCATCAAACAGCTTATTGAGCTTTACGATCTGCTGGATGCGGCTGACGCCAGCGGGGAGAAGGCGATGGCCTACCTTAAAGGTATTGCACCTGACTGCAATGTAGAGGTTTATCCTCTGGAGGGTCCTCAGGGAAAGACAGATATGATTAAGGTGCGGATTCCAGGCCGGTGTGGCAAGTCCTCCGGAGGAGACGCTCCCACCATCGGACTGCTTGGCCGCCTGGGAGGGCTAGGCGCCCGCCCGGAGCGGATCGGCTTTGTCTCCGATGGGGACGGCGCGCTGATCGCGTTGTCGCTGGCGGCAAAGCTTTTGGATATGCAGAAAAAAGGGGATGTGCTGGAGGGGGATGTGTTCATCTCCACGCATATCTGCCCTAACGCGCCGACCCAGCCCCATAAGCCGGTGCCTTTTATGGGTTCGCCGGTGGAGATGGCCCAGGTGAATCGGGAGGAAGTGACCCCGGAACTGGACGCCATTTTGTGTGTGGATACCACCAAAGGCAACCGGATTATCAACCATCGGGGATTTGCCATTTCTCCGACGGTGAAAGAGGGATATATCCTCAAAGTGAGCGAATCTCTGCTGGATATCATGGAGATTACCACAGGCCAGCTGCCCCAAGTATTTGCGCTCTCCACCCAGGATATCACCCCCTATGGCAATGGGCTGTATCATCTCAACAGCATCCTACAGCCCTGTACGGCTACAGATGCTCCAGTGGTAGGGGTGGCCATTACAGCGCAGACAACCGTTCCCGGCTGCGCTACCGGTGCTAGCCACCTCACCGATATAGAGGAAGCAGCCCGATTTATGCTGGAGGTTGCAAAAGCCTACGGCAGGGGAGATTGCAGTTTTTATGACCCAGAGGAGTTTGATAGTATAGTAAAGCTTTACGGGTCTATGAAACATTTGCAAACCAAGGGGAAATAGGCGCCAGACTCGATTTTTATGTGAAAAGAAAGACAGGCCGGGAGTCCTCCCGGCCTGTTTGGGCTCAATGGAAAAGAGGGAGAACTATGATTAAAGTTGGAGCAATTACCGTAGGACAGTCTCCGAGAGTCGATGTGACAGACGATATCCTCCCAATTTTAGGGGACGATATCCAGCTGATACAGGCTGGGGCGCTGGATCATATGACGCCAGAGCAGCTGCGGGCCATCGAGCCGCAGCAGGGGGATTATGTCTTGGTTTCCCGGCTGAAAGATGGCACCAGCGTCCGCTTTGCCGAACGGCATATTCTACCCCGGCTGCAAGAGGCCATCGACACCTTGACAGCCCAAGGTGTGCAGATGATTCTCATGCTCTGTACAGGGGAATTTCCACCGCAGCTACAGGCGCAGGTCCCCTTGATTTATCCCTGCCGGCTGCTGGACGGATTGGTGCCCGCTCTGGCGCGGCGCGGAAAAATCGGCGTGGTAGTACCGGATATTTCCCAAAAAGAACAGAATATTCGGCGGTGGGATGGCATTGCCAAGGAAGTCCATGTAGTAGCGGCGTCTCCCTACGCTGATATGGAGGGGATCCAGTCCGCTGCGGAAAAGCTCCGCGAGCTGGATGTTGACCTGCTTATCTTGGACTGCAT
Source organism: Zongyangia acetica (assembly GCF_038739695.1). Taxonomy (NCBI): domain Bacteria; kingdom Bacillati; phylum Bacillota; class Clostridia; order Eubacteriales; family Oscillospiraceae; genus Zongyangia; species Zongyangia acetica. The sequence continues at coordinate 1,274 of NZ_JBBEWN010000001.1, read as the reverse complement.
CGGCTATACGGTGAAGATGAAACGGATTTTTCACCAGGCGACGGGGAAGCCGGTTCTGCTGCCCCGAACAGTACTGGCACGGGTGGTAAGAGAATTGGCCGGTGAGGAGGAAGCGCTATGACACTGCTGGAGAGATCAAAAAAAATCCTGGCAGATTGTATGGGAATACGGCCAGGGGAACAGGTGCTCATTGTGACCGATGATGGGAAGGAAAACATCGGACGAGTTCTCTACCAGGCTGCAAGGGAGATGGGCGCAGAGGCATTGCTTATGCAGATGCTCCCCCGGGAGGTATCGGGACAGGAACCTCCGGCGGCGGTGGCGCAAGCCATGAAAAGCGCCGATGTGGTGCTGGTTCCCACCGCTCAGTCCCTCACCCATACGAATGCCCGGATTCAGGCGGTGAAGGCCGGCGCTCGGATCGCCACCATGCCGGACATCACCGAGGAGATGTTTCAGCGAGGGGCGATATGCGCTGACTATGGAGAAGTGGAACGTCTGACCCTGAGGATAACAGACCTTTTGACCCAAGCAAAAAGCGCCACCATTGTCAAGGAGGGGCATACCCTGCGGCTGAACTTAGACGGCAGAAAGGGAATTGCCAGCACCGGTGTTTATAAGCAGCCGGGCCAAGCAGGGAACCTGCCCTCCGGAGAAGCCTATATTGCGCCCCGGGAGGACGCCTGTGACGGAGAGATGCTCATTGATGGCTCTATGGTAGGCATCGGCCGATTGGAGGAGCCGCTGTATGTGGAGATCTCTGGCGGCAAGCTGCGGCGGATCTCGGGAAAACAGAGTGAAAAGGTGGCCTTCTTAACCGAAGATGAACACAGCGCCACCCTTGGCGAACTGGGAATCGGAACCAACCGAGGCGCTGTTCTCTGCGGTCAGATTTTGGAGGACGAGAAGATTTATGGCACCGTCCACATCGCCTTTGGAACCAATACCTCCTTTGGCGGCACCAACAAAGCGGACTGCCATTTGGACGGAGTTATCCTCAAGCCGGACCTATATTTGGATGACAAATTGATCTTAAAGGGCGGGGAATTCGTTTTTGAATAGAAAAAGAACCCCTGTGGCGCCCGGTTCAAAAAGGCGATTTTCTTGTCTCCCATGAGAATAAAAAAGCTGTAGAAAATTTTCTACAGCTTTTTATTATGCTTTAGCAAAGAAGCCCCAGCGGTAAGTCGCTGGGGCTTCAAAAACCGCCGGCTATGCCGGTGGGAGTTTAGAGCTTAAGCAAGAAGCAACGTCCAAGCTGCTATAATGGAGAA